>DATAFZ010000036.1:0-3179 GCA_036257225.1 Candidatus Limnocylindrales bacterium | reverse complement strand
GTTCCAGCCGTAGCCGAGCAGGAACAGCGCGAGGAACAGCACGGCCCCGCCCTCGGGTGGCGCCGCGGCGGCCAGGATGGACGCCAAGGCAACAACGCCCAGGCCGGCCAGGATCACCGGCACGCTCCCGTAGCGGTCCGTCAGCCGGCCAGAGATCGGCGACAACCCGAACATCCCGAAAGTGTGGCCGCTGATGACCAGCCCGACCGCCGCGAGATCGTGTCCGTGCTCGGCCATGTGGAGCGGGGTCATCGTCATGATCAGCACCATGACGACCTGACCGGTCACGAGCGCCACGATGGCCACGGGGACGCTCGGGCGCGCGATGACGCTCGCCAGCGAGACCGCGACGGAGCGGTCGCCGCCCTCCATGTCGTGGCGCGATGAGGCGTCGGCGAGCTCGTATGGGTCGGGTCGGAGAAGCAGGAACGACAGCAGCGCCGCAGCCCCGACGAACACGATCGGCACCAGGTATGGGCCGCTCAGCTCGGGCAGTCCCAGGGCCAGCGCGACCTTGCCGGCAGGCGCAACGAGGTTCGGTCCGGCGACGGCGCCGATCGTGGCGCCCCAGACGACGAGGCCGATCGCCGACGCCCGCCGATCCGGTGGGGCGAGGTCGGCCGCGGCATAACGAGAGAGTTGGTTCGAGGCGTTCCCGAAACCGATCAGCACGGTCCCGATGAGCAGGAGCGGGAGCGAGAGCATCACGACGGCGGCGGTCGCGAGGATCGCCCCGAGCACGCTGACGACGTAGCCCGCCGTGAGGCCGAACCGGCGACCGCGCCGGACCATCACCCACGACAGGCCGATCGCGCCGGCGGCCGCCCCAAGGACGACCGTCGCGGTCGGGGCGCCGCTCCAGGCCTTCGCCCCACCGGAGATGTGCGTGGCCACGATCGTGGCGACCGTCACCGCCGCGATGTGCCCGGTGCTGCCGAGCGCGACTCCGGCCACCAGCGTCGCCACGGTCCGCCGACGAAGTCGCTCGAGCTCTGCGGCGTTTGTCGGTCGTGCCTCGGCCATGACGGCCGATGGTACGGGACTGACGCTTAGACGAGATCGAGCGTGAGGATCTCGTACTCCGAGGCGCCGGCCAGGGCATCGGCACCGTCGCCGGCCGCGCCCGCCACCGCGCCCGAGGCTCCGGACAGCTCGACGAACCGGCAGAACGCATTCGCGAGCCGCATCTGAGCGGGGGTCCTGGCGCGGACACGCCACAGGTCCGGCGAGCCGACGACCAGAGCAACGCAGCGCGCCCGTGACGTGGCGACATTCAATCGGTTTCGGCTGTACAGGAAATCCATGCCGCGCGGCGCGAGCTCGGGCGCGGACGTCGTCAGCGAGTAGATGCTGATCGGCGCCTCCTGGCCCTGGAACTTGTCGACGGTCCCGACGCGCGCCTCGGGCGGGAGTAGCCGCTGGATCGCCCCGACCTGCGCGTTATACGGCGCGACGATCAGGACCTCGGCCCACGTCAACGAACGGGTGACGCCATGGCCGTCCGTCCACGACCCGCCGACGATCGACCGGGCGAAGTCGGCGACGGCGGCCGCCTCGACCGGCGACTCGCTGTCGGCCCCGACGGTCGGGACCGCGTACAGCCGCGGACCCACGCCGTCGGCCAGCGGGATCGCGCTCTGAAGTCGCTGGCCGGCGAGGTGCGCTTCGGGCTCCAGGCGGTCGTCGTAAAAGACCTCGGACGTGAACGAGCAAAGCTCCGGGTGCAGCCGCCACGTCGTCTCGAGAAACAACCCGCGGTCCGGCGGGATCGTCGCTGCCCCGTCGAGGACGTGCGCCAGCGCCGACCGCTCCGCCCCCGGCGGATGCGAGCCGCGGAGCGGTTGATCGAGCTGCTGTGGGTCGCCCAGGAGCACGATGCTGTCCGTTGCCTGCGACATCGCGACCACGTTCGCGAGCGAGATCTGACCCGCCTCGTCGACGAACAGGACGTCGATCGCGCCCGCGACCTTCGCGGAGGCCCACAGCCATGACGTGCCGGCCGCCAGGTTCGAGCGCCCGTCCGCCAATCGATGACGGACGTCGTCGGCATCCTTGGCACGCACGACGCGGTCGTCATCGAGCACCTGGTGGGGCTGGCCGTGTTGGATCGGCCGGACGTCGACGCCTTCGGTCGGCGCAGCCTTGAGCACCTCGGCCAGCAGGTTGCCGATCACCTTGTGGCTGGTCCCGGTGATGCCGACCCGTCGCCCGGCGGCGAGCAGTGTGCAGATCATCCGGGCGCCGCTGTAGGTCTTGCCTGAGCCCGGCGGTCCCTGGATCGCGAGTGTGGTGGAGTCGAGCGCCATCACCAGCCGGCGAGCCGCGGCCAGGTCGGACTCGTCGTCGGGCGCCAACGGTCCACCTGGGACCTGGCCGGCGCGCGGCGGTCGACCGAGGAGCAGGTCGCGCATCGCACGGTGCGGTCCGTCGGCGTCGATGCCGTGGTCGGCGGCCCACTCTCCGATCTCGATCAACCGTTCCTGGTGGGCCTGGGCGCGCACCCATGGCAGCGGCACGATCGCCCTCGGATGGGGCTTGGAAACCTCACGCCGGATGTCCACGGTGCCGTCGGCAAGGTCGACCTTCACGACGTCGCCGGCATCCCACTTGAAGGGCGAATCGTCAGGTCGCTCCTGTTTCTGGCCCGGGTCATAGACGTCCCCCCGACCGAGATCGAAATCCTGCGGCGGGAATGCGTAGCGCCACATCTGCTTGCCCTTCAGCTCCTCGTCCTGTGGCCCGACGGGTTCGAGCAGGCCGATCGGGTCGGACTCGTCGACGAGCTGCTCGGGCGTGAGATCCATCAGCCGATGGAAGTCCCACCACATCGCCTTGTCCTCGCGCCGATGCCAGCCGAGCAGCTGCGCCAACAGCCACCTGGCGTGCTGCTCCGGTGAGCGCTGGTTTCGGTCCTCCGGCACGATCGCGGGATCTGCGAGCCGATCGACCAGCGCCTGGACCCGGGCCATCGCGTCGGTCAGCTCGGCGGGCAGGGGGTTCTCCCGTGTGGCGGGCCGGGGGATCACGACGCCGGTCGCGATCAGCTCGTCACGTCGGGCCTCCAGCCAGTCGCGCAGCTCCTTGTTCGACACGACGTCGTCGCGGTTGTAGCGCTCGATCCGGTCGAGGATGTCGGTCTGCGGACGCTCACCTTCGCCGAGCTCCAGCCACGTCTCGAA
>DATAFZ010000032.1:0-10948 GCA_036257225.1 Candidatus Limnocylindrales bacterium | reverse complement strand
GCGCGACTGCGGTCGTCCTTGACCACCGGGCGTCAGCAGTTGGTGTCGGCGAACGCGGCGATGTTGTCGAAGGCCGTCTGGACTTCCGGTGGCGGACTCGCAACGGTCGTGGCCGTCGCCTGGCTTGACAGCCAGGTTCCGATCACCTGGACATCGCCCGAGATGGTCGACAGCTCGGGGTTGGTGGACCAGCCCGAGACGACCGTGCCGAGCGACGCGGCGGTCGTGGCGTCCACGTTCGGCCAATCAGCCTGGAGCTCCGCGGCGAAATCGGCGCAGAAGCCTTCGAGACCTTCGGTCGAGATGCTGGCCGGCACCGACGGCAGCTCGGAAGGGATCGCCAGCGAGGGCGACGCTGTCGACCCGGCGCACGCTGCCAGCGCGAAGGCGGCAGCGGCGACAAGGCCCAGGATGGAACGGCGTACGGGCATGGGGCACCTCTAGAAACACCAGTAGAAGCGACCGTATGCGCTCACGGATGGCGTCCGGGTTTCCGGCGGTCTCGGCAGCGCGTGACGGCTGTGTTGCAGGTCAGCCGCCCGAGGTAGCCCTCCGGTGTGCCGTACGCTCCGTCCGGAGGAGGCTTGCATGACGTACTCGATCGTCGCTCGAGATCCCGAGACCGGCGAGCTCGGGGTCGCGGTGCAGACACGCTGGCCGAATGTCGGCTCCATCGTCCCCTGGGCCGAGCCGGCCGTCGGCGCCGTCGCGACGCAATCGTTCGCCGAGGAGAGCTACGGGCCGCTGGGGCTGGCACATATGCGGGACGGCGCGACACCGAGCGACGCACTCGACGCGCTGCTCGCAGCCGATCCGGGTCGCGACACTCGCCAGGTCGGGATGGTCGACGCAAGCGGCCGCTCTGTCGCGCACACCGGTGTCCGCTGTGTCGAGGCGGCCGGCCACGTGACGGACGACGGGCTGTCCATCCAAGCCAACATGATGGAGCGGCCGACGGTATGGCCCGCGATGGCCGAGGCCTTTCGTTCGACCTCCGGCGCACTGGCCGACCGGTTCATGGCGGCGCTGCTGGCGGCCGAGCGCGAGGGCGGTGACGTCCGAGGTCGCCAGTCCGCGGCGATCCTCGTCGTCCCTGCGACGGGCCCTGCCTGGGCGACGCGCTACGACCTGCGGGTCGAGGACGACCCCGCGCCGCTCGATGCGCTGACGAGGCTGCTGCGCCTCGCGCGCGCCTACGAGGCGTTCGACCTCGCCCAGGAACACGCGTCGGCAGGCGACCCACCCGCTGCGGCCGCGGCGATGGACACCGCCCGGGCCCTCGCTCCGGACGACGACCAGATCACTCTCTGGGCATCGCTGTTCGCAGCCAACGCCGGGCGGATGGATGATGCGCGACGGTGGTTCACCGAGGCGCACCTTGCCGAGCCACGTGGCGGCGAGCATCTTCGGCGGTTCGCCGCCGCGGGTCACCTCCCGCCAGAGACGGCCTCGGTGATCGAGGATCTCGCAGCGGGCAGCGTTTCCCCAGCCTGAGGGCCGGTCAGTCGGTCGGGGCGGATCCGCGCGAGCGGAGGCGGTCTGTCAGAGCGGTCACGAGATCGAAGCGGATCACCGGGAACTCATCCATCAACCGCGAAAAGCCAGCGCGATCGATGACGAGTGCGTCGATCGGCTCCGCGGCGACCACGGTGGCCGTTCGAGGCCGACCATCGATCAGGGCGATCTCCCCGAGGAAGTCGCCCGGATCGAGGCGCCGAACCGTGGTGCCACCCTGGTCCACGGTCGCCGAGCCGCGGCGGATGACGATCAGCGAGTCGCCCGGATCGCCCTCGCGCACCAGCACGGCGCCGTCCGGGAACGTGGCTTCGCGGACGATCCCGGCGATGATCGCGATAGATCGATCACTGCATGCCTTGAACAACGGGATCTCGCGCAGTGCGTCGGCGCTCGCGACCATGGCCTCCTCGTGGTGACGGATGTGAGGATGCTAGGAACGCATCGTTAACGCGTCATCAACGTCCGTCACGTGCGGGCACGGTCATACTGACCCGATGCCACCTGCCGACGACGGCGCCAAGGAAACGACCTACTACCCGAACGGCGGGATCAAGTACATCGGCGCGTACGCCGACGGCGAGATGGACGGCGAATGGCGCTGGTATCGCACCGACGGCAGCCTGATGCGGACCGGTGCGTTCGACCGTGGCCGCCAGGTCGGGATCTGGCGGACCTACGACCGAGCAGGTCACGTGGTCAAGGAGACCGGATTCTCGAGCGAACGGGCCAAGCAAGGTCCGCGCGGCGGCCGCTCATGACGGCCCACGGCGCTCCTCGTTCGTCGCGATGAGCTTGTCGATCACGCGCTCGAGTTGACGGTCGGACAGCTTGCGGCCGGCCTCGGCCTCGATGCGCTCCCGGGCGAGCCGGAGCGCCTCAGCCTTCGGGATCCTGAAGCCGGCCGGGATCCGAGACCCTTCGATCTCGCCATCCCGGATCATGTCGCGCACCGTCTCCGGCGATCGATCGAGGATCCAGGCAACCTGCTCGGTCGAGAGCTGATCGTCCATCAGGAGAGCGCATCCGGATCGAGCGAGATCGGCCGGCCGTCCCCATCGACCAGGCGCCAGCGCACGCCGAGGGCGGTGTCGCGCCCATCGGCCAGGAGATCTGCGACTTCGGCGGCCGACGCGTCCGCGCCGAGGGAACGGAGCGCCTGCTCGACCGCGAAACCGGCGACCGCCGGGACGTCGCCGACCAGGTCGCGTCGGACCATGCCTTCCGCATCGGAGGCGCCCGCCTTGGTCAGGAGCTCGATCAGACGGGTCGCGCGTCGCCGGTCGGCCGCCTCCAGATCGCGCATCCAGCGCGGTTCCTCGGGTTCCTCCGGTGCCTCGGCCTTCGCAGCCTTCGGCCCCTTCGAGGCCTTGGCGGGGGCGGGCGCCGGGGACGAGGACGGTCGCCCCTTGATCGACGACGTCGGGGCAGCGCTGTCGCGCGCTTCGGCGATGGCCTCCTTGGCGGCAGTCAGGCTCTTGTACGGGCCGCGGACGAGTGGCAGGCCGAGGTCATCGGTCTGCTCGGCATCGACGATCGCCCACGTGCCCGATTGCGGCTCGATGGTGAACCGCTCGTCGCGTGTCTGCCAGCGGCCGCCGCCGAGCCGCTTGAGCCCCTCGTCCTTGTCCGCGGCGGGCGCCATCAGGCACGCCCCCGCACGAGGTCGATCAGCCGACCGAGGACTCGTTCGCCGTCGGCGCGCAGTCCGTTGTGCTCGAACTCATCGGTCTGCCAGGTGCGGAGGCCACGGATGGTGGCGGCGGTCTCCTCCGCGAAGTCGCGTTCCACGTACAGGTCGTTGACGTAGATCGTCGCCGCCACCGGGACCTCATTGTGGCGCAAGCGGTCCGCGTCATAGAGCGGCGGCCACGGATGGTCGGCCAGGAGGTCGGCTGCCGCCCGATGGCCACGCAGGGCTCCGTAGTCCTCCCACATCCACGGGAAGACGTGCTCCGCCGTCAGATAGCCCGACGCCCCGATCTCATCGGGCAGGAGGCGGTGCGCCGACCAGCGAGTCGGCACGCCATCCGCGTACGACGATTCGTGGAGCGTGGCGTAGATCGGGTTGCGATCGAAGCGCACGCCCGCTGCGGCGTCGTGCAGGAACGCCTGGGACCCGAACGGCAGCTCGACGACGTGGTGCAGCAGCTCGAAGCCTGCGCTGTCCCCGAGCCACATCCCGAGCTGGCGGAACCGACGCGATGTCAGGCGATCGCCGGTGGGCAGGCGGACGTCCTCGTCATCGAGCCGGCGGAGGATCTCGCCGACACGGGCGTGGTCATCGGGGTAGCGCTCGAAGTACGTCCTGTTCTGGCGCAGGAGCCGTCGATACGTCGCGGCGTAGACGTCGTCGACCGGACGACCGATCGGCGACAACCCGCCCGTGATGTACGCCTCGCGAAGGCCCTCCGGCGCGATCGACAGGTAGGTCATCGACGTGAACCCACCGAAGCTCTGGCCGAGGACGCTCCAGCGATCGACGGCGAGCTCCTGGCGGATCCATTCGCAGTCACGAACGATCGAGTCGGCACGGAAGTGTGTCAGGTACATGGCCTGGGCGTCCGGCGTGTCACCCGGGATCTCGGGACCGACTGGGGTCGATCGTCCGGTCCCACGCTGGTCGAGCAGCAGCACGCGGTAGTCCTGGAGCGCGCGTTTCAGCCAGCCGGTCGGCGGGCTGGTCGGCCGCGTCGCCTCGAACCCCGGACCGCCCTGGAGGAAGACGAGGTAGGGACGATCGAGACCGTCGGGTGCGGCTACCTCGCGAGTGAACACGTTGATGCGGGGTCCATCGGGCTGGGCATGATCGAGCGGGACGCTGTGTTCGCGTTCCTCGAAGACCGCACCGGGCGCCCGATAGCGACTCACGTGCCGACCGCCCACGGCGATCGGGCCATCGCGCCCGCGAGGTCGCCCTCCTTGAGGAGTCGCGCGCTCTGACAGGTCGGTCGTAGCGATGCCTCGCGCTCGATCGCCCGCAGGAAGTGACGATCGAACGCGCCCCTCGGGTACTTACGAACCACGCCGTTGCGGACGCGCTCCACGATGTCGAGCTCGACGCCACGGACGTCGATGGCCGTCGCGCGATCGAGCAGGACGGATTCGATGCCGTCAGCCAGCGATACGCCGGGCTGCATATGGAGGGTGATCGCGGTCGCGGCGCCGTCGGCAGCCTCGGGCGACATCCCGGCGCGCTCGAGGAAGCGACGGGCGATCTCCGCGCCTTCGACCTCGAAACAGCGTGTGTTGCGTGGGATCCGGGTCAACCCCACATCGTGGAACAGCGCCGCGGTCCACAGGACTTGCGCATCGAACGTACGTCCCTCCCAGGCAGCGATCTGGGCTCCCCAGCAGTACGACCGGACGGAATGCGCCAGGAGATACCGTGGAAGCGTGGTCTGCGCCCAGCGCCACGTGGCAGCCGAGACCGTGTCCTCCGGCACGGGCAGACCGGCGATGGAGCTCGGAAGCGGAGCCGTAGCCATCGCGAGGATGGTACCGGGCCCGGGCACCATACTTGGTCCATGGCCCGATACACCGTCAATCCTCGGGCGGTGGCCCGCGCCCAACGGCTGATCCGTGCACGCCAGTACGTGCTGGACAGCGACTGGGGTGAAGCGCAACCGGCCGCCGATGACGAGAACGCCTTCCTCGCCAAGCATCCCTGGGGCGAGTATGCCGAATGGCATCTCGGGCTGACCGAGGGCGTCAACGACGAGATCAAGGCGCGCTACGCCTTCGTCTACGGTGATTTCCGGCGCATCCACCGGTCGGGGATCATCGCCTGCCACTTCCGCGCGGCAGAGTGGCGGCACAAGGAGATCGAGCTCGCCGCGCACGAGCTGCTCCAGCTGATCGACGGCGTGAGTAGCCGGATCAAGCGATCTCCGTAGGGCCCTCGTCGTCGGAGCGGCGTTCACCGCCCTGATCGGGCGGCTGCCACGCGTACGCGGCGTACCGCATCTGTCGGCGTGCCAGGTCGCTCAAGCGCTCCTGCTCGTTCCGAGCCAGCTCCAGGTCGCGTGCTCGCTCATCCGCGTCGAGCTCGGCCTGGTCGACGGGCGTCTCATCCGGTAGATCTGCCACCTCGCCCCCGCCGAGGATCCGGCGCAGGAAGCCCACCCCTCTACTCCTCGCGCAAGACGCGCTGGTCGAACTCGAAGGGCAGGACGAGGACGTACTTACCGGCCAGATAGCTCCAGCGCGACGACTGGCGGCGGGGTACGAACTGGCGCCCGAGTTGGCCGATCGAGAGTGTCGAGCCAGGTGCCGGACTCGGACCCCAGACGGTCGAGCCGCCGTATGGATGGAGCGGGTCCTCGACGATCGCCGAGGTCACCTTGGCGCCCCTCACGAGCGGGTCGCGGGTCGCCCTGAACCCGCTCATCACCCACGCGTGCCGGCCACGCCAGACGAGCAGGCCGACCGGTCGCCCGGTCGTCCGCATCGCCTTCGCGGCGGTGAGCATCGCCTCCTGGATGGTCTCGAGGCCGACGACTCGATACGGACCGGCGCCCATCATCGTCAGGCCTGCTGCCCAGCCGCGAACACTGGCACCCTGGCGCACTCGTCCGGGTCGCGACGGGCCACTCCACACCCGCGCAAGCTGCTGCAGCTTGCGTTGGGTCGCGGCGCTGCGGTCGGCCCCCGGCCGCAGCATGTTGAGCATCATCTGCATGCTCGCACCGACGCACTGGACGAGATTCGTCTGCGCGACGTAGTCCGACCGCGCGCCAAGATCGAGTCGGAACGCTTTGGGTGTCGCGGCCGTCGCCGCGGGAGCCATGGCGAGCAACAGCAGGCCTGCCAACGCGACGCCCAGGACTCGTTGCATGCGCACAGACTGCATCGACTCAAGGTACGCCTAAACTGCAAATCCGGATGTGCGGCCGCTGGGGCCAGGATCGGTCGGCGGTAGAGTCATGGACATGAGCACGCGAGAGGCGCAGTCGCCGCTCGGCGCAGCGCTGACCCTGCCCGAGATCGAGCTCGCGCCGTACGACGCGCTGGCCCGTCTGCGGGAGCTCGAGCCCGTGTCGTGGGTGCCCGTGCTCGACGGCTGGGTCGTCAGCAGCCGCGACCTGTGCATCGGGGTGATGCGCGACGCCGAGCGGTTCACGGTCGACGACCCGCGGTTCTCGACGGCCCAGGTAGTAGGCCCGAGCATGCTCTCGCTCGATGGTGACGAGCACCGCCGCCATCGCGACCCGTTCGCCGCGGCGTTCCGCCGGCCGGAGGTCATGGCCCGGTTCTCCGGCCGCGTCGAGGCCGAAGCTCGCGGGCTCGTCGCAGGACTCGCCCCCTCCGGGCGTGCGGAGGTGCGGCGCGACCTCGCCGGTCCGCTTGCGGTCCGTGTCGTCGCCGCGGCGCTCGAGCTGATCGATGTGGAGCCGAACGTCGTCCTCGGCTGGTATGACGAGATCGTGGCGGCCGTCGATCGCGTGTCGGCTGGTGGCGAGATCGGGCCCAATGCGCCCGAGGCATTCGCGGCGCTGGACCGTCACGTTGGAGCGACCATCGATCGGGGTTCCGGTGTCCTGGCCGCGGCGACGGCCACGCTGCGGCCAGCAGAGGTGGTCTCGAACGCGGCGGTGATGATGTTCGGCGGGATCGAGACCAGCGAGGGGATGACCACGTCGCTCTTCTGGCATGTGCTCTCGACGCCGGGCGCCCTGGATGCCGTCCTCGCGGATCGGTCGCTGATCGCGAACGCGGTCGAGGAGTCGTTGCGCCTCGAGCCGGCCGCCGCCCGAGTCGATCGCTATGCGACGGTCGACGTGGAGCTGGGTGGGGCCACGGTTCGGCAAGGTGACCTGGTGATCATCTCGCTGACGGGAGCCAATCGGGATCCGGCGACGTTCACGGACCCCGACACCTTCGATATCAGGCGGGAGAACGCCCGGTCGCACCTCACCTTCGCCCAGGGCCCGCATGCATGCGTCGGCCTCCACCTCGCGCGCTTGGAGACCCAGGCCGCGCTCGAGGCCGCGCTGGATGGCTGGCCCGGGATCCGGCTGGGCGACGGCGCGACGTCGCCGACCGGCGTCGTGTTCCGCAAGCCGAGGTCGTTGCCGGTCACCTGGGTACCGGCCTAGAAGTCTCGGCGGCCCTCGAAGCTGGCTTCGACGCCGGGGCGCGTCCGCTCGTAGATCGCGAGCCGATGGCCGCCCGGCCCGGCGAACGAGCGCACCGGACCCTGCGGGATCTCGAGCCCATGTCCCTCGTCCCAGCCGCGGGCGCGGAGCTCGGCGCTCGTCGCCGCCAGGTCGTCGACCCGATACACGAGTACGGGCCGGTCGCCCTCCAGGTGATCGGCCAACAGGATCCGGGGCGGCGCATCGGTCAGCTCGATCATCGCGACGCGAGCACCCATCCCATCGATCGCGAAGATCAGGTGACCGCCGAGGACCTCGGTGAACCACGCGACGTCGCGTGCCACGTCGTCGCTCGGCATGTAGACGTAGTCGAGCCCCTGGAACATCGTGACGTCATCTTGCGCGCCCAGCGCCAGCGCCCGTCAGGGTATCCAGGGAGGCGAGGTCATCCGCCAGGAGGCGCTCGACGAGCTCCTCGACGCCGGCGCCATGGTCACCTTGGAGGACGAGATCGCAGCGATCCTTCAGCGCTGGGAGGGCGTTCGCGACAGCTGCTCCGACCCCGCACATGGTGAGGAACACCTGGTCGTTCTCGGCGTCGCCGACACCCACCGCGTCGTGCGCCGAGATGCCGAGCTCGAGGAGCGCTGCCCCGAGGCCGGTCGCCTTTGTCACGCCTGCCGGCAAGACCATGACGGCGCCTTTGTTGAGGATGATCTCGAGCTCCAACCCGAGCTCGCGGATGGCGCCCGAGATAGCTCGATCGTTGGGCTCCGACGTGGCCATGATGGATCGCCCCACCGACAGCGGGCTGACGCCCTTCTCGCGCAGCCGCTCGGCAAGTCCTTCGTCGGCGGGTTCGGTAAGCAACCGTTCCTCTCTGGTCCCAGGCCGATAGAGCAATGCGCCGTTTTCCGCGACGACGCGATCGAAGAGGTCGAGTTGCGAGAACGCGTCCCTAAGGTCGGGCAGTTGTCGCCCCGTGACGAGCACGAGCTTCCGCCCGGACGCCGACAGCCGCTCCAGCGAGGTGACCGTCGACGGCGCCACGATCCCGTCTTGGGCGATCGTGCCGTCGTAGTCGGTCGCCAACACGTGAAATCGCATCGCTTGAGTCTGCCCTTGCCTTCACCACACGTCGCCGGGTCGCCACTCGCAGCTGATGGATGCCGTGACATCCAGCTCGGGCGTGGTCGGCGTGGGAAGCACCATGATGGAGCCGTCGTCGTCCTGCGTTCGCTGCTCCCCGTGATCCGTGCGCACCGACGTCGGTCCGCGCCAGGTCAGCCAGCCGAGTCGCTCGTAGAACCCGTGCAGGCCCGTCCCGAGCGCCCCGAGCTCGTATCCGGCACGGATATGGGCGGTCACCTCGCGCATCACGACGGTGCCGAGGCCTCTGCCCTGTGATGCCGGGGCAGTCGCGACCGCTTCCACGTAGCCGGTGCGCACCGGTCGGCCCGCGATGTGCAGTTCGCGCTCGACCACCGACGCGTGCGACACGATCACGCCGTCTTCCTCGAGCAGGAAGTGGGTGCCGCCGACCGCGTGATCCCAGTCATCCTCGGTGAACCCCTCCTCCCCGGCGGGGAACGCGCTCCAGAGCAGGGCGCGGAGGGCCGCTACCTCGGCTGCCGTCAGGTCGTCGGTCGCCACACGTCGGACGCGAGGCGCCTCGGTCGTCACGCGCGGACGATCAGGACTCGAAGCGCCATCTCGTTGCGCCGTGGGGCTCCTCGCCGGCGACCCCGAAGACCGTGTGGTACCGGAACCGGTACACGTACCACGGTGGCGGCCCCGCGCTCGGCGCACTGAACGGCGCTGTCAGCGCGTCGCCCTCGACCGTCGCCGGCCAGCCACCCCTGTTGAGGATCGTCGCGACCGTCTCGAGGGTCGACCGATCCGTCACGCGGGTCGACTCGCCCTCGAAGACGAGGTCCATCCCAGTCAGCCGGATCGAGAAGGTGCCGGCGGGGTTGTCGGCGAGGTTCTGCGACTTGCGGGTCCCCGGCCCGCTCGTGAAGTACACATCGCCGTCGTGCCACACCGCGCCGACGCCGGCGGCGTGTGGTCGCCCGTCGGGCCGCATCGTGCCGAGGAACCAGGTGAGATTCTCCGAGGGGTCGATGCTCGCCAGGAGATCGCGGGGCCGGCTCCACGGTAATGCGTCGTTCCCGTAGCGGTCCAGGTTCTTGGTCTGTACCGGTTCTCGATCGGTCATCGTGTCGCCGCCTTTCTCGAGCCCATGTAGCGGGCTCGTTCATCGTCGTCGAAATGCTCCAGGGCGTAGCGCAACGCCGTACGCGGCATCGTCGCCGCATGCCGATCGAGGAAGGCCCGGACTGCTGCGGGATCGCGATCGCCGGCAGCACGAAGTGCCCAGCCGGTCGCCTTGTGGATGAGGTCCTGGTCATCGTGAAGGAGGACCTCCGCGATGCGCAGCGTGGTCGACACGTCGCCCTCGCGGATGAAGGCCATCGTCGCCAGGATCGCCGTCCGTCGCTCCCACATGTTCACTGATCGAGCGAGCGTGTCGAGCACGTCGCGAGGCGTATCGATCAGCCAGCGGCCCACGACGTCCCATGCGGCCAGGTCGACAAGATCCCAGTTGTCGATCCGGTCATGACGCCGCAGGTAGAGGTCGTACAGCGCCTTGCGCTGTGCGTCCGGTGTTCGCTTTCCGCGCGCCTGCGTGGCCATGATGCGCATCGCCCCGGCGCGGGCCTCGTGGTAGGGCTCGTCGAGGAGGCGCTCGATCTCATCGAGCTCCATGTCGGCGAACTCCTTGGCCAGCTCGAAGACCTGACCCATCCGCACGCCCATGAACGTGTCGCCTTCGGCGTACTCACCCGGCCCGGTCTTGAAGTAGCGCTTGTACTTCGCAAGCTCGTCGGGCGACCGGAGGGTCTCCAGCCGCTCGACGAACCTTCGCGCCGTATGCGCTTCTGGCGGCATGCTCAGCCGGCCGGTCGTTCCTGGAGCGACCAGCCGTTGCCGTCGGGATCCTCGAAGAATGCGAACGCGTTCCAGGGACCGCCCTTGCCGTCGAGCCACTCCCCGTTCTCGAAGTGCCGGATCGGACCGATGTCGAGGCCACGAGCGCGCAACTCGGCGTGCGCGGCGTCGATCTCGTCGACGACCAACTGCAGGCCCTGCACCGAGCCTGGCGCTGTGCTTATCGTCCCCTTCCCCACCATGATCGAGCAGCCCGAGCCCGGCGGCGTCAGCTGGACGATCCTGAACGCTTCGCTGGGCTGATGGTCGACGTCGACCACGAACCCGACCTTCTCGGAATAGAACGCCTTGGCACGATCGACGTCGGCGACGGGGATCGGCAC
>DATAFZ010000013.1:0-10461 GCA_036257225.1 Candidatus Limnocylindrales bacterium | reverse complement strand
CGCGACGACGGACCGAGCAGGTACGGGCGTCCGTCGCGGCTCAGCGCCTGGAAGGCGTTCGACCACGGCACCTGGCGCTCTTCGAACATCGACTCCCACGCCGATGCGGGGATGTCCAGCCCGTCGTTCGACACGATCCGGCCGTGGTTCATCGGGTACTCGTCGGAGGAACGGAGGGCGACCAGGCGGGCTTCCCGCCGGAACGGTGGCGGCTGAACGCTGGCGACGAGGTCGATCGTCGCATCGGCCAGTCGCTGCGCCTCCTCGAGGTCGGCGCGGAGCGACGCGATCTCGTCCCGCCGGATGACCCGCGAGAAGCCGCCGACCCGGACCGACACGGGGTGGATGGCGCGGCCGCCGATGCGCGCCACGATCGTGTTGCCGGCGCGCTTGAGGCGCAGCCCGCCTTCCACCGTCGCCCGATCATGCTGCGCGAGGTCGAGCGCGCTCGGGTAGCCGAGCAGGTCCGGCAGGTGGAGCAGGTAGACGTGGAGCGCGTGGCTCTCGATCCATTCGCCGCAGTACAGGAGGCGTCTGAGCGCCACCGTCGCCGAGTCGACCTCGATCCGGAACGCCGCTTCCGCCGCATGGACCGCCGTCATCTGGTAGGCGACCGGGCAGATGCCGCAGATGCGCGCCAGGATGTCGATGACCTCGTCCATCGACCGACCGACGACAAGGCGCTCGAAGTAGCGCGGCGCCTCGAAGATCTCGAGCCGGGCCGACTCGACGGCGCCATCGCGGACGCGCAGGTGGAGGGACCCCTCGCCCTCGACGCGGGTCAGGTTCCGAACGTCGACGGTCAGGTCGGTGCCACCCGGAGCGACCGCGGCGTCATGCATCGGGGGACTCCTTCGGTGGCGCCTGGTCGATCGGTCCGGGCGGCCCGCCGGCCCCGTCGATGACGCGCCGAAATGGCGGCGCCCAGGCGTTGATCAGCGCGAACGCGCGGGCGATGTCGGTGACGTCGTTCGTGCGCTCGAGCCACAGTGCGAGGCCCGGGCCGTTGGCGGCCTCGCGTGGCCCGAAGCACCCGTAGCAGCCTCGACCGTAGGCCGGGCAGAGCGCCCCACATCCGCTCCGTGTCACAGGCCCGAGGCAGGTGACCCCATCGGCCACAGCGACGCACACCACACCACGTCGCTTGCATTCGGCGCAGACCGCCTCGTCCGGAAGATTCGGACGGCGACCGACGAGCGTGGCGGTGACGAACTCACGCAGCTGGTCCGGCGAGATCGGGCAGCCCCGCAGCTCGGCGTCGACCGAGACGTGGTCGGCGATCGGCGTCGCCGTGGCCAGCGACTCGATGTAGTCCGGTCGCGGGTACACGAGCGAACGGACCGCGTCGTGATCGGACCAGTTGCGGAGCGCCTGGATCCCGCCCGAGGTGGCGCACGCTCCGATCGTCACGAGGGTCGTCGTGGCCGCCCGGAGCCGGACGATGTCAGCCGCTTGCTCCGGGGTGCTGATCGAGCCTTCGACGAACAGGATGTCGTACGGTCCGGATGATCGTCTGGACGTCGCCTCGGCGAATTCGACGATGTCGACGCGATCGGCGATCGCCAGCAGGTCGTCTTCGAGGTCGAGGAGCGTGAGCTGACATCCGTCGCAGGACGCGAACTTGACGACGCCGATGCGCGGCCGGTGGCGGGCGGCCTCACGGGGCGCTGACGCGGCCAGCATCACCGACCCTCCACGGTGAAGGTGTCACCGAGCTCGGCGACCGAGAAGACGGGCCCGTCGCGGCACACGAAGTACGGTCCGAGCTGGCAGTGGCCGCACAGGCCGACCCCGCAGGCCATGTTCCGTTCGAGCGTCACCCATGTCCGTTCTGGGGCGACGCCACGGGTCGCCAAGGTGCGAGCTGTCGCCTGCATCATCCGGTCAGGTCCGCACACGAACGCCGTCGTCCGCCCGCCCGTCCATGCTGCTCGCTCGAAGAGCTGGGTCACGACGCCGACTCGCCCGAGCCACTCGGGTCCGCCTCGGTCGACGATCTCCTCGAGCTCCAGGTCGGTGCGGCCGCTGAGGGCCGCCATCTCGGCAACGAACAGCCGATCGTGCGGCGTCCGCGCGCCAAGATAGATGCGCACGACGCCGAAGCGATGTCGCTCGCGCAGGACCTCGTCGATCACCGGTCGCAGGGGCGCCAGCCCGATGCCGCCGCCGACGATCACGACGTCGCCGCCGTGTGCCGACTCGACCGGCCACGGACGGCCGAGCGGGCCTCGGAGTGACACGCGATCGCCAGCCTGGCTCGCGGTGAGTGCCGCCGTCGCCGGGCCGACGTTGCGGATCGTGAGGTCCAAGCCGTCTTCGCGGATCCGCGAGATCGAGATGGGTGGCACGGCCTGCGTCGCACAGGCGACCATGACGAACTGTCCCGCGCGGCTCGCGAGTAGGCCCTGGTCGTCGGTCGCAAACGAGAGCGTCATGCTGTCGGCCGTCTCACGCCGGACGGCGGTGACGTCGACTGGCACGTAGCGCGCCGGATCGACGGTCCCAAGCGGCGCGGGCGCGTGCCCGGCGGCGGGGGAGGGTGGCCATGGCACGGGTGCAGGGGGGGCGCCCGGCGGGGCGATCGCGAGCAGCTCCTCGCGGATGTCGATGCCCACGGGGCACCACGTGATGCACCGGCCGCAACCGACGCAGCCCGTCGAGCCGAACTGGTCCCACCAGGTCGAGAACTTGTGCGTCAGCCATTGGCGGTAGCGGTCGGCGACGCGCGGACGGAAGTTGGCATCACCCGCGACGCGCCCGAACCCGAGCGTGAAGCAGCTGTCCCATGTCCGTTCGGTCGTGCCGGTCGTGCCGTCGAGATCGGAGCTGACGCCGACGCTCGTGCAGAAGCAGGTCGGGCAGACCAGGGTGCAGTTGGTGCACGCGAGACACCGTTCCGCGACCTCATCCCAGCGGGGATGTTCCGGAGCGGCGCGCAGGCGCTCCGCGAGCCCGTCGGTTGGTACCGGGTCCCCGATCGAAACCCGGACGGCGGCCACCTGCTCGGCTGCGGCCCGGATCTGTCCGGCCGTGGCCTCTCCGAGCTCGAGCGTCGCGACGATCCGCTCGCCCGCGGGTGTCAGCGCCCGGATCGTGAACCCGTCATCGAGCTCGGCGAGGACGATGTCCGCGCCCTCGCTGACCTCGGGCCCCGTGCCCATCGAGGTGCAGAAGCAGGTCGACATCGCGACCGCGCATTCGACGGCGACGACGAGACTGGCCGCTCGGCGTGCGGCGTGGTCCATGTCACCCGCGGGCCCTGCGCGTAGGACGCGCTCCTGGATGTCCAGCGCGGCCAACTCACACGCACGCACGCCGATGAATGCCATGCGTGGTACGTCCGGCTCGACGGACGTGACGAGCCCGTCGTCGGTCGTGGTCGTGAGTGGCACGCGCGGCGGGTGGGTGAACCGCTTCCATGCTGTCACCGCGATCCCGTAGTCGAAGGCCCGGTCGCGCCCGGTGGCGTCCAATCGGTACGTGCCGGGCGCGCTGGCTGCCTGCCAGCCCGCCGGGAGCTCGGCGGCATCGGCGATCTCGGCGTACACGACGGCGCCATCGCGGATGGTCGGGCCGACGACCGTGCAGCCGTCGGCGCGGAGCGCGGCAAGGAGCCGGCCGAGGCCGGCGCGCGGCAGGAAGGCGCCCGCGGCGGCGTCGGCGACAGGCGGGAGGGCGGCGGTCACGAGGCACGCCCTCCTGCGTACACGTCGCGCATCAGCAGACGGGTGGCATCGAGTCGGCTCGCCACGCCCTCCAGGAGCCGGCGATAGAGGACGACCGCCAGCAGCGGGTCCGCTGCGAGGAGTGAAAGCAGCGCGGCGCGCTCGAACAGGAGGACCCGTGCACCGTCGAGCGCGACGATCGATGCCGTCGAGACCCCATCGAGGACGGCAGACCAGCCGAACACGTCACCGGCGTCGAGTGTCATGAGCGTGACGTCGTCAGCTCCGAGCCGGTCACGCACGGCCAGCCGGCCTCCCGCGATCAGACCGAGGTCGAGCGTCGGGCGGCCCTCACGCATCAGGAAGGTTCCCGGCGCGGGTCGCTCATCGCGGCCGATGGCGGCCAGCGTCCGGAGCGAGCTCGCAGGCAGTCCGGGCAGCAGGTGACCGACCAGCGCGGCAAGCACCTCGATCGGGGCGTGATCCATGGCTGCTCAGTCGCGATCCGTGCCGGGACCGTGGTCGACGGCCCAGAGCACGCTGGCCAGCGTTTCACCGACCAGCCCGCACAGCAACGACTCGACACGCCTGCCGGACAGCCCCCGGTACTCCCGGCAGCTCCAGCACTCCTGGATGTCGATGCGGCCGCGCCTCGGACAGACGACATGGCCCGCTTCCACGCGCAACGGGCGCTCAGCGGGATCCCGGCGTCCGCTATCGATACGTGCGCTCATGACCCTCTCCTTGGGTCGATCGTGCCGGGACGCGAGGCCGGCATCACGGGCCATCTGTCACCAATGCCGGAGCCGCCCGGCCCGTCGCCAGAGCATCGCCATGCGCCCTGATCTTGGGGGTGGCCGCCGTGCTCAGGAGACCACGACCTGGGCGATGGCGAAGTAGATGACGATCGTCAGCAGGTCCTGAGCGACCGTGGACAGCGGCCCGCTGCCGAACGCCGGATCCGCGCCGAACCGGGCAAGCAGCGCCGGCAATGCCATGGCGATGACGGTGGCGATCGAGCACGCGGCGACGAGCGAGAGCGCGACCGCGGTGACCACCTCGACGTCACCCCACCGCCACAGGCCGACGGGGATGAACGCCGCTGCCAACGTCAGGCCGACCAGCAGACCCGTCGCCAGCTCTCGCCGGACGACCCTGCGGATCGGGACGCCCACGGACAGGCCTCGGACGATGACGGTCTCGGTCTGCGTGCCGACGGCATCGGCCATGTACACGAGGCCGGGCAGGAAGAAGGCGAGGAGCAGCGCGGTCTTGAGACGCGCCTCGTACGCGCCCACGACCTCGGCCGCGATGAGCGCGCCGACGAGACCGACCAGGAGCCACGGCAGCCGGTGCCAATACCGTCGCAGGATCCGTTCCTCGGCCGCCTGGCGCGCCACGCCGGTGCTGCGCAGGTAACCGCCGAGCCTGGCCAGATCCTCGTCGTGCTCGGTGAGCAGGATCTCGATCAGCCGCGGGGGCGGGATCAGCCCGATGAATCGGCCGTCGTCCCCGACCACGGCCACCGTACTATCGCCTCGGTGGATGGCGGTCCACGCCGCCCGCTCCTGATCGATGTCGTGCGAGACGGCCGGGGGAGATGGATCCATGATCTCGCGGATGGCCGTCGCGGCAGGAGCGGCAAGGAGGTCCTCGATGCGGACCATCCCGACCAACCGTTCGCCGTCGAGCACCGCCACGGCGGCCACCGTCGCGAAGCCACCGCCATGGAGCGCCGCGATGACCTGGCCGACCGTGTCATCGCCGGCCGCGCGGGGCACCGCGCGTTCCGTCAGGCGGAGGACATCGCCGAGCAGCGGGCTGGCGACGCTCACGATGCGATCGGGCTGGTGCCTGCGCGCCGGGTCACCGGGCCCGCGGGCTGCTCGACCCGACGACAGCCGGAACGGCGCGGCGGAGCGCCCTGTTCGAGGAGCGCGATGACGTCCTCATCCGAGGTCTGCGAGAAGTCCTCGTAGAACTCGCCGATCGCGAGGAACCAGGACGGCGTGGCCACCGCCACGACGTCATCCGCATGTCGCCGTAATTCCGATGCACCCGCTTCCGATGCCACGGGCACGGCGAGGATCACCTTCGCCGCACGGCGTCGCCGCAAAGCTTCCACCGCCGCCCGAGCCGTATAGCCGGTCGCCAGCCCGTCGTCGACCAGGATCACGACGCGGCCATCGACCGCGATCGGTGGCCGACCTCCCCGATACGTACGTACTCGGCGCTCGAGCTCCGCCTCCTCGCGGGCGGTGACGGTCGCCAGCTCCTCCGGTGTCAGATCGAAGTCGTGGACGAGCGCGTCGTTCATCACTCGGATACCACCCTCGGCGACGGCCCCGAACCCCAGCTCGGGCTGCCAGGGACAGCCGAGCTTGCGCACCACGATGATGTCGAGCGGCGCGCCCAGCACCGACGCCACCACGGCCGCTACCGGTACTCCACCCCGTGGCAGCCCGATGACGATCGGCGCAGCGGCCTCGTAGCCAGACAGATGCTCGGCGAGCCGCGTTCCTGCCTCGCGTCGATCCACGAACATCAGCTGACACCTCCGGTCGCGCGGCCCAGGCCGCATCCAGCCGAGCATGGTCGTCCGCCACCTGGCGGAGGAGTGCCATCTGGATCGGATGTGGGGTCCCCATCAGCCCGAACCGCGGAACACTCCTCGAGGAACCGATCCCCGATCGAATCTCGTCGGGGGACGGCTCGCTTACGAGTGCTGTGGGTCACGCATCGGTCATGCCACACGACAGGAAACGACCCGGAGGGACCGTCTGCATCCGACTGCGAGACCGTGCGGTGTCGCCATTCGCGGCTCGTGAGCCGATATGGGGCGCTTCGGCCGGTTCGCACAGAGTCGCACGGCACTGGTCGCGGGATGACCGCATACCGAGCATGAGCTTGGACACGTCCGTCACGCAGGGAAAGGAGCGCGGACGACATGCAGTACGACCTCGGACTGACCGGGCTGGGAATCCTGGTCATCTTCTCGCTCGCATTCGGAGCGGTCGCTCAGCTCGTCGGCCGATCCGAGACGCCGTGGCTGTGGGTCCTCGGGGCGGCTGGCTGGTTCGTCGGGGGGCTGTACATGAGCGAAGTGCTCTTCGCGACAGCGACGATCGATGAGATCCAGCCGATCGTGGATGGTCTGGCCTTCGACGAGGCGCTGCTCGGTGGGCTCATCGGCGGCGTGCTGGTCACGCTCGTCGCACGGTTCTTCACCGGAAGCAGCCCATTCCATCGCCGGCCGATGTCCGCGTGATGGATGTGGGCAACCCACGAGCAGAACCTGTAGCGGGCAGCGAGCGTGCGCCGAGTCTGGAGACCGCTGCCCGCCGCCTGGCGCCGTGGGGCTTCCTGGCCGACCCCGACCTACCCGACCGCCCCGGCCCGGCGTCGCTGATCGTCGCGCTGCGTGAGCGGCCGACCCTCCGCCACTACGACCCGGAGGTTGTCGAGTTCTGGTCGGCTCAAGGCGGCCGCGGCACCCACCAGACGATCACCCTCGACAGTCGAACGCCGTTCTCGACCGGTGTCTCCTGGGGCGAGATCCGGATCCTCGACCGCCTCGGCGAGTCGAACGGCTACCTCGGCTTCGGTGGACGCTGCGATGCCGACCGCCTCGACGGGACGGTGATCGTGGCCTTCACATCGTCCGCACCGATCCTCCGGCGTGGCGGCCACTCCCAGGGTTGGGACGAGGGGGCGGATGCCGTGGGGGCGTTCTTCGGTCGGCTGTTGGTGACGGTCGACTACGTGCCTGGCTTCGAGCAGCGGCTGGCCCAGGCGTCGCCCCTTGCGCGATACGCCGCGTTCATCCAGGACGCAGACGGCCGGAACCGGAGCACGCCGCTCGCGGCTCGAGACCTGCGGCCCTTCGCTCGCACCGTGCGGTCCGAGGCGGCGCGGCTCGGATCGGATCACCCCGCGGCCTGGCGCGATGGCGTGGCGCTGCTGGCCGATGTCGGGCGGACGCTCCAGATGGATCCGACGACCCTGCCGGATCGCCCGTGAGTTCGGGACGCCCGGCTCTGGGCCGGGGTCGTTGCTGGGCTGACGATCGACATGACGGCCGGCCAAGCGGCACCGAGTGGGCCGTAGGGCGACCCAAAGGGGCCCGACGCCATCCTGTCGCGGCGCCGGGCCCTGCATCGCGGACAGGCGCGGAACAAGGAGATGGGAGATGAAGAACATCCTGCTCGCCTACGACGGCGGAGAACCTGCGAAGAAGGCGCTCGACGTCGCCATCGACCTGACCAAGAAGTTCGATGCGAACCTCTCGGTCGTCAGCGTCGTCCCAGTGCACCCGGGGCGCTCACCCATCGACCCGTGGGACGACCGATCGGTACACGATCGCGAGCTGCGCGAGGCACGCGATCTCATCGCGCAGAACGGCATCGAGGCGGAGCTGATCGAGCCGGCCGGCGATCCGGCGAAGCAGATCGAGAAGATCGCGCAGGCCGGCAAGTTCGACACGATCGTGATCGGCTCGCGTGGCCTCGGGACGGTCGGACGGATCCTGCAGGGCAGCGTGTCCGAGCACGTCGCGACCAACGCCGCCGCTACCGTCGTCGTCGCTCGCTGAGCGCAGAACGCTGAGCGCGCGGGCCATCGCGGCTCGCGCGCTCGTTCATGTCCGGCGCGGCCGCCTGCCAGGTCAGGCGGCGACCGGGACCTCGGCACCGACCTCGATGAGAGCCTCGAGATCGCCCTCGTCACCGGTCACGACCGTCATCGGTCGGTGGACCGAGCGCAGCAACCCGATGATCGCCGGGTTGCTCCAGCGGATCGCGGCATGCATCCGGACGTAACCGTGCGTGCTCGCCCAATCCATCGCGCCCGTCAGTAGCGCCCGGCCGATACCGTGGTGCTGCCACGGGTCGGTCACGGCCACGGCCACTTCGAGTTCGCTTCCGCCGACCGGCTCGAGGCAGAGATGGCCGACGATCACATCGCGTCCTGGACGGACCCGTTCGACTGCGACGAGGCCCTCCCGGTGACTATGGTCGGAGCCGCAGAACGACCGCGCCGTCCGGTCCCCGATGCCACGGGTCGCCCCATGGAATCGCGCGTCCAGCGAATCGGGCGACAGCCCGGCGTAGAAGCGCTCGAGCTCGACGACGTCGCCGCGTCGGATCGGGCGGATGCGGATGCCGGGCGGAAGTCGAAGGTCGCTCATGACCACAGGCTGCGCGGAGGTCACGGGACGTGCGAGTGCCGAACGTCACCCGATGCCGGGACCCATGGCCGGAGTCAGGCGACCCACTCGCGGTGCGTCGTGGCACGGATGACCTCGGCGACGACGGCTGGCGCCAATGCGATCACCAGCACCAGGGCCCAGTCGACGAGGTCGAGCGGCGTCGCGTGGAACGCCTCGGCCAGTGGCGGGACCAGCGGGATCAGGATCTGCACAGCGACGACCACGAGACATGCCGCCAGGAGCACGCCATTCGGAGGAAGCGTGACGACCGGTCGGGTCAAGCTGCGGTTCGCATAAGCGCGCACGACCTGGGCGATCACCAGCGCCGTGTAGGCCAGCCAGCGGACGTGGTCATCGGAGCCGTCATGGACGAGCATCAGCACGAGAGCAGCCACTGCGCTGAAACCGCCCGCGATCGCGATCCTGGTAAGGAGCGGGGTGTCGAGGAGCGGCCGCCCGCGGGGGCGCGGTGGGCGCGTCATCGCGTCCGGTTCTTCGCGCTCACGCTCGAACGCGACCGATGTCGATAGGTCGATGAATAGCTCGAGCCACAGGATCTGGAGTGGGAGGAGGGGCTGCGAGATCCCCGCGAGCGTGGCGATCAGGATGAAGCCGAGCAGCGCGACGTGGGTCGAGACGAGGAAGACGAGGCCCTTCTGCACGTTCGCGACGATCCGCCGTCCCTCGCGCAGCCCGTACATCAGCGTCGCGAAGGAGTCGTCGCCGAGGACCAGGTCCGAGGCCTCCTTGGCGACGGCGGTGCCACTCCCCATGGCGACCGCAACGTCCGCGTGCTGGAGCGCCGGCGCATCGTTCACGCCGTCGCCGGTGACCGCCACGGTCCGCCCGGCGGTCCGCGCGACATCGACGAGGCGAAGCTTGTCCTCGGGCACGGCCCTGGCCACGACCGACAGACCCGCCAGGTGTTCCCTGAGCTGATCGTCCGACCACGCCGCAAGGTCACTGCCGAGGACGACACGGTCCGGATCGATGCCCGCCTCGCGGGCGATGGCGGTGGCCGTCGTGGGGTGATCGCCCGTGACGACGACCGTCTGGATGCCAGCGCCCCGGGCCAGTCCCATGGCGTCGCTGACGCCCTCGCGGAGCGGATCGGCGAACGCGATGACGGCGACTGGACGCCACGCCTTCGGGTCGATCGCGCGCGAGAGGAGCAGGAGACGTCCGCCGCGACCGGCCTCGCGCTCGATGAGCTCGCGCCACGGACCCTGGTCGCCATCGCCCTTCCAGAGGTCCAGGACCGCTTCGGGTGCCCCGATGGCCAAGCCTTCCTCGACCCCGTCCCGCCGGCTCCAGGTACGTGACCACGGCCGTCCGTCGCTCGGCCCGTCGGCGGAGAGGAGCGCGGCGCGATCGAGCTGCGCACCGGCGGTGTCGCCGCCGACCTCGGTGAGGAGCGCCTGTGTGAACGATCCGGGTCGGGCGCCTGCGTCGAGGTGCCACGCGTCCTCCTCGGCGCGGATGGCGAGCGCGAGGACAGCAGCCCTCGAGGATGGGTCGAGGATGGCCCCCGACGGCGTCAGGACCTCGCTGACCGCGAGACGGTTGGCCGTGAGCGTACCGGTCTTGTCG
>DATAFZ010000131.1:0-2933 GCA_036257225.1 Candidatus Limnocylindrales bacterium | reverse complement strand
TGTTGATCGCCACGACGGCCGGGATCGACGCGACCAGGGCGGCCCTGAGCAGGCAGGACACGATCATGATCTTCTTGCGGTCGTAGCGGTCGACGAACACCCCCGCGATCAGGCCGACCACCAGCGCCGGCAGCGCGGTCGCCATGAGCATCAGGCCGACGCTCAGCGCAGAACCGGTGTGGCGGTAGATGAGGATCCCGGCGGCCAGGTCGGTGAGGGCCGAACCGCTGGTGGAGATCAGCTGGGAGAACCAGAGGAGGGTGAAGTCGCGTTTCTTGAAGACAGCGAACATCGACGGCTGAGGCGGCGCAACCGCGCTGGCCAAGGACTCCTCCCATTCCCCCGTGCACACGGGTCGGCCGGTCGTCCCGGGCCACCGTCGGGCGTTGCCGCGTGACGCTCGGCGGCCCGTTGGCGGGAGTCTAGTCGGTCGAAATGGCCGCTGCCAGCCCTTCCACGCGCAGCAGCGCGCGCTTCAATTCCTGCCGCTCGCGATGGCTGCCCCATGCGTCGCCGCCGTAGCCGCCGAGCGTGCCGTCACCGGCAATCACGCGATGGCAGGGGATGATCACGCCGATCGGATTGCGGCCGACGGCTCCGCCCACGGCCCGTGCCGCGCCCGGCCGGCCGATCATCCGGGCGACGCCGCCGTAGCTCTCCGTGCGACCCCACGGGATGCGCCCGACGCCGTCGAGGACCGCGCGGTCCCAGGCCGACAAACCGCTGAGATCGAGCGGGAGGTCGAACGGCTCGCGCCCTCCGGCCATCCACCGTTCCAGCGCTCGGACCGTCCGATCCAGGAGGACCCGCCGCGGGTCGTCGTCAGGCAGGTCGCCTCGATCCAGCGGGCCCGCCCCGTGCCTGCGGACCAGCCAGGCGCGCAGGTCCTCGATCGGGCCGAGCCAGCTCACGGCGGCCACGCCACGCTCGGTCACTGCCACGTGGAGCGGTCCCCAGTGCGACGCGAGCGTCGTGATGGCGGCCGGTCGCCCGTTCGTGAGCGCGTCGGCCTGTGGCACGATCCGTCGATGCATCAACCGGATCGTGGCATGAGATCGCGCATCGCGACACCCGAGGACCCCCGGGACCTGCCCGGCGACTTCGCCCATCGGGTCGCGATCGATGTCCGCTTCGCGGACACGGACGCCATGGGCCACGTCAACAACGCGGTCTACCTGACGTACTGCGAGCTGGCGCGCATCCGCTACTGGTCGGACGTGACCGGCGAGGCGCTCCTGGCCCGCCACCATGGGGCGGAAAGCCTGATCCTCGCCGAGGCGCGCATCACCTATCGTGCGCAGGTCTTCCATACCGACGTCGTGACCGTCGAAACGCGCGCGATCCGGATCGGCCGCTCGAGCTTCGTGCTCGAGCATCGCCTGACCGCCGGCGAGCCGAACGAGCCGCCGCGCCTGGTCGCCGTCAGCGACTCGGTGATGGTCCGCTTCGACTACACGGTGGGCCGGCCCGCGGAGCTCGATGCGCGCCTCGCCGAGGCGATCGAGGGGTTCGAGGGACGCCGGCTGCGCAAAGCCTGACGCTGACCCCTCAGTCCGTGTAGCGGCGGAAGACCGCCACCGCGTTCTGGCCGCCGAAGCCGAAGCCGTCGATGGCGACCGTGTCGACGCGCGCTGCCCGCTTGACGTTGGGCACGTAGTCCAGGTCGCAGTCGGGGTCCGGGCTGTGCAGGTTGATCGTCGGGGGGATGACCTGGTCCCGGATCGCCCCGAGGCCGGCCAGGGCGCTGGCGATCCCGGCCGCCCCGACGAGGTGGCCGATCATCGACTTCGGTGAGCTGATCGCGACCTTGTATGCGTGCTCCCCGTAGGCGGCCTTGATCGCGCGCGTCTCGGTGACGTCGTTGAGCGGGGTCGCGGTGCCGTGGGCGACGATGTAGTCGATCTCGTCCGGCGTCACCTCGCTGCGCTGCAGGGCGAGGGTCATCGCCCGTGCCTGGCCGCGCCCGGTCGGTTCGGGCGCGCTGATGTGGAACGCGTCGGCGGTCAGCGCGGCGCCGAGGATCTCCGCAATCGGGGTCGCGCCGCGGGCCAGCGCATGGGCCAGCGATTCGATCACGACCACGCCGCCGCCCTCGCCGAGCACGAACCCGTCACGGGTCGCGTCGAACGGCCGCGAGGCCGTTTCGGGTGAGTCGTTCCGCTTCGACAGCGCCGTCATGTTGCCCAGCGCGGCCACGCCCATCGGCCAGACCGGGGCCTCCGAGCCGCCCGCAAGGACCACGTCGCACTCGCCGTCGCGGATGAGTCGATGTGCGTCCTGGAAGGCGATCACCGAGGTGGCGCACGCGGCGACCTGGGTCATGACCGGGCCGGTCAGCCCCCATTCCATCGACAGCATCGCCGCGCCCATCGAGCCCGACAACGCCGGGATCGCGAACGGCGAGACGAAGCGTGGCCCCTTCTGGTCGTGAACGTGGGTGCCGTCGATGATCTGCTCAATGCCGCCACCACCGGTATTGACCACCACGCCGACACGGTCGCGCTGCTCCGGGCTCATCGCCTCGAAGTCGATCCCGGCGTCGGCGACGGCCTCCTTGCCGGCGGCCATCGCGAAGTGGATGAAGCGGCTCATGCGGCGGGCCATCTTGGCGTCCATGGCCTTCGCCGGATCGAAGTCGAGGACCTCGGCCGCGATCCGAACCTCCTGCGCCGACGGGTCGAAGCTGGAGATCGTCCGTGTGCCGCTGACACCCGCCTGGAGGTTGGCCCAGTAGGTCGGGAAGTCATTGCCGATCGGCATGACCGCGCCGAGGCCGGTCACCACGGCACGCCGGGCAGGATCGCGCTCAGGCACGTGAGTCACTCATGGTGGGCACCAGCGGATTGTAGGGGCGCGCGAGCCTGCGATCGGAGCGCCCGCAGCGACAGCTCAGCGTCAATCCCCGTCGTAGCGGGCGAAGATGACAGCGCCGT
>DATAFZ010000109.1:0-16760 GCA_036257225.1 Candidatus Limnocylindrales bacterium | reverse complement strand
CTGGTGCGGGTTCGGGAGCTTCGACGCCGTCTGCTTCGGGCGCGGCGTCTCGAGCATCTCCTCTTCGATGATCTCCTGGCAGAGGTTGATGCATTCGTCGCAGATGTAGACGCCCTGACCCGCGATGAGCTTGCGGACCTGCTCCTGGCTCTTGCCGCAGAAGGAACAGCGATACGGGACCTTGGGTCCCTTGCTGCCGCTGGTCGAGGTCACGTGCTGTCCTTGCTCCCTATCCGGCCGAGTCGCCCTTCGAGCGCTTCGGCTCCGGAGCATCCTTCGGTTCGGCGGCGTCGTCTGCCACCTTCTCGTCATGGTGCTGGGCAGTGAGAGAGTCCCACTGCTCCGAGTACACCGCGTCGATGATGCCATAGTCCTTCGCGTCCTCGGGAGACATGAAGTAATCGCGGTTCGTGTCCTGGCGCACCTTGTCAACGGGCTGGCTCGTGTGGCGGGCGAGGATCTCGATGTTTCGGTTGACGAGGAACTCCCATTCCTTCATCTGGATGAGGGCGTCAGGCGCGTTGCCACGGAACCCGCCGGAACCCTGGTGGATCATGATCCGGCTGTTCGGCAGCGCATAGCGCTTGCCCTGCGACCCGGCCGCCAGCAGGACGGCCGCCATCGACGCGGCCATGCCGATGCAGATCGTGCTGACCGGGGCGCGCAGGTACTGCATCGTGTCGTAGATCGCCAGCCCCGAGTTCACGACGCCGCCGGGTGAGTTGATGTACAGACTGATGTCCTTCTCGGGGTCCTCCGAGTCGAGGAACAGCAGCTGGGCGATGACGAGGTTGGCGAGGTGGTCTTCGATCGCGTCGCCCAGGAAGATGATCCGCTCGCGGAGCAGCCGCGAGTAGATGTCGTAGGCGCGCTCTCCTCGGCTTGAGGATTCGATGACCATCGGGACGAGCATCTGGGGTCTCCTGGGTGTCCTGGGTGATCTTGACTTTTTGGTGCGTGGCAGACGCGCCTAGCCGGCCTGGCCGGCTGTCGCCGGCTCGCCGATCTCGGCATCGCTCTCGACGGGGGCGTCGGCGACCGCCGATCCCGGCGCATCCTCGAGGTGCGGCAGAGCCGGATGGTCCGGATGGGCCGCGAGCCACTCGTCGATGAGACGCTCGACGACCCGGCTCCGACGGAGCGTACTCCGGATGAACGAGCGACCGCGTTCGGAGTCGAAGTAGGCCAGCAGCCGGGCATCCCCCGCATACCGTTCGCGACCCTGCTCGACCTCCGCCTCGACGTCCGCGTCGGGCACGGTCAGCCCTTCCTCGTCGGCGATCTTCGACAGCACGAGGAGCGTCTTCGCGCGCTTCTCGGCGTTCGGGCGGAACTCGGCATGCAGATCGGCGCTGGTCTTCTCGACCGCCTTGAGATACGCCTCCTCCGTGATGCCCTGCCGCGCGAGCGAGCCCTTGAACTCGTCGTGCATGACCTCGACCTCCTGCTCGACCAGCACCTCGGGCAGCTCGACGGTCGCGTTGGCGACGGCGTAATCGATGATCCGGTCGGCGAACTGGTGGCGGGCCCGGTCGATGGCGCTTGCCTCGAGCCGTGTCTTGATATCGGTCCGCAGCGCGTCGAGCGACTCGAAGGAGCCAAGGCTGGCGAGGAAGTCCTCGTCCAGGTCGGGCAGGATCTTCTCGCGCAGCTCCTTGAGCTCGACGCTGAAATGGGCCGGCTGCCCCGCCATCGCCGTTTCCGGATAGTCCTCCGGGAATGTGATGTCGAACTCGGTGGTGTCGCCGACCTTGAGGCCCTGGAGGTTGGCCTCGAACCCCGGGATCAGGCGCTCCTGGCCGAGGATGAGTGGCATGCGCTCGGAGGTGCCGCCCTCGAACGGCTGGCCGTCACGTGTCCCCACGAAGGCGATCACCGCGTAGTCGCCATCCTTCGTTCCGCGATCCTCCACCGCCGCGAGCGTCGCGTTCTGATCGCGCAGCTCCTCGACGACCTTGTCCACGCGTGCGTCGTCGATGGTCTCGATGTCGGGTCTGAAGTTGAATCCCTTGTAGTCGCCCAGGGTGACGTCGGGGCGAACCGGGACGGTGGCCTTGAAGATGAGTGGCTTGCCCTCCTCGGCCTGGACGACTTCCACGTCGGCGTTGGTCAGCGGGAGGATGTCCTCCTTGATCAGCGCCTCGCGATAGGCGTCCTGCATGAGATGGTCGACGGCCTCGTCGAGCACGACCCCCGGTCCGAGGTGGCGCTCCAGCACCGGCCGCGGTGCCTTCCCGGGCCGGAAACCGGGGATGCGGGTCCGGCGCGCGAGGGCGCGGACCGCGGCATCGACCGCGAGCTGGAGGCGATCGGGTGGCAGCTCGATCTGGAGCTGGACAGTCGAATTGGGAGCGGGGGTCCGGGTGATCTGCATCGAACGGGAAGTATAGGGCGGGGTCCCGGTTCGGTCGGCCCGCTGCATCCGGACGCCACGATGCGCCGCCGCCGCCTCGATCGGATCCTGGTAGGCGAGAGAGGGGTCGAACCTCTACGCCGCTCACGCGGCACCGGCTCCTAAGGCCGGCGCGTCTGCCATTCCGCCACTCGCCCGTGACACGGGAGTGTAGAGCAGGGAGCCGGATGGCCGGCTCACCGACCCCGTTCAGATCCCGGTCGGCGATTCCTCTTCGGCGTCGCGGTGGGCGGGCTGACGGACCTGGTCCACGCGGTCCTTGGCCGCCTCGGCAGCCCGTTCTGCGCGCACCCGGGCAGCATCCGCAGCGCGCTCCGCTCGCGCGCGGACCTCGTCGAGCCCTGTCGCATAGCCTTCCGGGCTCGGCGAGAAGAGGTACTCCCCGGCCCGCTTCGCTCCGCGCGCCAGCATCGGGCGCAGCATCGCCATCAACGCCACCGAGAGGAGGCCCTTGCGGTCCTTCTCGGCTTTCTTCACATATGCGGCGAAGTCACGCTCCAGCGTCCCGCGCACCTTCTCGCCATCCTCGCCCATCGACCTGAGTGTCTTCTCGATCTCCTTCGGGAGCATCTTCTTGGGCATGGGGGCCGGCGTCCCGAAGATCGCTTTTCGCACTGCCCGGTACAGCCGTTGCGGCCCGCGCAGCAGGAGGAACCCGACCGCCCCGCCGAGCGCCGCGGCCTTGGCAGGGCTCTGGCGGATTCGGGCCGGGATATCGATCGCGGCCCGGCCGGACGCGCGGAGCGTGTCGAGCTCCGTTTCGAGCCCCGCGCGAGCTGCTAGGACCCGATCCCGGGCGGCATCTTGCTCTGAAGCCACGCGAGCGTCTCCTTACTGGTGTCGATCGTCTGCTTGGGATAGAACCGCGCCTTGAGGTCCTCGACATCGATGCCCGAGCGTGCCACATCGACCACCATCAGCGCGATCCACACGATGTAGCCGAGTGCGATCCCGATCCCCGCGCCGACCTGCGGACCGAGATCGACCGCAGACACGGCGCCGAGGATCAAGCCGAGCAGCAGGCCACCCACCGCCGGGCCGATCCCACCGCCTCGCGCGGTCCCGATCAGCCCGATGACCAGGCCGATCGCACCCAGCAGAAGGAGCCCGACCACGAGCGGTCGGATGCCGGGTTCGATCCCGGGCAGCATCGACTGGCCGATCGAGGCATACGCCTGATTCGGGAGGGCAAGGGCCAACGCGACGCCCACCACGACCGCGACGATCAAGCCGACCACGAAGGCACGTGCGATCCGGCCGCCGCTAAAGCCGAGCGCGCCCAGCGCGCATGCGATCGCGATCGCGGTGAAGAGCAGGATCCCGTGCAGGACGCCCCACCCGATCGAGCCCAGCAGCCACTCGCCGAGGAAGAGCGATGTGCCGACCACGGCAAGGATGACCGCGAAGACCACGACCGCGAAGGCGACGCCGGCGAGGGCAGCGACCTTCTTGACCTCGTCGCCGATGGCCTGGGCCTCGGCTTTGGCGAGGTCCAGGTGAGCCATCGCGAGTCGGATCCCGGCGTCGCGGGTCGAACGGATGGACGCGAACAAGCCTGGCGGGTGCGGTGGCGGGGGTGGGCGGTCGTCCAGGGTGCTGCTCCGGTTCGGGGATCGTGCGGTCACGAGCGGGACCGGTCAGGCCCGGATGATAGCAGCGTGCGAATCGCAGCCATCCGACCCGACCCGCCCGCGACCTCGCGGGACCGTTACGCTGCAGGCATGCCGAGCGCCCCGTCCGCACGCCACCTCCGCACGGCGGAGCTCCTCAGCATCGGCTCCGAGCTCACGGTCGGCGACACGCAGGACACCAATGCCAGCGAGCTCGCGCGGGCGCTAACCCAGGAGGGCGTGACCGTCGCCAGGATCCAGGCGCTGCCTGATCGGCTCGACGTCGTGAGCGCCGCCTTCTCGGCGGCGTTCGAGCGCGCGGACCTCGTCGTCAGCACAGGCGGTCTCGGGCCGACGCCCGATGACCTGACCCGCGAGTCGATCGCGGCGGCCCTCGGGGAGACCGTGACGGTCGACCCGGAGCTCGAGGCATGGTTACGAGCACGCTGGGAACGGCGTGGGCTGCCGTTCCCGGAGATCAACCTCAAGCAGGCATGGCGGATCCCATCGTGCGAGCCCCTGCCGAACCCGAACGGCTCGGCGCCGGGTTGGTTCGTCGACCGCCCCGACGGAGGTGTCACGGTCGCCTTGCCCGGTCCGCCGCGCGAGATGCGGCCGATGTGGTCGGACGAGGCGCTTCCACGCTTACGGGCCCGGGGCCTGGGGATCGCGTCGGCGGTCCGCACGTTCCGCCTGACCGGGATCGGCGAATCGACGGTCGCCGAGCTCCTCGGTGAGGAGCTGCTCCGCCGACCGGACCCCGAGGTCGCCACGTACGCGCGGCTCGAGGCGGTCGACGTGCGTATCAGCGCCGCTGGCGATGACGCGACCGGGACGACGGCCGCGGCCCGGGTCGATGCCGCGTCGGCGATGATCCGGGAGCGGCTGGGCGAGTACATCTGGGCCGAGGGCTCGACGACCTGGGCGGACGCGATCGGGCAACGGCTCGGCGAGCTTGGATGGCGCGTGGCCATCGAGGAGAGCGGGACGGGCGGACAGGTCGGTGCGCTCTTCGGCGACGTCCCGTGGCTCACGCTGGTCGAGGCACGCCCGACGGGCGGCCTCCCACCGAAGTCTGGCGATCAGGCCGACGAGGACGAGGGTGGTGGGCTCCTGACCATGGCGCGCGGCGTGCGGTCGTCGGGCGATGCCGACGTCGGCCTCGCGGTCCGCGTACGGCCACGCGGCAGCGAGTTCGCGGTCAGCGTCGCCGTCGTGACGCCCGACCTCGAGCGTCGGCAGACACGTGCCACCTACGTCGGTGGCGCCATGGGCCGAAGCCAGGCCGCGCTGATCGCCGCGGCCGCGTTGTTCGACACGATCCGCAGTGGAACGTGATACGGCCGTGCCTAGCGGTGCGAGGTCGTAGCGAGACCGTCCACGTCGATGACGACGATGCCCTCGCGCTCCAGGCGGATCAATCCATCGTCGGTGAACTGGCCGAGCAGTTTGTTCACACTCTGACGAGTGCAGCCGACCATCGCCGCCAGGTCGCCTTGGGTGAGGCTCGTTCGGAGGCGGATGCCGCCATCCGGCAGTCGGGTGCCGCCATCTCGCGCGAGCCGCACGAGCCGGGCGGCGAGGCGCCCGGTGATGTCGAGGAAATGGAGCTCCTCCACGTGCGTCGTCAGCCGTCGCAGTTCCCCGGCGATGGAGGCGAGCAACGCGTCGCGCACGCCGGCCTCCGTCGCGATCAGCTCGCGGAACTTGTCACGCGGCAGCACGACCGTCTCGCTCGCCCCGAGCGCCGTCGCGGTCGCCGACCGCGGCGCCCCGTCGAGCAGCGCCAGCTCCCCGAAGACGTCGCCTGGTCGGAGGGTCGCGAGGATCGCCTCTTCCCCCGTTTCCGATGGCAGCGAGATCTTGACCTCGCCGGTGACGAGCACGAACAGCGCGTCACCCGGATCGCCGATGTGGAAGATGACCTCGCCCCGCCGGAACCGCCGCGAGCGCATGCCGGCAGCGACCCGTTCGAGCGCCTCGGGATCGAGACCGGCGAAGAACGGGATCGCGCCCAGTGCCTCGAGGACCGGCCGGGTGACCAGCATACGGCCGATGGTAAACGTGTCCGACAGCCGACACACCACCCCATCGGGGGGCCCTAGCATGCCGCCATGACCCACACGCTCGGCGAGCGCCTGCGGTTGACAGTGCTCGGCTGCAGCACCGCGGCCCCGCATCCCGCGACCCCCACGGCAGGCTTCCTCGTCGAGTGGGAGTCCACCGCGATCCTGCTGGACTGCGGACAAGGGGTGATCCGCAACCTGCAGCGCGTGCTCGACCCGCACCAGCTTTCAGCGATCGTCATCGGGCATATGCACGCCGACCACTACCTGGACATCGTCGGACTGCGCTATCTCTACCCGTGGGGCGAGCGGGCACCGGACCCGCTGCCGATCTACCTGCCGCCTGGCGGCCGGCCCCGGCTCGATGCGCTGGCGACCGCCGTGAGCGAGCGCGCCGGCTTCTTCGACGCGGCGTTCGACGCGATCGAGTACGACCCCGGGCGCGAGCTGAAGGTCGGCGATCTGCGCCTGCGCTTCGTCCAGGGCCGCCATTACGTGCCCGCGTGGGGTGTGGTCATCGACGCCCCGGATGGGACGCGTCTGGCGTACACCGGCGACACCGGGCCGTCGGCGTCCGTCGAGGATGGTGTCCGCGGCGCGGACTTGCTCCTCGTCGAGAGCGCCCTCGGTCTGGCGGCCCACGACGATCCGGAGCGGGGCCACCTGACGCCCGAGGAGGCGATCGACCTGGCCCGCCGGGCGGAGGCACGCTCGGCGATCCTCGTCCACTACGGACCCTCGCGCAAACCGCAGATGGATGCCATGTGTGCTGCTGCTGGCCCGTGGGTCCGTACGGCCGTGGACGGCCTCACCGTGACGGTCCGATCGGGTGCGGCACGTGGCAGGCGTCCGGCGGACGCCCGGCCGTCAGTCGCGGCCACGAGCGCCCCGAAGCTCGAAGGCGCCTCGGGTTAGGCGGGCATCTGGCCCGTGGCTGCTGCGCGTACCTCGCTCAGCAACGTCAGGATCTCGCCCGCCTCGGCCGCGCGGGCCCGGTCGCGGGCCGCCCCGTCCGGGTCGGCAGCGGCCGCAAGATCGGCCGCCTGCCGCCAGTAGGCGGCGGCCTCGGCGACGGCGCCGAGCGCCAGCGCGCTCTCGCCGGCCTCGCGGAGGAGCGGGATCGCGCGCGGCGCATCGCCGGCGGCGACACGGTGCGCGGCGATCTGACCCGGAGCCCGGGTGCCCATGGCGCTTTCGAGCCGATCCGCCAGCCGGGCGTGGAGGACGCGTCGCCGGCTGGCCAGCAGCCCCGCATATGCCGCGTCATGGATCAGGGCGTGGGCGAACCGCCAGTGATCGTCGTCGGCCGGGGCGATCAGCGCGCTGTCGGCGAGGTGGTCCAACGTCCGAGGTTCGACCGGTCCGTCCAGGAGGTCCTCGACGGTCGACGGCCGGAACGTGATCCCGACGACCGATGCCACGCCGAGCACCTCCCTCGCGGTCGGCGGTAGGGCATCGATGCGGGCGCCCAGGACGGCGCGCAGCGTGATCGGCAGGCTGGTGCCGCCGCTTCCGACCAGCGCGACGCGGCCATCGCGCCATTGCAAGGTGCCGTCCTCCAGGAATGCCCGGACTGTCTCACCGACGAACAGCGGATTCCCGCCGGTCCGCTCGTGGATGCTGCGAGCCCCCTCGGCGTCGACCGCTGCGCGCGCGACGAGCGTCGCGAGGCGGCCCGTGTCCGGCTCGGCAAGCCCGTCGAGGCGGATGCGCGTAACACCGTCCCGCTGGGCCCACCCCGGCATCCGCTCAGGTCGGGTGGCGGCGACGATCAGGATCGGTTGGTCTGCGGTCCTATCGACCATGATGTCGACGAGGCCGACACTCGACGGATCGAGCCAGTGCAGGTCGTCGATGACGATCACACGCGGCCCGGTCGTCTCGAGCAGTCGGTCGACATATCGGGCAGCGACATCCCGGAGCGTCGCGGTCACCTCCGCCGGATCGCCAGGCGTGTCGGCCGCCTCCGCCTCCCAACCCGAGAAGGCCGCGTCGCGCGCGATGGCCGCGATCGCACCGCCGTAGCGGCGAGCGACGTCCGCCGGGATGTCGTCCGTGAACAGCAGGCGTCGAGTGAACGAGCCGGAGTCGATACCCTGCTCGTCGGCGACGACCTGGGCGAACAGGCGGGCCCAGCGGTAAGGCTCACCACGGCCGTAGGAGACGTTTTCGGTCCAGGTCCACGCGAAGCCGGCCCTGCGGGCACTCGCCTCGAGCGCGCTGAGCAGGCGGGACTTGCCCATGCCGGCCTCGCCCTCGATCACGACCGCGGCGCCGCGCCCCAAGCGCTTGACGCGATCGAGGACCGCCTGGATGGCCGCGAGCTCAGCTCCACGACCGACGAGCGGCCCGGGTTGGGCGGCACGGTAGGGCATCCAGGAGCTGTTGCCGGCCTCGCCGCGCAGACCGTAGAGGTCGACCGTGGTCGACTGGCCGCGCAGGACGACCGACCCACGCGGATCGGTGGCGAGACGGCCGCGGGCCGCCTGCCGCGTGGCCGCATCGAGGATGATCTCGCCAGGCCGGGCCAGCGACTGGATCCGGGCGGCGGTGGTGATCGCCTCGCCGGTCAGGCGCAGGTCCGCATCGACCGGGCCAGCGCCAACGGCGACCACCTCGCCGGTGGCGATCCCGATCCGAACCTCCATCGGCTCGCCGCCGATCCCGAGGTCCTGGAGCCCGGTCCGGATGGCCAGCGCGGCGAGGGCCGCCCGGACGGCGTCATCGTCATGGGCACGTGGCCAGCCGAATACGGCGAAGACGGCATCGCCGATGAACTTCTCGCGCGTCCCCTCGAAGCGCTCGATGGCAGCGGCCATCGTCCCGAGCGCGACCGTCACCCGCGCGCGGACCTCCTCCGGGTCATGCTCGGCGAGCATCCGGACGTAATCGACGAGGTCGGCGAACAGCGCGGTGACGATCCGTCGATCGCCGGACGTCGCTGCGATCCCGAGGGCTGGATCGCGGTCGCCGATCTCCGCAGCCTCGCCAGGTTTCGCGCGGTAGAGGGCACTACCGCACTGCGCGCAGTACCGGGCATCGTCCCCTGCCGCGGTCCCGCACGACGGGCAACGCATGTCGTCGTTCTCGGCGCCTCAGGAGATCGTGATGAGCGGTCTGGACTCGGCTGTGGCAGCGCGGACGCTCATGCGCGCAGCCACCGTCTGGGCGACGACCGTGAGGGCGCGTGCGGCCGGACCCGGCTCGCGCTGTGCTACTGCCGGTACGCCGACGTCCCCGCCTTGCCGGACCGTGATGTCGAGCGGCACCCCGCCGAGGTAATCGAGGCCGTGCTGGGCGGCGAATCGCTCCCCGCCGCCCCGACCGAAGATCTCGGTCAGCTCGCCGCAGTGCGGGCAGGCGAATGCCGTCATGTTCTCGACGACCCCGACGACAGGCACGTTCATGCGCTGGAACATCGCGAGCGCCTTGCCGACGTCGCTGAGGCTGACCTCCTGCGGCGTCGTCACAAGCACAGCGCCGGAGATGGGCACCGCTTGGGCGAGCGTCAGCTGGGCGTCGGAGGTGCCGGGCGGCAGGTCGATCACGAGGTAATCCAACTCGCCCCACTCGACGTCGCGAAGGAACTGCTGGATCGCACCACCGACCAGCGGACCGCGCCACACGATCGGCTGGCCCTCCGGCACGAAGAACTGGATCGAGATCGTCTTGACGCCATAGCGCTCGAGCGGCGTGATCTTGTTGTTGGGGCTGGCCTTCGGCTGGCCTTCGACACCCAGCATCAGGGGGATGTTCGGGCCGGTGATGTCAGCATCGAGGAGACCCACGCTGGCGCCCGCCTGCGCAAGGGCGACCGCGAGGTTGACGCTGACCGTCGATTTGCCGACGCCACCCTTGCCCGACGCCACAGCGATGATGTTCTTGACACCCGGGACCAGCTGCTCCGCCTGGCGGGGCTGTGCCCGACGGACCATCGCTCCCCACGTGATCTGGACGTCGCTCGCGCCGAGGTCGGCGAGGACGGTGCGAGCGTTGTGCTCGATCTCGTCCTTCAGCGGACAGGCTGGTGTCGTGAGCTCGATGGTGAACGCGACCCTGGTCTCATCGATGGCGATCGACTTGACCATCTCCAGGGTGACGATGTCGCGCCCGAGCTCCGGCTCCTGGACGGCGCGCAGCGCGTCGAGGACGGCTCCTTCGGTGATGGCGGTCATGCGGCGTTGGGCCTCGTTCTGTCACGGGAAGTGTCGGAATACATCGTACCTCGGTTGTGGGAAGAGCCAGCAGTGCCAAGCTCGGCAGGTGGGCACTGGGCGGATCGATGAAGGCTAACGCGCCCCAGAGCGACCTTATCGCGACCTGGCATATCCTCGATCTGCTATCAGGTCGGTGCACAGGCTCGTTGTACGGGGTCGCGTCCGAACGTCCGCCCTTTCGTTCCCCGGTCCCGACGCTTGGCCGGCGATAAGGCTGTGATCAGGCGCGATATGCCAGATAGGGTCGGCGCTTCAAGACCATCAAGCTCGATCCCCGGCCGCTCCGGCTGATCGGCCGCAGCGCGGGCTGGGCGCAACGCTCCGGGAGGGGCCGCGCTCCGCGACGGCAGAGTTCGGTCACCCTGTGGACGGGCTCCACACGTCCACCTGACTAGCGAATGGACCGCTGGCAGCGGCGGCGAGGCGCAATCGCGGATGACACGGATGCTTCGAACCCCGCACTGAGCGTGGGTGGATATCACGAATCTCGCGCTTTGCTGGCCGGCCATACCGCGCTTCCCGCGTCCTTGACACCCCGAGCGATCCGCCCATATCCTCGCCCGCATCCGGCCTGCCTCGGCTCGACTGACCCCAGCGTCGCCGAAGTCGCCGACGAGGTGCGGACACCGGTCGCGCGAGGGAGGAGCGCCGAGCGGATGGCCCACCCGCCAGGAGGGCGAACGAACGTGCCCGTCGAAGTCCGACTCGTGGACGTGGTCAAGCGCTACGGCGAGACGCTGGCGGTCGACCACATCGACCTCGAGGTGCAGGACGGCGAGTTCTTCAGCCTTCTCGGGCCGTCTGGCTGCGGCAAGACCACGACGCTGCGGATGATCGGCGGGTTCGAGGAGCCGACTTCCGGCCTGATCGAGCTCCAGGGTGAGGACGTCACCTGGCTGCCGCCGTTCAAGCGCAACGTCAACACCGTCTTCCAGAACTACGCGCTCTTCCCGCACCTCTCGATCTACGACAACGTCGCCTTCGGCCTCCGTCGCAAGGGCGTCAAGGAGACCGAGGTCAAGGGCCGGGTCGCAGCGATGCTCGAGCTCGTGGAGCTGCCCGGCTATGAGCGTCGGAAGCCGACGCAGATCAGCGGCGGCCAGGCGCAGCGCGTCGCACTCGCTCGGGCGCTGATCAACAAGCCCGCGGTCCTCCTGCTCGACGAACCGCTCGGCGCGCTGGACCTCAAGCTCCGCAAGCAGATGCAGGTCGAGCTCAAGCGTATCCAGCAGGAAGTCGGCATCACCTTCATCTACGTGACGCACGACCAGGAAGAGGCGATGACGATGTCCGATCGCATCGCGGTGATGAACAGCGGTCGCTACGAGCAGCTCGGCGACCCGGAGAGCCTCTACGAACGTCCCATGACCAGGTTCGTGGCGGGCTTCCTCGGCATCAGCAATCTCCTGCCCGGCGCCGTGCAGGGCACGGACGGTCGCTACGCCAGCGTGCGACTCGCCGACGATTCGATGGTCCGCGCGCCGAGCGCGCTGGTCGATGGCAAGCTTGACGTCAGCATCGGCGTCCGCCCGGAGAAGATCCGGCTACGCGAGCCGGCGGAGGTCGACCCGACCCCGAGCGGTCACAATCAGCTGCACGGCGTCATCCGTGACGCTTCGTATCTCGGGGTGAGCACCCAGTACCAGGTCGAGGCGCGCGGGGGCGCCCGCCTGACCGTCTACGAGCAGAACGTCGAGCGTGCCACGCGTGCTGAGCTATGGGCGCCCGGCGAGGAGGTCCTGTTGACGTGGTCGCCTGACCACAGCTTCGTCGTCGCGGACCCTCCCGCGCCGGCGGCCACCGCCGAGGCCAGTGCGGCCGCGACGGCCTGAGGAGGAACGATCCGATGACCGATACCAGCACGCCGCCCCCCGTCGACCTCAGCCGGCGCCGGTTCTTGCAGGGCAGCGCCCTGGCCGGCACGGCCGCATTCATCGCTGCATGCGGCACGCCGCCGGCCGGTAGCCCGGCCGCATCAGCGACGGCAGCGGCCAGCGACGCGCCGAGCGCCAGTGCCAGCGCGTCCGCTGCGGCGACGCCTGCGACCAGCGGCACGCTTCGCTTCGCGAACTGGATCGGCTATATCGACACCGCCGACGACGGCACGTTCCCGACGCTCGAGAAGTTCCAGACCGAGACGGGCATCACCGTCAACTACGCCGACGGGGCGGTCGACGACAACGAGACCTTCTTCACGAGCGATCTCCAGGCGCCGCTCGATGCGGGCCTGCCGACCGAATGGGACATCGTCGTCGTCACCGACTGGATGGTGGCCCGACTCGCACGGCTCGGCTGGCTGGAGACGATCGATACGAACCTGACGCCGAACTTCGTGGCCAATCTCGCCGAGAACTACAAGGCCCGCTCGTTCGATCCGGACACCAACCTGGCCGCCCCGTGGCAATCAGGCATGACCGGACTCGGGTTCGACAAGAACAAGACCGGCGATCTCGACTCGCTCGAGGTCTTCTTCACCGATCAGTTCAAAGGCCAGTTGACGTTCCTGTCCGAGATGCGCGACACGGTCGGCCTCTCGGCGATCCGGCTCGGCAGCGACCCGTCGACCCTGACCCAGGAGCAGTTCGACGCGGCGCTGGCCGAGGTCGACAAGGCGGTCAAGGCCGAGATCGTCCGGCAGGTCGTAGGCAACTCGTACGTCGAAGACATGGCTGGCGGCAGCGTCATCCTGGCGATGGCCTGGTCGGGCGACGTCCTGACGCTGCTGGTCCCGGATCAGAAGCCAGACCAGGACTTCCAGTGGGCACTGCCCAAGGAAGGCGGGATGCTGTGGACCGACAACATGGTCATCCCGAAGGGCTCACCGAACAAGGCGCAGGCCGAACGCTGGATCGACTTCTACTACGAGCCACAGAACGCGGCGACCATCGAGGCGTACGTCAACTACGTGTGTCCGGTCGCCGGCGCGAAGGAGGTCATGGTCGAGCTCGACCCGGAGATCGCCAACAACCCGCTGATCTTCCCGCCCGACGACTACGTGGCCCGTCTCCACCAGTTCCGGGCCACAACGGCCGAGGAGGAGACGGCCTGGGCCGAGGCATTCAGCAAGGCGATGGGCCTCTAGTCGACGATGCGGCGCGCGCTCCATCTCCGGGCGATCGCGCCGTACGCGCTCCTCCTGCCGGGCCTGCTCTGGCTCGTCCTGTTCTACGTGTACCCGGCGTTCCAGATGTTCCTGACATCGCTCTGGACGGGCAACATCGACGCCGGCTACGTCCAGACGTGGAACTGGGCGATCTATCCCGAGGCGATCGGCGAATATTGGCCCTGGCTCGCCCGCTCGATCGTCTACGGCGGGCTCGCCACGATCCTGGCCTTCGCTCTCGGTTTCCCCCTGGCCTACGCGATCGCGTTCCGTGGCGGCGCGTACAAGAACATCCTGCTGTTCCTGGTCATCGCCCCGTTCTTCACGAGCTTCCTTCTGCGGACGATCTCCTGGAAGATCATCCTCGCGGATGACGGGCTGTTCCTCGGGCCGATCAAGGACCTCGGCCTTCTGCCCGACGAGTTCCGCCTGCTGGCGACCCCGGCCGCGGTCATCGCCGGCATCACCTACAACTTCCTGCCGTTCATGGCGCTGCCGCTGTACGTGGCCCTCGAACGGATCGACAAGCGCCTGATCGAGGCAGCCCAGGACCTGTACGCGGGCGCGTGGCGACCGCAGGGCACTATCGTCGGGCTGGTCATCGGCGGCGTGCTCGGACTCGTGGTAGGTGCGGTCATGGACTACGGGCCGCTTACCATCGGCATCCCGGGCGCCGTCGTCGGCGCGCTCGTCGGTACATTCCTGATCAGCCAGGCCTTCATCCGGGTCACGCTCCCGCTGGCATTGCCCGGCATCTTCGCGGGGTCGCTGCTGACATTCATCCCGGCCGTCGGTGACTTCATCAACGCCGAGCTGCTCGGCAGCCCCCGCTCGCTGATGATCGGGAACGTCATCCAGGCGCGTTACCTCGAGGTGACCGACTACCCGACCGCCTCTGCGCTGTCGTTCATCCTGATGCTCGCGATCCTGATCGGGCTGTTCATCTATGCCCGGCTACTCGGGACCGAGGAGCTTACGGGAGCGTCCGTCTGATGACGGCCAGCGCGACGCCAGTCGTCGTCGCCCGACGCGCACCGGCGGCCCGGCTCGGCCGGCTGATCGATCGCTGGCTGCTGCCGATCTACGTGGTCGGCGTGACGGCCTACCTGATCCTGCCGGTGGCCGTGATGATCCTGTTCAGCTTCAACGATCCCACCGGTCGGTCGAACCTGACGTGGCGCGACTTCTCGATCGACGCCTGGCTGAACCCACTCGGTCGGCCCGGACTGGCCGCCGCGGTTCGCAACAGCCTTGTGATCGCATCGCTGTCGACGCTGATCGCGACCGCCCTCGGGACGATGATCGGCCTGGCGCTGTCGCGCTACGCATTCCGCGGTCGCAGCGCGACCAACGTGCTCATCTTCCTGCCGATGGCGACCCCGGAGATCGTGCTTGGCGCCTCGCTGCTGACCATGTTCGTCGCCACCGTCCAGCTGCCACTGCCCGAGGGTTTGCTGTTCCCGCTCAACATCCGGACGGTCCTGATCGCCCACATCATGTTCAACATCAGCTTCGTGGTCGTCACCGTGAAGGCGCGGCTTGCCAACTTCCCGCACCACCTCGAAGAGGCCGCGATGGATCTCGGCGCCAACGAGTGGACGACGTTCTGGAAGGTGACCTTCCCGCTGATCCTGCCGGGGGTGATCGCCGCGGCGCTGCTGGCCTTCAGCCTGTCGATCGATGACTACGTCATCACGGCGTTCACGTCCGGTCAGACCGAGACGTTCCCGCTGTTCATCTACGGATCGCAGCTGCGCGGGATCCCGGTCCAGGTCAACGTCATCGGGACGATGATCTTTGTGAGCGCCGTCCTGCTGGTCGTGCTGACGACCCTCTGGCAGCGACGCGTCGCGGTGCGCGACTACACGGGAGCCCGAGCATGACCACCGAAACGCGCAGCGCCCTGCCGGATCACACCGTCATCCCGGCCGTGTGGAGCCGTATCACGAACCTCGATGTCGATCGGGGCGAGGGGTCGTGGCTGATCACCCGCGATGGCGAGCGCTACCTCGACTACTCGTCGGGGATCGGCGTGACGAACACCGGACACGCGCACCCCCGGGTGGCCGCGGCGATCGCCGCCCAGGCCCAGAAGCTGCTCCATGGCCAGCAGAACATCCTCTACCACGAGCCGGGCTTGCGGTTGTACGACCGCCTCCCGAACCTCCTCCCAGGCGGGCCGTACCAGGCCTTCCTGTCGAACTCCGGGGCGGAGGCCATCGAAGCCTCGGTCAAGCTGGCCCGCGTGGCGACGGGTCGGCCGGCGATCATGGCCTTCCGCTACGGCTACCACGGTCGAACGGCGCAGACGATGGCGATGACGACCGCCAAGGATGTCTATCGCGCCGCCTTCGAGCCGCTGCCGGGCAGCGTCTACCACACGGCGTACCCGTATTGCTACCGAGCGCCCGGCGGTCCCCATGACCCAGCCGCTTGCACCTGCGACTGGGATGAGCAGCTGGATCTGACGTTCCACCAGTTCATCTACCCGGACCAGGTGGCGGCCATCATCATCGAGCCGGTCCTTGGTGAGGGCGGCTACATCGTGCCGCCGCCGGATTTCCTGCCGCGGCTCCGCGAGATCACCCGCCGCCACGGGATCCTCCTCATCGCCGACGAGGTGCAGACGGGATTCGGTCGGACCGGCCAGATGTTCGCCGTGATGCACTACGACGTGGAACCCGACATCCTGGTCGTGGCCAAGGGCATCGCGTCTGGCCTGCCGCTGTCGGGCATCCTGGCGCGGCAGGAGCTGATGGCGCGCTGGAAGCCCGGCACCCACGGCGGCACGTACGGCGGCAACGTCGTGTCGTGCGCGGCGGCCAACGCGACGCTCGACGTGATCGAGGACGAAGGGCTGGTCGACAACGCCCGCCTGCGCGGCGATCAGTTCCTGGCCGGCCTGCGGACGCTCAAGGACAAGTACCACGCGATCGGCGATGCCCGCGGGCTCGGGCTGATGGTGGCCATCGAGCTGGTCAAGCCCGGCGAGGGAGACGGGCGTCAGCCCGACCCCGACCTGACCAAGCGGATCCAGGCGGAGGCGCTCGGACGCAACCTGATCGTCTTGACGGCCGGCACGTACGTGAATGTCATCCGGATCATCCCGCCACTCGTAACCACGGCGGATGAGATCGATCTGGCGTTGTCGATCCTGGACGAGTCGCTGGCGGCTGCCGGCGCCTGACCGCTGGCCCGGAGTCACCTCCGCTCTTCCGCCGTCACCGGACGGGCAGGGTATTCGCTTGCATCGAAGAGCCCGCGTGACCCGATGGCTTCGGGCAGCTTGAGTTGAAGCGCGAAGGCAGGATTGCCTTGGCAATCGTCCCCGCCGGGCCGCTCCTGGACCCC
>DATAFZ010000105.1:0-7412 GCA_036257225.1 Candidatus Limnocylindrales bacterium | reverse complement strand
CCTGGCGGCACGGTCCGGGCGCCAGCCGTCACGAGCAGCTCCGATCCATGCTGGAGTCCCTCGTACAAGGCGGTGACCGTGGCGACCGTATCGATGTCGTCGACGGTCTTGTCCGGCCGCAGGGCGTGGATCCTCGGGAATCGAAGGCTGAACCCGGAGGCGTGGCGCTTGCTGCGCACGATCACGTCGAACGCGATCTCGACGACGATCGTCGGCTCGACCTGGCGGTAGCGCCCGTAGCGGGCGATCGTGTGCGCCTCGAACCACGCCGTCATCTCGGCGATCTCGACATCGGTGAGCCCGCTGTAGGCCTTCCCGATGTTGACGAGCTTTCCGCTCTCGTCGTCGCGCACCGCGAACGTGTAATCGGACAACACGCCGTGACGCTTGCCATGACCGACCTCCACGCCGACCACGACGCAGTCGATCGTCGCCAGCGCCTTCTTCATCTTCAGCCAGCCGAGACCGCGGCGGCCGGGCGAATACCCGCTGGTGGGATCCTTGACCATCAGACCCTCGTTGCGCCGGCCGCGGGCATCGGCGAAGGCGAGCTCGAGGGCGTCGGCGTTGCGAGCGACCCCGAGGTGCGATCGGGTGAACCGTCCGCCGTCGTCGACCAGTGGGAGGTCGATGCCGTCCAGCAGCTCGCGCCGCCTGCGGAGCGGCTCGCGCAGCAACGGATCGACCGTGGCGTCGCCATCCGGGTCGTCGCCGGGTCCGAGCGCGAGCAGGTCGAATGCCACGAAGACCACCGGGATGTCGGTCTTGATCTGCTCCGACGGCGCCTTCCGGCCGAGCCGCGCCTGCAGGCTGATGAATGGCAGGACCAGCCCGTCCTTGAAGGCGAGGATCTCGCCGTCGATGACGCCGGTCCAGCGCAGCGGCCGCGCCGCGTCGACGATCTCAGGGAACTGGTTGCTCACGTCGTGGAGGTCGCGCGAATAGAGCCGGACGTCCGTGCCGCGCTTGTGGAGCTGGGCCCGGATCCCGTCGTACTTGTCCTCGACCCACACCTCCGGGCCGAGCCGGCCGATGATCTCGTCGGCGTCCTCGGCAGGCGATGCGAGCATGAATTTGAGCGGATGGAACAGGGCGAGCTCGGCGTCGGCCAGCTGGTCGTCACGCGCGAGCTCGGCCAGGCGGCCCATGTCGCCGGTCAGCATGCCGGCCCACTTGACGTCCTCGAGTGGACGCTCGAAGGCCTTCGCGATCGCGGCCTCGACCAGGCCGTCGCGGAGCCCGATGCGGAGCTCACCACCGAGCACCTTGACGATCGCCTTGGCCGTGAGCGGGTCGGCACGCGCCAGGAGGCCGTGCAGCGACTTGGCCTTGGCCGCGGGGCCCGACGCCTGCTCGATGGTCGCGAACGTGGCGGCCACCTCGGGGAGCGTCGGCGCAGCTTCTGGCGGCGGGGCATGACCTGCGCCCGTGAGCACATCCTCGACCGACAGGCTCAGGTCCGAGTGCCGGTCATAGGCGGCCGCGAGGTCCTCCCGTGTCGCGCCGGTCAACGCACCGATCGCGGCCACGATCGACGACCAACCCAGCCCCATCGAGCGCTGATCGGCCTCCGGGAAGGGACGGCCGGTGAGGAAGACGGCCGCCACCGGCAGTTCCTCGGGAGTGAGGCTGCGCAGGTAGTCGGCCAGGATGGCGGTCTTCTCGGAGGTCCGGGTGGTTGCCGCCACGCGCTCGGCCAGCTCGCTCCAGCGGCGCATGGCGGCGATGGTATACGGTTCCGCCGATGGCGCCGCGAACGTGGTTTCCGGAAGTCCTGACGGGGTCGCAGGTCGTGCTGCGCCGGCACGCACCGGAGAACCTCGGTGCGTTCCGGCGGTGGTACTCGGACCCCGAGATCGCGCGGCTGGCTCGCTACCAGGAAGCGCCGATGCGCCCCGAGGAGATCGAACGGTTCTTCACGGCGCGGGTGGTGGGCCACGACGCGCTTGCCATGGCGATCCATGAGCGCCGCTCGGACCGGCTGATCGGGACGTGTGCGTTCAGCCAGCTCGACGGGGACAACGGGTCGGCCCTGTACCACATCACGATCGGTGAGAAGGACGCCTGGGGCCGTGGGTTCGGGACCGAGGCGACTCGCCTCATGCTCGAGCACGCGTTCGGACCGCTCGGTCTTCACCGCATCGCGTTGTTCGTGTTCGAGTTCAACGAGCGCGCCATCCGGACCTACCAGCGGTGCGGCTTCGTGATCGAGGGCCGCGCGCGCGAGTCGATCTTCCGCGACGGCCACTGGTGGGACGAGATCGCGATGAGCGTCCTCCAATCGGACTGGCGGCGGCTGCGCGCCGCCGAGCGAGAGGACCGGCTGGAGCGCGAGGGTCTGTTCGAGGAAGCCGAGGCGGTTGCCGCGGAGGCCGAGGCAGTCGGGGCATCGGCCCGCCGAGCTTCGAGCGATCTCATCCGGCGCACCGTGCGGCGGTTCTCGTGAGCAGCAGTGGGGCGGGTGCCGACGCGGCGCGGCGGGACGTCCGCGAGCTGATCGTCGCCAAGGGCCACACGGTCGATAACGCGCGCGCCGCCGTCGCCCGGCTGGAAGCGGCATTCGCGGATGGGTCGCTGGAGCGCACGCCCTCGCTCGAGCTGTACCTGGCCGACCTGATGCGGGCGCTCGAACAGGAGGAGGGCGAGAAGCTCGGTGGCAAGAGTGCGGAGGCGGCCCGGTTCATCCTGCGCGCCATCGACCAAGAGCTGGATCGGGCCTAGAACGCGATCGGCCCGACGCTCCTGACGCGGTTCGGCTTTGAGGCGCAACATGGAGGACCGCACGAGGAGGCCGCCATGGTTACGACGATCGATGACGCCAGGGAGCTCGCACGCGCAGCAGCCGCAGAGCCTGTCGACAAGATGCTCGATCTCCTGGGCGAACGGATCGGCGCCCGCGCGACCGTCCGAGCCGTGTTCGGGGAGCCGGTGGCGCGCGGGGATGTGACGGTCATCCCGGTCGCACGCGTGCGGTGGGGATACGGCGGTGGTTCCGGTACGGGTCCGACCAAGTCCGACTCGACGAACGGCGAGGCGATCGGCACCGGCAGCGGCGCGGGCGGCGGCGTCATGACGGACCCGATGGGCTACATCGAAGTGCGCCCGGAGGGCGCCACGTATGTGCCGCTCGCGCCGCCCTATTTCAACCCCTTTGTGATCCTGGCCACCGGGATCTCGGTCTCGCTCGTCCTTCGCGTCATCGTTCGTCTGATCCGCGGCTGACGCCGGCGCTCGCGGCGGCCAGCTCCAGCCGGGCCTGCAGCCTGGCTCGTGGCGCTCGCCAGGAGTGACCGATCCGCCACGAACGTGCATGCCCACGAGCCGGAAGCCCCGGTTCCGTCGATCCAGGCGCTCGACCGTGCTGATTCGTCGCCAAGCCCTCGGTACGAGCGAGCGAAGTTCCTCCGCCGGCGAGCGCTAATGGCGGTGCTCGTGGAGCACCGCGTGCCCGCGGCCGCGCTCGATCAGCCAGCGGTTCACCGGGAACGCGACCACCCCGGCGACGCCGAGCGCGAGCGCAAGGCTGCCCCAGAACAGCGGGTCGAGGACGCCCGCGTCCATCGCCCCGGGGATGGCCAGGATGATCGCGTTGTCGACGATCTCCATGACCGTGATCGACAACGTGTCGGCCGCGAACGCGAGACCCAGTGCCGAACCGAGGGCGACACGGGAGGCGAGCAGCGGCCGAAGCGTCAGCGCATACCCGAACACGAAGGCAAGCACCACCGCCAGCTCGATCGACGGCAGATCGTCCCACCCGAGCTGGCTGGCGATGACCAGCCCGAGCACCTCGCCGATGGCGCAGCCGGTCAGGCAGTGGATGGTCGCTGAAAGCGCCAGTCGGTTCACGGATGGCGCGGCACGGTCCATGGCCTAGCAGGTCTGAGGCTCGCCGACCCACCAGTCGGGAACGCCCTGACCGAACTCCAGCCTCCCCTCGTCGACGATCTCCACCCAGAGAACGAGTGACGCGCCGTCAGCCGGGATCCGCCCGATGATCTGGCGGGGCTTCCCGCCTTGGGCCGGGGAACCGTCGTACCACGCAACCTGTGTTCCGGGCGACCCATCGAGACAGCCGACGCCGTCCGAGCCGAATCCGACCACCGAGGGCGGATCACCTGGAGGCACCAGCCCGAACCAGCTCTGGTCCAGTGGGGCCGCGCGGCCATAGATGACGACGCTGCCCGGCCGTTGGAAGTCGAGCGAGCCGCACCCCGTCCCGACGACGACCGCGATGGCTGCGACCAGGATGCCGCGCATGCCAGTCAGTCTATGTCGCACGCATCCCCGCGCCGCGTCGTCGGGACGGCCCTAGACTTGACGGCCCGCCCAGCGACTACGGAGGTCCTGCCCGTGACCGAGCTCAAGACTGGCATCCTGCTCTGGAGCCAGGCCGCCACCTGGCCCGAGATGGTCGATGCGGCGAAGCGGGTCGACCAGCTCGGGTACGACCACCTCTGGACGTGGGACCACCTCTACGGGATCTTCGGCGACCCATACCAGCCCATCTTCGAAGGCTGGATGGCACTCGGCGGCTGGGCCATGGCGACGGACCGCATCCGCCTCGGCTTGCTGGTCGGCGCCAACACCTTCCGCAATCCGGGACTGACCGCCAAGCTCGCCACGACGCTCGACCACATCAGCGATGGCCGGGCGATCCTCGGTATCGGGGGCGCGTGGTTCGAGCTCGAGCATCGCGCCCACGGCATCGACTTCGGGTCGGGCTTCGGGCAGCGGCTCGACTGGATGGACGAGGCGGTCGCGGCGATGCGGACCGTGCTTGACGGCGGCTCCGCAACCTCGCCGCCTGGCGGCCGCTACGCGTTCGACGATCTACGCCAGCAGCCACTGCCGATCCAGCCCCGGCTACCGATAATGATCGGCGGGAGCGGCGAGAAGAAGACCCTGCGAACGGTGGCGAAGTACGCCGACATGTGGAACGCGATGGGGCCGCTCGATGTGATGACGCGCAAGGTCGATGTCCTCAAGCGGCACTGCGATGACGTCGGGCGCGACATCGCCGATATCGAGTTCACGCTCGGGGTCAAGTTCACCCTCCGCGACTCCAAGGAGGAGGCGGATCGCGTCTGGAAGGCCGCGATGGAGCACAACCGGACGCCCATGTCCGAGGTCGAGGACGACGACACGTTCTGGAACGGGACGCCGGAAGAGATGGCCGAGAAGCTCCGGCCGTACTACGAGCTCGGCTTCCGAACGGTCATCTCGGAGCAGCCAGCGCCGTACGACGCCGAGACCTTCGAGCGGTTCGTCGGCGAGGTCAAGCCACTCGTCGAGGGGGGCTGAGCAGACCCGTGTCAGACGCCTACCGGGTCCGGCTCCGGACGGTCGGCGACGGCCCGACGGCGCTCGGCGAGGCGGGGCCGTTCACGCTGGTGACCGATCGCCCTCCGACCGCCGGCGGTGGTGGACTTGGGTTCAACGGCGGTCAGCTGCTCTACCTGTCGATCGCGGCGTGCTGGTCGAACGACCTCTACCGCGAGGCCGCGACGATGGGCATCGAGCTCGACAACGTCGAGATCACGGTCGATGGCGACTTCCCGGCGCGTGGGTCGGGCTCGACGCCGATCACCGTCGATCTGGTCGTCAGATCGTCGGCGCCTGAGGACCAGGTCCGCGAGCTGATCGCCGAGGTCGAGCGGGTCGCCGAGATCCCGCGCTCCATCCGCGATGGGGCGCCGATCGAGGTCAGGGCGACCCACGACCGACGCCCCTGACGGACGTTCAGGGAGCGACGCGCTGCCAGTCAGGTTGCCCGGTCAGGGCACCGGGTAGATCGAACTCGACAGCGGCTGACGGGTTGTCGATCGGGATGCGAGTCACGTTCGACGAGAAGCAGTCGATCGTGAAGCCGAAGAGGTACTTCGCGTCCGGCGACCAGCCCATGACACAACCGCCGACCGGGCCGAGGTCCCGGAACTCGGATCCGTCGGGCGCGACGATGGCCGAGTGGCGCTCGCCGTCGATCTCGCGGGCATACGCGATCCACCGTCCATCCGGAGACCAGGAGGGATCGGAGCTGAACTCGTTGGGCCGAGAGACGCGCACGATCGATCCGTCGCGGATGTCGATCGTCTCGACCACGGGCAGTCCGGTGCCGTCCGGGTCCGGTCGGTGATAGACGACCCTCGTGCTATCGAGCGACCAGGCGAGGTTCACGAAGGCATCGCTCTGGGCGTCCACCGTCAAGAGGATCCGTGGATCGCCCCCGTCGAAGGGCATGACGACGAGGTCGGCCTGCGGGCTCCGCGAGCGGAATGCCAACCAGCGTCCGTCGGGAGACGCGACCGGCGTCCACGGCGACAGCTCGCCGCCCTCCGTCAGGAACGTGAGTCCGCTGCCGTCGACCGCAGCGCTGGCGAGACGGAGCCCGTCGCTGGTCGACGCCGCGTAGACGAGACGAGACCCATCGACCGCCCAGGCGGGCGCCGTAGCGTGCCCCTGGATCGAGGGGTACGACCAGCTGATCCGACGTGCAGGACCGGGGTCGTCGACGCCCTGGACGAAGAGGTGCCGCGCCATCGCATTCGGCGATGTCGCCGACCAGAACGCCAGGGAACGGCCGTCGCGCGAGAAGACAGGGCTCAGGACGGCGCCGAGTCCGCCTTCGATCGGTCGCGGCGATGCGAGGTCGGGATCGGCGATGAATAGCGTGCCCCCCGCGTCATACGCGACCAGCCCGTTGCCTGCCGGCCCGAAGGGCGGCGGCACGCGCCGCTGCGATCCGACGAGGACGGCTGCCGCGACGAGCGCCGCGATCAGGAGGGCCACCAAGGCGAGGTAGGCGAGCGGCCGCATGGCGGGCACGCGCTGCATCGTGAGTTGCATCGGAAGCCACCTTTCGGGGATGGCCCAACCCGGTCGCTGGGACACCTGACGCGTCGCGGCCAGCGCGCGCTCCAGGCCCTCGCGTGGCCCGTGGTCGGGGCCCTCGCGGAGCCAGTCGGCAAGCGCTCGATCCATCGGCTCGTTCATCGTCCCTGCTCCGGGCTGGGCTGCGGCACCACCGGCGAGCCGACGAGTGACGTCCGCATCGCCCGCGTGCCGTGATGGATGCGTGAGTAGACGGTGCCGACCGGTATGCCGAGCATCGTTGCAACCTCGGGAGCCGGCAGCCCCACGTAGTGCGTGAGCACGAGCACCGCACGGTGCTCGACGGAAAGCTGGAGGAACGCCCGCTCGATCTCATCGCGGTCGCCGACCCGATCGACGTCGTCGTGTGGATCCGGTCGGTCGATCGTGTCGATCGTGACTTCCAGACGACGACGAGTACGACGGGCGTGATCCGCACAGGCATTGACGAGCAGTCGGTGGAGCCAGGCGTCGAATCGGTCGCGGTCACGAAGACCGCGGAGATCGCGCCAGGCCCGGACGAGGGCGTCCTGCACGGCATC
>DATAFZ010000096.1:0-2822 GCA_036257225.1 Candidatus Limnocylindrales bacterium | reverse complement strand
TTCGTGTACGCCGCGTCCGTCGGCATCACCATCGGGCTGATCGTCTCGTTCTACACCACGGCATCGGTTGCGACGGCCTTCCTGTCCGCATCCGCGATGTTCGGCGCCGCTGCGATCAACGGGGCCGTGACGAAGCGCTCGCTGGCCGGCCTCGGCGGCATCCTGTTCATGGGCCTGATCGGCCTGATCGTCGCCTCCGTGCTCAATATCTTCCTGGGCTCGAACCAGCTGAGCTTCCTCATCTCGATCGTGGGCATCGTGATCTTCACTGCGCTCACCGCGTACGACGTGCAGCGGATCCAGCGGGGCGACATTGCAGCGGGTGTCGGGTCGATGGAGAAGGCTGCCGTCATCGGCGCGCTCGCGCTGTACCTCGACTTCATCAACCTGTTCCTGTTCTTTCTGCGCCTCTTCGGCTCGCGCGACTAGCGCGGCCTCTTCCCGAACTCCACGGCGGCCCTCTGGGGCCGCCGTTCTGCATGCTCGGTTGACGGAGCTGGCCACGGGACGCTTGCCCGGTGGATAGCAGCGCGGCTCCGCGGCCTGATCGTTCCGAGCACACAGCGCCGGGAGCCGCGAGGCTCCCGGGGTTTCGAGTCCGGGCGTCAGACTCCCAGGATCGCCTTCGCAATGAGGAAATAGATCACGAGGCCGCTGGTGTCGACGATCGTGGTGATGAACGGCGCGGACAGCACGGCCGGGTCAAGGCCGAGGCGGCCGGCCAGGATCGGCAGGAGCGAGCCCACGGTCGACGCGAACGTGCAGATCGTGGCCACGGACAGCGACACGACCGCGCCCATCTGGGTTCCAAACAGGACCGATACCGGTACGAAGGCGATCAGGCCCAGCCCGACCCCGAGCATGAGGCCGACGCGCGCTTCGCGGAGGACGACCCGGGGCAGGTCCTCGAAGCGGACCTCGCCGACGGCCAACGCGCGCACCACGGTCGTCGCCGATTGCGCCCCGGTGTTGCCTCCCGTGCCGATGAGCAATGGGATGAACAGTGACAGCGTCACGACTGTCTCGAGCGCGAGCTGGAAGTAGTCGAGCACGCTGACGGTGAGGCTGGCCGCGACGATGAGCAGCAGCAGCCACACGATCCGCGTCCGTGCCAGGCGGAACACGGACACCGAGAAGTACGGCCGTCCGACCGGCTCCGAACCGCCGGACCGGGCGATGTCCTCGGTCTCCTCCTCCTCGAGGACCTCGATCGCGTCGTCGACCGTGACGATGCCGACGAGGCGGTTCTCGGTATCGACGATCGGCAGCGCGAGCAGGTCGGCCTCGCCAATGAGCCGGGCGACGACCTCCTGGTCGTCATCGACCCGCGCCGAGTAGACCTCGGTCTCGGTCTCCATCAGGTCGCCGATCCGCTGGTCGGGGTCCGCCATCACCACGTCGCGGAGCCCGATCGCACCGATCAGGTGGCGCTGGTCGTCGGTGACCGGCAGGGCGTAGACGGTCTCCGCGGAGCTGCCAGCCTGGCGCACCTTGTCGAGCGCCTGCTCGGCGCTCATACCGGCCCGCAGGCTGACGTACTCCGGCGACATGATCCGGCCGGCGGTGTCCTCGGGGTAGCCGAGCAGCGTGGCGGTGAGCGCGCGCTCCCACGGGCTCAGCCCGGCAAGGAGCCGGCGCGCGACCTTCGCCGGCATCTCGTCCACGAGTCGCGCCCGGTCGTCGGGATCCATCGCCTCGAACAGCTGGATGACGCGCTCGTCCCGGAGGCTGTCGAGCAAATCCTGCTGGTCGGCCGGGTCGAGCGCCTCGAAGACCTCGATGGCGCGGTCCTTGGCGAGCAGCCGGAAGGGAACGGCGCGCTGCTCGGGATCGAGGCGCGCCAGCTCCTCGGCGATCTCGACCGTGTTCATTTCGTTGAGCCGGTCGTTCAGGCGCTCGATGTCGCCGCTCTCGACGAGCTCCTCAAGGGTCGGCATGGGACTGTTCCGTCGGCAGCGGCGCCAGGCGCCGGGGAGGGATGCCGCGCGCGGCGGCCCCGCGAATGATAGGCGGCGACGCGTCCCGTGGGTGCGCGTCGCGGGCGGGACGGTCCCCGACGGCGCGGGTCGGAGCCCGTCAGATCAGCGCGTGGGCGCCGGCGCCACGTTCTGGTTGCGGCGGAACACGTTGTCGGGGTCGTACTCTCGCTTGAGCTCTGCCAGACGCTCGTAGGTCGGACCGAAGCTGTCGCGGATCAGCGACGCGCCTTCCTCGAGCATGCCCGGGAAGTTCAGGTAGCTACCGCCGCTCGTCTCGGAAGCCACGGATGCGAGGAGGTCCCGCGCCCACGCGATGTTGGCCTCGTCGTCGGCCGGGTGCTCCCAGTTGGCCTCGGGGCTCAGGAGATAGCCCGGATCGCGCGGCCCGAATGCGGTCGCCTCGGCGGGCACGGCGGTCATCTGACCGCCGTTCAGCCACAGGTCGATCGTCGAGTGGCCCGATGGGGCGGACTCCATCCGGCCGACCAGCGCATCGATTGCGGCGTCGCTCAGCGAGGGCATGCGCTGCGATTTCCAGTAGTAACGATGGCCCGCCGGATAGTCGGCGTCGAAGACCGTCTGTGCCTCGACGTAGGGCGTCGTCGCGCTGAAGTCCACGAGGGGTGTTCCCAGCTCGCGAAGCGGACGGAGCGCCGTCATCCCGTGGTCGGATGGGCCTGCGAACATCCCGAGGACAGCCACGAACGGGGCGCCGTGGAGCGATGGATCGAACGCGTCGAGCGGCGGGATATGTCCGAGCACGGCGAGCGTGCTGATGTCACCCGCCGGGTCCGCGGCAACGAACTGCTCATGCCCGCGCAGCACGTCGTGCGCGGCCGCGAG
>DATAFZ010000004.1:0-2988 GCA_036257225.1 Candidatus Limnocylindrales bacterium | reverse complement strand
GACGACAGACCGAGATACCGGATCGCGATGAAGGAGAACAGGACGGCGAGCGGCAGCACGATCATCACGACCAGGGCCGATCGCGCGTGAAAGAGGAAGACCAGGCAGATGATGGTGACGATGATCGCCTGCTGGATCAGCGTGCGCGTCAACGTGTCTACCGACCCCAGGATCAGCTCCGACCGGTCGTAGGTAGGGATGAGGTGGACGCCGTCGGGGAGGCGCAGCGCGGCGATCTCGGTCTCGAGCGCCCGGATCACCTGCAGCGCGTTGGAGCCGATCCGCATCACGACGATGCCGCCGACGGCTTCGCCGGTGCCGTTCCAATCGGCGGCGCCGCGCCGGATCTCCGGCCCGTAGCCGACGCTGGCGACGTCGCCGAGCCGGATCGGCGTGCCGCCCGCTCCGACCGCCACTACGCTCTGCTCGAGATCGGCCAATTCCTTCACATAGCCGCGCCCGCGCAGGACGTACTCGCGACCGGCCAACTCGAGCACGCGAGCGCCGACCTCGGCGTTGGCGTCGCGGACCGATCGGGTGACGTCGGTCACCGTGAGCCCGAAGCCCACCAGCCGGTCGGGGTCGATCACGATCTGGTACTGGCGCTCGAATCCGCCCAGGGAGGCAACTTCCGCCACGCCGGCCACCGCCTGCAGCGCGGGGCGGACGGTGAAGTCCTGCAGCGCCCGAAGCTCGGCCAGATCCATCCGTCCGCTCTCGTCCCGGAGGACGTACTGGTACACCCATCCCAGACCGCTCGCGTCTGGCCCCAACGTCGGGGACACCTCGGGCGGCAGCAGTTTCTCCACGCGCCCCAGCTGTTCGAGCACTCGCGTGCGCGCCCAGTAGATGTCGGTGCCGTCCCCGAAGATCGCGTAGGTGAAACTCATCCCGAACATCGAGTACCCACGCACGGTCTTGATGCCCGGCGTGCTCTGCAGGGCACGGACGAGTGGATACGTGATCTGGTCCTCGACCAGGTCGGGGCTGCGCCCCATCCACTCGGTGTAGACGATGACCTGCGGGTCGGAGAGGTCCGGCAGGGCATCGAGCGGCGTCTTGCGAACCGAGTCGACCGCCCACAGCGCGAGCACCAGCACCGCCGCGAACACCGCCCACCGGTAGCGGGCCGAGAGCTCGATGATGCGTTCGACCACGGCGCTACTCTCGATGACCCGCGTGCGGGTCGGGTGCCGCGCCTGCCGGGGATGCGTCTTTCACCGCGGGCACCGCCGGTGCCCCATGGCCGGCATGTCCGCCCGCTCCGCCGGTGGCGCGCAGCCGGCTTTCCGAGTCCAGCAGGAACACGCCGGCGGCGACGATCCGTTCGCCCTCCTCGAGTCCGGCGCGGACCTCGACGCGATCGGCCAGCTGCACGCCGAGTGCGACCGTTCGCGGCTCGAACCGGTCGCCGGTCGAGACGAAGACGTGCTGTCGCAACCCGGTGTCGACCACCGCATCGCGCGGCACGGTAATCACCTGCTGCCCGGCCCATTCGAAGGCGGCGATGCCGTAGAGTCCCGGCCTCAGCCTCCCGTCGGGATTGGCCGCCGAGAACCTGACTCGCAGCGTGCGCGTGCGCTCGGTGAGCGTCGGATAGATGAAGTCGACCGGCGCCGCGAACGGTGGACGGCCCGACGCCGGGAAGTCGAGCTGCGCGGTCATGCCGACGCGAACCGCTGGGATGCTCGCCTCCGGGACCTCGGCGAGGATCCACACCCGCGACAGGTCGGCAATGGTGAGCAACGTCGTCGACGGATCCACCGAGCTGCCCACCGTGATGCCCCGATTCACGACCACACCGCTTCTGGGGGCGACCACGGTGACCAGGCGCTTCGGTTCGCCGGTCTGCTCGATGGCGTCGACGTCCGCCGGCGTCATGCCGAGGACGCCGAGCCGCGCGCGACCGCTGGCCACCACGGCGCTCGTGATCCCGGAAGCCGAGGTCGCTTTCCGGGCGGCCAGGTACTCGGTCTGGGACGACAGCAGCTCCTGCGAGAAGATGCGCGCGAGCGGCTGACCCGCCCGCACGATCTCTCCGGTGGTGTTGATGTCGAGCTCTTCGACCCATCCCGCCACGCGGGTGTGCACGTGCGAGATCCTCGATTCGTCCGGCACGACGATGGCGACGGCGCGCACCGACTCGGTCAGCGATTCGCGGCCGACCTCCTCGAGCCGGATGCCCAGCTCCTGGAGCGTCTCTTCGGTGACCTCGACCGGCACCCGATCATGGGTGGATAGAGACCCGGTCGTCGCGACGGCGTCCGGGGCCTCGATCGCGGCGGGTGCCGGGTCACGAGGCGCGAATGGCCAGGCCCCGTTTGAATGCTGCACCCACAGGGCGGCGGTCAGGAGCGCAGCCGTCGCGACTGCGGAGACGATGGCAGCGCCGAGGGGTCGGAGTCGGGAGAGCGGTGTCATTGGAGGATCGCCTCGTACGATCCGAGCGCGCGCCCGAGGCGCGCCCACGCCAGGCCGAGCTCGGTGTCAGCCGCGATCAGGTCGGACTGGACCAGCCAGAGCGCCTGGATGGCTTCAATGACGCTGACCAGCGGCAGCTGCCCCGAGGCGTAGCTGGCGACGGCGGGCTCGATCACCATGCGCGCGCGCGGCAGCACGTCGGCAGCGAGCGCCGCCTGACGATCGCGGGCAGCCTGGAGGCCGCTCAGGGCGACCGCGGCGTCACCTTCGATCATGCGAGTCATCGCCCGCAAGTCGGCTTCGGACATCGATTGCATCGCCTGCGCCTCGGCCACGCCGGCGCGGAGCTTGCCGCGCCAGATCGGGAGGCTGAGGCCGACCATCGCCATCAAGCCCCGGCCGTCAGCCATGGTGTAGGCCGGTCCGGTGCGGATGGTGGCCATCGGCCTAAACATGTCGCGCATGACTTCCACCTCCGCCTCGGCGCGCGCGATCTCGGCGCGTCCAGCCGCGACCTCGGGGCGGGACGTCAGTGCCGCCTCGATTGCGGACCAGGGGGGAAGCGGC
>DATAFZ010000163.1:0-3138 GCA_036257225.1 Candidatus Limnocylindrales bacterium | reverse complement strand
CGCGACGGAACCCGCCGCGAGATTGGGCTGCGCCGCCGCCCTGGGCATCCGCCCCCGGTGGGGGAGGGCCGCGCCGGGATGGACCCCGCCAGGATGCCGAGGCACAGGTCGCGCCTCCCGAGGAAGGACGCGGGTTGGCCGGCAGCGCCGCCGATCGTCTCGCGAGGGGTGGCGACGTTGGGCAGGAATGGGGAAATCGGTCGCAGGCGCGACCTCTTCCGTCCGGGCCCGACAGCCCGTCGGTGCCGGCCGACCCCGACCTGGCCGGGCTCGTGGGTCGTGCGGCGCGGCAGGCGGAGGCGGCCGAATCACACGCGGAGGTGCGCCCGCCGACGCGCCCGGCACGACGGCCGACCGTCAGCTCGACACGGGATCGTGCCCGGGATCAGGATCGCGACCGGGAGCGTGAGCGAGCGGACCGGGGAGCGGACGACGGGCCGGCGTGGGAGCGCCGGCGCCGCTACGAGGCATACCCATCGATCAAGACTCGAGCGGGGTTGTCCGGGTTGCCGGCGATCCCCACGGTCGGTGTGCTGTTCGGTGGCGTCGTGCTCGCGGCGATCGTCCTGTTCTTCCTGCCGGCCCTGCTCGGTGTCGGCGGCCCGGATCCCGGTGGCGTCGGGTCGAGCGCAAGCCCGTCCGCGGCGGCAGCGACCCCGTCGCTGGAGCCGACGCCGATCCCTGACCCGACCCCGCAGCTCTACGTCATCAAGTCGGGCGACACACTGTCGCGCATCGCGCGCGAGTTCAACGTGACGCTGGATGCACTGCTCGAAGCCAACAAGGACCGCATCTCGAACCCGAACCGGATCAAGGTCGGCGACGAGATCATCATCCCGGTGCCGGTCGCCGAGGAGGTCCCGGCGGAGGCGTCGCCCTCGGCGTCGTAGTCGCGCGCTACCGGGCGCTACCGGGGCGCGATGTTGATGGCGGTGATCCGTCCCGCCTCGACCCGAAACGTGGCATCGATGTGCTGCGTCGGCGCGCCCGGACGGACGACCAGGAGGTCCGCCTCGTAGGTGTTGCCGGTATCGCGGATCTCGCCGGGGATCATCCGCAACCCGGCGTCGCCGCGCAGGAACCAGCCGCCCACGCGCTCCACGCCGCGCAGCGTCTGGACGTTGTCGCCGACGTGCACGCGCATCTCGGTCTTCTCGTCCATCAGGTCAACCGCGCCCTGGCGGTCGCCCGCATTCAGCTTCTCGAAGAAGTCTTCCATCGTCTCGACAGCACCCATGGCCGGAGTGTAGCGTCGGCCGCCCATGCACGCCGCTGAGCCCGCCGCGACCGCCCTCGAGGCCGCCTGGCCGCTGTTCGGGCTGCGCATCCGCTCGGAGAATCTCGTCCTTCGGCTCCCGACCGACGACGACCTGCTCGCCCTGCTCGACCTCGCCAAGGCGGGCATCCATCCGCCCGATGAGATGCCGTTCGGCATCGCCTGGTCGGTGGTCGAGGGTCCCGCGTTCGACCAGGGCTTCCTTGCACATCACTGGTCGGCGCGTGGGTCGTGGTCGGTCGACGACTGGCGACTCAATCTGCTGGTCGAGTCGGATGGCCGGCCGATCGGCTCGCAGAGCGTGTGGGGCCACGCGTTCCCGATCCACCGGACGGTCGACACCGGCTCGTGGCTGGGCCGGGCATTCCAGGGCAGGGGACTCGGCAAGGAGATGCGCTCCGCGGTGTTGTCGTTCGCGTTCGACGGCCTCGGGGCGCGGTTCGCGACGTCGTCGGCGTTCCTCGACAACGCCGCCTCGAATGCCGTTTCGCGCCGCCTCGGCTACGAAGAGAACGGCCGTGGCTCGCTGGCGCCGCAGGGCGTCGCGCGCGAGACGCAGCTGTTCCGGATGTCCGCAGAGGGCTGGCGTTCGCGATCACGCCCGCCAGTCGAGATCGAGGGCCTCGACGCGTGTCGGGAGATGTTCGGGATCTGAGTTCACGTCACAGCACGCAATGTCACGATGGTGTGACGTTCACCGCGACGCGGTGCTACTGACGAAGCACGTCGGCACTATCGTCGCCAGGCGGCGATTCCGGCGGAGGACGGACCGGTCCGCGGTTGTTCTCGTCGCTGGGCGGTTGATCCGGCGGCGGGCGGGAGGCTCCTTCGTCGATAGCACCGCTGGGCGGTGATGGTCGGCCCGGGAGCGACCCGGGAACGCTCAGAAGCCGCCGCCGGCGCCGCCGCCGCCACCGCCCGACGAGCCGCCGCCGAACCCGCCGCCACTGCCACCGCTCGACGACGCCGGGGAGTTTCCGATGGTGCCGAGGGCCGACATCATCCCGCCCACGTCCGGCACCGCCGAGCCCGAGAAGATCGAGCCGCCGCTGCCGGCCGCCATGCCGCTGGCGAACGACGACCCATCCGAGGTTCGGTACCAGGCCGGGAAGTACGTAGTCGACGCCAGAGTCGGCTGCTCGCGGACGTCCTCCATCGAGCGCTCCAGCACGCCCTCGATGTCGCCCTGGAGCCCCAGCGCGGTCCCCCACACCACCGCCTGGTCCGGCGTCTCCAGCCAGGGCAGCCCCGCCTGGTCGACCACCTGCTGCATCGACCGAGCCTGCTCCATGGTCTTGTGGAGGGTGCGTCGATAGGCGGCGAGCATGGCGCGCGTCATCGCGCCGGCCATCGTCACCGCGGGCATGCTGCGTGCGAAGAACATGACGATCACGCCCCCCGCGATCGCCCCGACGCCGATCATCACGAGACCCGAGATCGGCACGTTGACGCCGATGAAGATGGCCACCGCTCCGGCGATGACGGCCACGATCCCCTTGGCGACCCAACGACCGATCACCCGGCGCGGCTGTTCGACCATCCAGCCGCTCTTGACGACATGGTCTTCGAGCTTGTGGTCGAAGTCGGCGACCTTCGGGCCGAACGATGGGAGCTCGTCCGGCTCGATGAAGTTCTCCCCCTTGGCCAGGCTGCGCAGCTGTCGCATCGCGTAGTCCTCGGCCGGGCCGATCGGGCGTCGTGCGTTCCGCGCTCGCTGCGCCTCCTCGATGTCGTCGCCGCGCGTCGGCGCGGTGTCGACGCCCACCTTGCGCGAAAGGCCGAGCAGGCCCTTGTCCTCGCGGAACGAGATCAGGCCACGTGACGCGAGGTCGAGCATCGCGGTGGTGAGCGCCCGGCGGGAT
>DATAFZ010000158.1:0-38148 GCA_036257225.1 Candidatus Limnocylindrales bacterium | reverse complement strand
GCTTATCGTGTTCCCGCGCCGCGACCTCGCGGCGCCGGCCTAGCCTGCAGCGGCGGTGCGCAGGCCCTCGGGACCCACTTGCAACATCTGGACGGTCCGGAGCGCGGACGTCACAGCCGCCGCGCCGCCGCCTCCAACGCGCGCTCGGACCACCAGGCCAAGTCCTCTGCGGCGCTCACCCCCGAGGGCAGCATCTCTCCCGCCTCGGCGTCGAGACCCTTCCGCCACCCGCGGAGCAGCAGCCCGATGATCCATGTGAGGTCGCGCTGCAGATCCCAGTCGCCGGCAAGGCCGGCGAAGTCGTGCGGCTCGGTGCCGAACCCCCAGCGGCCGCTGTCCCAGTCGAGCGCGTCGCGGTAGGTCCGCAGGACCTCGTCGGGGCCGACGGGGAGCGAGCCGCTGTTCGATACCAGGAACCAACCGAGCTCGACAGCGACGGGGCTTCGCATGGTCATCTGCCAGTCGATGAAGGCGACGTGGCGATCAGGGAGCAGAGCGACGTTCGCGAGCTTCAGATCCCCGTGCAGCCCGACCCACGGAAGCACCTCGAGCGCGAGCACGAGCGGCGAAGGGTCCTCGCCGAGTCGCTCGACGAGGTCCCATGCCTGGTGGGGCGCGGCGCGCTCGAACGCTTCCCAGCCCGCGATGAACCGGGCGCCGACGGGGTTGCCGTCGGCCTGGTACCGCGCCGCCGCCTGCGGAGCAAGCAGGGTCAGGCGTTCCGGGAGGGGGCACCACGGAGGCGGTGCTTGCGATTCCCGCTCCAGCGCGGCCTCCAAGCTCCGGCTCCACGGGACCGCATGGAGCCGCGCCATCGCCTGGACCACACGCAGGAGCGTCTCGTCATCGATCGTCGGGTCGTGACCGGGCCGCTCCCAGGCGATCAGCTCATTCGACAGATCCGGCGTGAGGATCGCGACACCGTCGCCGTCGGCCGCCGCGCCGAGATAGGGGACGAAGTCCGCGCGCGCCCAACCGACCTCGCGGGCCCCGATCGCCGCCATCCAGCCCTCGCGCAGGTCGTGATCGAACGTCGCCCGGGCGATCCAGTCGACCGCGAGGGACGTCCGTTTGAGGACGAACCGCCGACCGTAGCCATCGAGCAGGCTGCTGAAGGTCGCCCCGGACCAGCCGTCGGTAGGAAAGTCGTGTTCGGGGAGCAACTCGAGCCCGAACTCGGTCAGCAGCTCGAGCAGGGTCCGGTCGCGCCAAGTGGCGGTCACCTGCCGGCGCTCAGCAGGGCGCCGGGACGTCGTCGGCGCCATCCGGGCCGCCGTCGACGTACACCACGTGGGAATCGGGGCAGTTTCGCGTCAGGACCACGACGAGCGGCTCGCTCGCGCTGGCGTTCTCCTCGACATGGATCTCGCCGGCCGGGATGTAGACGAAGTCGCCGGCCTCCGCGTGCATCTCCTCCTCCAGACCGGTCGGGCCCCACGTATACCGAGCCCGCCCCGACACGATGTAGATCGACGTCTCGCAATCGCCGTGATGGTGGATGCGGGTCTTGTCGCCGGGCGCCGTCGACACGATCGATGAGTACAGTCGCTCCGCTCCGACCGTGGGCCGCGAGATCGCGATCGAACGCTGCATGCCAGCGTGCTGGCCGACGGTCGTGACCCGGTCGTCGGGCGTGATCCGCGAGGCCATCAGGCCGGCCGATCCAGCCGCTCGACCACCCGGAACCATTCGCAGACGACCACGGTGGAATCGTCGAGCTGGAAGCCGGGGTCCCGTAACCCAGCACGAAGGTCGTCGATGTAACCGTTCCAGAACCGCTCATGCGCGACCCGCCAGTCATGCGCGTCGGCGAAACCCTCGCCCTCGGCCCTGGCGAACTCGTCGCCCACCAGCTTGATCGTCGAGAGCTCGACCTTGGTGATCTCCACGATCGCCACCGGTCGACCCTCCGAATCGAGCATGATTTCGCGGTCGCCAGCTCGCGGCGGCGTGGCGCCCTCGACCACGAAGTCCACGGCGAGGCTGGCCGTCGCGGTCTTCGTCCCATCGAGCGCGAGTGCCGTGAGCTCGTCGCGCAGCGGCCCAGGGAACGCGAATCCCCACGCGGGCATGCCCATATGCGTCGTGGGCTCGGCGGGTTCGGGCATATGCCGATGATAGGTCGCTACCATCGGCCCGATGGCGTCCCCGCCCAGGTTCCCGCTCATCGACGCGCCCTCACCGCTCCATGCCCTGCCTCGCTTCTGCGAAGCGCTCGGTGGCCGTGTGGACCTGTGGGCCAAACGTGAGGATCTCCTCCCGCTCGCATTCGGCGGCAACAAGCTGCGGAACCTGGAGTTCCTGATCGGCGAGGCGCTGGCGCGGGGCGCCGACACGGTCATCACCAGCGGTCGGCGATGGTCGAACCACGCGCGACTCACGGCAGCGGCCGGCGCTCGGGCCGGGCTCCGCGTCCATCTCGTGCTGTCCGGTCCACAGGTCGACCCGCCCGGCCCGGCGATCCGGCTCTCCAGCTCCTTCGGCGCGACCCTCCATCTGCTGCCGACCGCCGACCGAGCCGAGCGCGAGGCGACCGTCGAGCGGGTGGCCGCAGAAGTCGAAGCGGCCGGCGGTCGCCCGTACGTCATTGGTGTCGGCGGCTCCGGTGCGATCGGCGCGCACGGCCAGCTGCTGGCGATGGGGGAGATCCTCGAGCAAGCAGCCGCGATCGGGCTCGGCCTCGACCGGATCGTCCTGCCGACCGCGACCGGTGGGACCCACGCGGGGCTGCTCGCGGGTCGCCCGGAGTCGATGGCCGTCACGGGCGTCGTGGTCGCCCGGTCGGCGGCCGAGCTCCGGCCCGTGATCGCCGCGATGGTCGACGCCCTCGGCAGCGTCGTCGAGCCGTCCGTCATCGACCTCGACGAGTCCCAGCTCGGCGACGGCTACGGCCGACGGACGGCGGCGGCCGAGGAGGCGGCCGCGCTGCTGGCGCGGACCGAGGCGATCCTCGTCGACCCGATCTACACCGCTAAGGCGCTGGCTGGGCTGGTGGCCGGTGTCAGGTCGAGCGCCTGGGACGGCGAGCGGATCGTGTTCTGGCACGCAGGCGGGCTACCCGGCCTGTTCGAACCACTCGACTGAGATCGCCGCGAAGGTCACTCCCCGGCCGACCGCCAAGCGTCGCGGATCTTCATCCTGCCGGCCGTCTGGAGCACGGCGCCGGCGTATACCCGCGCCCCGATCGCGAACAGGACCCAGATCGCAGCGACGGTAACGACGATCGAGATCGCGACTTCCACGCCGGAGATGGCGTCGAACGCCGCCCGCAACGGCACCACGAACGGCGCTGATGCCGGGATGTACGTGGCCACCTGCGCCACGAGCCCAGACGGGTCGTTGATGACGGCGAAGATGGCGACGAAGTAGCTGATCATCGCGATCATCGTCACCGGCGTCGACGCGTTCGACGCCTCCTCCAGCCGCGAGGCCAGGGCGCCGAGGAACCCCAGCGCGGTCGAATACAGCGCGTAGCCGAGCACGAACCAGACCACCAACAGGGCGACCGCGCTTGGCGTGGCCTCGGGCAGCACGAACCGATCGGTCCACATCGCCGCTCCCAGCGCGGCGACCACGAACACCACGAGCTGGACGACACCGAGGATGCCGATCCCGAGCACCTTGCCCATCAGCAGGTCGCGGGCGCGGACCGTGGCGAGCACGACCTCGACCACACGGCTCTGCTTCTCTTCGACTACGCCCGTGAGCACCGTGAACCCGAAGCTGAAGATACCGACCAGGATCAGCACCGCGCCGATGTTGGCGAACAGGAAGCGCGACTGATCGGCCTCGGTCTCCGGGTCGAGCGAATCGACGCTCGGTGGCTGTTGCGCGGCAAGGAGCACGCCGGGATCGACACCGGCGTCGGCCACGATGTCCTGGAAACGCAGCGCGACGACGGCGGCCGAGATGATCTGGGAGACGACCTGGTCCGCGTCACTGGCGAAGCGGATCGCCCCGGGCGACGACAGATCGCTTGGGACCTCGGCGACGACGTCGACGTTGTCTGACGCGAGGGCAGCATCCGCAGCCGCCGGATCGTCGAAGGGCACGATCTCGACCGGCTGGTCGAGCTGCGCGGCGGTGGCGGTGATCGCCCCTTCGAGACCGGGCGGTGTCGGGCGGACGATGCCGATGCGGGCCGCCTGGTCGTCGCCGAACAAGACGGTCGGCAGGACGAACGAGCCGATCACGAGGAGCGTCGTGAACACCACCGAGAAGATGAACCCGCGACTCCGGCCGCGCTCGAGGATCTCGCGCTTGGCGACCAGCCACACGCTTCGCCAGCGACTCATCGAGACGCCTCCAGGTCCGGTCCGGGCGACGTCGGTGTGACCGCCTCCATGAACAGCTCAGACAGCTTCGGGGGCTCGTACGCGAACATGCGCACCTCACCGGCCGCACGGGCGCGCGCCAGCATCCCGTCGAGATCGACATCGTCGGCTACGAGCAGCTTGACGCGATCGCCCGAGCGCTCCAGGACGGTCAGCGATCCGTCGCCGTCCAGCCACGCGCCACCCGAGCCGACCACCTCGACCTCCAGGTGACGGCGCCCGGAGCGCGCCTTGAGCTCCTCGATCGCGCCTGCGGCGACGATCCGGCCGCGGGCGATGATGACGACGTCCTCACAGACATCCTCGACGAGATCGAGCTGATGGCTCGAGAACAGGACCCCGACGCCGGCGGCCGCGCGCTCATGCACGACCTCGGTCATCGTCGCGATCCCGATCGGGTCCAACCCGGAGAACGGCTCATCCAGGACCAGCAGCTCCGGGTCATGCGCCAGGGCGACGGCGAGCTGGATCCTTTGCTGGTTGCCGTGGGACAGCTCCTCGAGCTTCGACTTCGCCCGATCGGCGAGCCCCATCCGGTCGAGCCACCGGGCGGAGGCCGCTTCCGCATCGCGAGCGCGCAAGCCGTGCTGTTGCGCGAAATAGCTCATCTGCTCACCGACGCGCATCCGCGGATAGAGTCCGCGCTGCTCCGGCATATAGCCGAACCGCAGGCGCGCATCGCGGTCGACCGGCTGGCCCTTCCAGCGGACCGTACCGCGATCGGGACGCGCCAGCCCGAAGATGCAGCGCATCGTGGTCGTCTTCCCGGCGCCGTTGGGTCCGAGGAAGCCGACGACGCGGCCCGGCCGCGCCGTGAACGTGGCGCCGTCGAGCGCCACGACGTTCCCGTAGCGCTTGGCGAGGTCATCGATCTCGAGCATCGGTCTCCGTTGGGATCGTCCGTCTCGTTCGGGCGGCACGTGACTGAGCGTCACGTTTTGGCGGCGAAGCGTGACCGATTGGTCTGCTCGGCGCAATCTCGCGACTGACAGACGCGGGATCGCTTCGAGGAAGCCTGGATCCGTGGACTCGGCCTGAAAACGTGCCTGTGGGGCGCGCCCGGTGCGCTCGGCGGGTCGAGGGGTGGACTGGCAGTCCACGCGAGAATGTCGAGGCGTCGAGGTTGCTGCTCCTCGAGCGGGATCGTGGACGCTGGGACCACGCAACGTCGGCGAGGGCGCCCGGTGGGGCTCTCCAGGCCACTGTTGTGGTCTGTGAGTCCACGCACGGATCCCCCCGCCAAACGAACGACCCCGGATCCTTCGCGGGACCCGGGGTCGGACTCGATCGCGAGAAGCGCGCCGCCTTACTCGGCGGTGAGCGTTCCCGTCATGTTGGGATGGACCTCGCACCAGAACGTGTACTGACCCGCGGGCAGTGCCGGCACCGCGTTGGTCACCTGGGCGGACGTCACGATCTCACCCTTGAGCACTGTCGCGCCGGCGGTGTCCTTGATGGCGATGTTGTGTGGCACGTTCTCCTGGTTGTCCAGGACGATGTCGGTCGGCGTATCGGCCGCGATCGTCAACGACGTCGGCTGGAACGCGAGGTCTTTAGCCACGACCACGGCACCGCCGCTGGCTGGCGCCGAGGCGGCGGGGCTGCTCGGGGCGACTGAGGCTGGTGCCGAGGTGGCGCCGCCGCCACTGGAGCAGGCGATCGTGAGGACGGCGATGCCGGCGATCGCGAGGCCTTGGAGGAAACGATGCATGCGTGGGGCTCCTTCGAACGTGGAACGAGCCGCGTCCCGCGGACGCGGCTCGATCCGTTGTGTCGGCAGTGAAGTGCTAACGGTAACGCGGATCGCGGATCCCTTACGCCTCCGCACCTGCCGAGCGGCCGCGGGACGTGACGAACGTGGTCAGGGCGCCAAGCTCGCGCTTGACGACCGCGACCGGGTTGCCGTCCATGCGGGCGAAGTCGATCACCAGGACTGCGATCAACGCGACCTCGATGGCCTTGGCGATGTACGCCGTCTGGAAGTACGGACCCTGGATCGCCCAGGCGACGATGGTCGTGACCGCGTAGCCCATCAGGCCGAGGCGGATGAACCAGCGGAAGCGGACCGCCAGCGCCAAGGGGACGATCATCGCCGCGGCAGCGACGAAGTAGCCGGTCGCATTCAGCGTGAAGAGGAGGCCGCCCAGGGTCAGATGGATGTACCCCGTGGCGACGGCGAGACCGACGATCGCGGCGCGGATCACGACGTCGGAAAGGCGGAGCGGCGTTCGGGTGGCGAACATCTCGGTGTCGGGACCTCGTCTATGGGTGGCGCCGGATCAGTCCGGTCGGTGATGTGGCCATGCTCGGCCCGCTGCCCCGCCCTGACGCCCGGCAAGGGACCGCGATCGGAGCCGACGCTCGCCCTCGGTCGATCATCGCTCGATGTCCAGCCCGGTATCGGCCGGATGACGTAGACGGCTCGGCCGAACGGCGATGCCACGTGTTCGACGGCCCGGCGTATCCTCGGATGCCGATGACCGCACCGTCCCGCCCTCGTCCCACGCGCAAGCCCCGAGCCGCCTCGTCCGCCCCGGCCAGCACGCCGCCCCGCCGTCGTGGCGACCCGGATGGCGGTGCCGGGGTCCTCCACGGCCTGCTGATCGCGGCGGTCGATGAGACCGCGCGCCTGCTCGACGCGGACGGCGCGATGGTCTACCTCGTCGATCCGGCCACCGGCAACCTGCGCTTCGCCCACGACGCGGGCATCAAGAAGGCACGCACGCGCGAGTGGATCCGCGCCATCCAGCTCGCGCCGGGCGTCGGGATGTTCGGGCGGGCCGTCGCCGATCGGGCGGTGGTGACGACGACCGACTACCGGGCCGACGCGTCCTTCCGCCACGCGGCCAGCGCGGACCGCGTGGTCGACGATCTCGGGATCAGATCGATGGTCGTGGCCCCGCTCGCTGCGGGCGACGAGGTGTTCGGCGCGCTCGGGGCTTTCTCCAAGCGCCAGGATGCCTTCGACGCTGCCCAGATCGCGCTGGTCCGGTCGCTCGCCGAGCACGCCGCGAGCGCGATGGCCAACACGCGGCTCATCGAGGAACTGGATCGGTCCCGCCAGGAGCTCGATCGGTCGCGCAATCACCTAGCCCGGCGCGCGGCCGCGGACCAGGCATTGCGCGAGCTCGCGGCGCGCATCACGGCACTCCGCGACCCGGCCGAGATCCTGCAAGAGGTCGTTGAGCTTGCCAGCCGCCTGGTAGGCGGTGAGGGCGCGATCCTCGACCTTCTCGACCCCGACACGGGCGATCTGCGCTGGGCCTATGACGATGGCTTGCGCCGCTGGTTCTCAGCGGAGGAGCGGGCGAAGTTGTGGATCTCGGTCGGCGAGGGAGCCACGGGTGTGGCCGTCGCCGAGGACCGCGTCGTCGTCGCCGGGGACGATCTGGCATCGCTCTTCCCGCCCGGCCCCGAGAACACCGAGTTCTACGCACGGACCGGGTTCCGCTCGATGATCGCCGCGCCCATCACCGGGGAGCACGGCCCGCTCGGCGTGATCGAGGTCTACGCCGTCCGGCCGGATGCATTCGACGAAGCGGACGCGGCACTCATCCGGGCCCTCGCCGGGCAGGCCGCCATCGCGATCACCAACGCGCGGCTCATCGCCGAGCTCGCCGAATCGCGCGCCGCGCTCGAGCGCACGGCCGAAGCGGAGCGCACGCTGCGTGAGATCGCGGCGAGTGTCACCGCGATGCGCGACAAGGACGAGATCCTGCAGGCGGTGGTCGAGGCGGCCACGCGTCTGCTCCGATCCAGCGGGGCGATGATCGACCTGATCGATCCGACCGATGCCGCCGGCGGCGCGTCTCGCCACACGGACAACCGTCTCGAGTACGACGAGAAGTTCCTGACTGAGGTCCAGCTCACGCCCGACGCCGGCGTCTCGGGGCTGACGCTGCGCACCGGCAAGGTCGAGTCGAGCGGCGACTATCTGGCCGACCGGCGCTTCGAGCACACCCCGGAACGGGATGCCTTCGTGCTGGCCGGCGGCATCAAGTCGGTCATGGCGGCGCCGCTGCTGCGCCGCGGCGAGGTCATCGGAGCAGTGACCGTCTACAGCGAGCGGCCGGACGGCTTCGATGAGCAGGATGGCGCGGTACTCGCGGGCCTGGCCGGCCAGGCCGCGGTCGCCATCGCCAATGTGCGGCTGATCGCCGATCTCGAGCGATCGCGGGAAGAGAACGCGCGGCGCGCCGATGCCGAGCGCACGCTTCGCGAGATCGCCGTCCGGGTCTCGTCGATCCTCGATCCGACCGAGGTGCTCGATCGGATCGTCGTGGAGGCCGCCCGCCTGCTCGAGTCGGATGGCTCGCGCATCGACCTGTGGGACGAAGAGTCGGGCTCGCTCATGTGGGCGTACTCGGCAGGGGACGCGATGCGCGACGTCCCAGACTGGGGGCGCAGCGGCGGCATCAAGCCCGGCCAGGCCGTCGCCGGCCTGGCATTCGCCGAGCAGCGTCCGCAGATGACGGCCGATCTCCTGGCCGACGATCGTTTCCAGACCACGCCAGGCATCGAGCGGTTCATCCGGGACGCCGGGATCCGCGCGGTCATCGCGGTGCCGCTGACCGGGGAGGACGCGCGCCCGCTCGGCGTGCTGTCGGTCGTATCCCGCGAGCTCGGCGCCTACAGCGACTCGCACGTGGAGACCCTGACCGCCCTCGCGACCCATGCCTCGATCGCGATCGTCAACGCCAACCTGATGGAGGCACTGGCACGCTCCCAGTCCGACATCGAACGCCGTGCCGAGGCCGAGCGCAGCCTGCGCCAGATCGCGGCCCGTATCAACGCGCTCCGCGAGCCCGACGAAGTGCTCCAGGACGTGGTCGACGAAGCCCGCCGGCTGCTGCGCGCCGATGGCGCGGTCATCGACCAGTACGACCCCCAGCGCGAGGCCCTGCTGTGGGCGTATGACGCGGGCCTCCCGGAGGCACAGCGCGAGGCGCTCAAGCGCAACAGCCTGCGCGTCGGCAAGGGGGTGGCCGGCAAGGCGGTCGCGGAGCGCCGCCCGGTCCACGTAGGCGACTACAGCTCCGCGGAGTTCGAGCACGACGACCTGACCGATTCGCTCGCCGAGCTCGCCCGGGTGCGTGACCTGATCGCGGTCCCGATCCTCGGCGAGGCCGGCCCGCTCGGCGCGATCGAGGTCATCAGTCACGAGCCGAACGCCTTCGACGAGCTGGATGCGGCGGTGCTCGGCGGCCTCGCGGAGCAGGCGGCGATCGCGATCACGAACGCCCGGTTGATCGACGAGCTGAAGCGCTCTCAGCTCGCGCTCGCGCGCCGGGCCGAGACGGAGCGGTCGCTGCGCGACATCACGGCGCGGATCGCCGCGCTGCGGGACCCGGATGAAGTCCTCGAGCGGGTGGTCGAAGACGCCAAGCGTCTGCTCGAGAGCGATGGGGCGCATCTGACGCGCATGGCACCGGCCGGCGACTACCTCATCCCGGTGGTCGTGGCCGGGGGCGTCGGGCCCGAGGCCCGCGACTGGCTGCTGGGCATGCGCTTCCCCCTCGGTGGCGGGATCAACGGGCTGGCCGCCCAGAGCGGCGTGCCGGTCTGGACATCCGAGTACCTGACCGACCCGCGCATCCCGCACGAACCCGACGACCAGCAGGTCGCCCGCCGGATGGGCCTGGTCGGCATGGCCGCGGCACCGCTGCGCGCTCCGGGCGGTGAGGTCATCGGGACGCTCGCGATCTCGACCGCGCAGCCACGTGCCTTCGAGGCCGACGACCTGGACCTGCTCCAGGGCCTGGCCGACCAGGCCGCCATCGCGCTGACGAACTCGAATCTGTTGTGGCGCGTGACCCAGGAAGAAGCGCGATTCCGCGGTCTCGTCCAGACAACGCCCGACGTCATCTGGCGGGCCGACACCGAAGGCGTGTTCACGTTCATGGCCGACTCTGGGGAGGCGCTCTTCGGGTGGCCCGTCGACCGGATCATCGGCGAACACTTCGGCTTCCTGACCGAGCCCGATTCGATGCCGACGGCGCTCGTCGCGTACGAAGCCGTCAGCCGCGACCCCGATCTGGTCGAACGCGTGCCCCTCACGCTCGTCCGCCAGGATGGCTCGTCCTTCGCTGCGGAGGTGACGACCGCGGGCGTCTTCGAGGACGGCCGCTGGGTCGGTGCCCAGGGCACCGTTCGCGACGTGTCAGAGCGCGCCCGTCTCGAACGTGAGCTGCGCGCGTCGGAGGAGCGCTACCGGTACCTCGTCCAGAACGCCCCGGACCTGATCTGGTCGATCGGGCCGGACGCGCGCCTGACGTTCCTGTCGGCCGCCGTCGAGCGCCTCACCGGCTTCCGGCCCGAGGAGCTGCTCGGGCAGCATTTCGGCGCGCTCGTCCATGAGTCGTCGAGCGAGGTCGCCGAGATCGACTGGACCGCGGCCCTCGTCCGCCCGTCGCAGGAGGTCCGTGGCCGGCTCAACCTGCGCCACCGCGACGGCTCCGCCGTGCCGGCCGAGTTCATCGCGCTCGCGACGCTCGACGATGCCGGTCGGTTCGCCGGCGCGAACGGCTCGGTCCGCGACATGCGCGACCACGATCGCCTCGAGCGGGACCTGCGAGCCTCGGAGGATCGCTACCGGAACCTCGCCTCATCCTCACCGGACATGGTCTTCGCGACCGATGCCGAGGGTCGGTACACGTTCCTCTCCGACCGCGCCTCCACCATGCTCGGCTGGGATCTCGAGCGCAGCCTCGGGCGACCGTTCATGGACTTCATCGCGCCGGGCTGGGAGGCCGCGGCAGCGGCCAGCTATGAGGCCGTCCTCGCCCACCCGACGAGCGTCCACTCGGTCCGCATCGACTTCCTCGACGGCGCTGGCGCAGCGCGCGCGCTCGAGATCAACGTCCTTGGTAAGGTCGAGGACGGGGTCCTCGTCGGGATCAACGGCGTCGCACGCGATATCTCGGAGCGGCTGCGCCTCGAGCGCGAGCTGAGCCAGTCCGAGGAGCGGTTCCGGTTCCTGGTGCAGAACTCGCCGGACATCGTGTTCTCCACCGACGCGGAGGGTCGGTTCACGTTCCTTTCCGACGCCATCGAGCGGGTCACCGGCCACCGCGCCGACGATGTCATCGGTCAGCACTTCTCGGTGATCATCGACCAGACGACGATCCCGGTCGCCGGCAACCGTTGGGCGGAGCTGGTAGCGCACCCCGACCGCGAACAGCAGGCGGCGCTCGTGCTGCGGGGCGTCGACGGCCGGCGCGTGCCGGTCGACGTCCGGGCGATCGGCATCACGGACGGCGACGCCTTCGCCGGGATCCAGGGCGCGACACGTGACGTCAGCGACCAGGTCCGCCTCGAGAACGAGCTGCGGCGACAGGCCGGCGAGCTCGCCGCTGGCGAGGAACGTGCCCACCTTGCGCGCGAGCTGCACGACTCGGTCACGCAGGCGCTGTTCTCGATGACGCTCGTCTCGCGATCGGTCGAGATGCTCCTCGAGCGTGACCCCGATGCCGCGCGTGAGCAGCTGTCGCAGCTGCGCGAGCTCCAGCGCGAGGCGCTGGCCGAGATGCGCGCGCTGATCTTCGAGCTGCGCCCGGGCAACCTCGAGCAAGAGGGCCTCTCGCGCGCGCTCAAGACCCATGCTGCGGCGCTCCAAGGTCGGCTCGGTCTGCCCATCGTCGTGGACAGCGAGCTTCCGGACCGGCTGCCGCTGCCCGCCGAGGAGGTCCTCTACCGCATCGCGCAGGAGGCGCTCCACAACGTCGTGAAGCACGCCGCGGCGCACCGGGTGCGCGTCGAGGTCCGTCGGCTGGACGGTGGCGTACGCCTCCGCGTCGAGGACGACGGCAGGGGTTTCGATCAAACGCGTGTACCCGAGGGCCACCTCGGTCTGGCCGGGATGCGGGCTCGCGCGGAGCGCGTCGGCGCGCAGTTCGTCTGCACGAGCGAGTCCGGTTCGGGCACGACGATCGAGGTCACGATGGACCAGTCGGTGCTCGAGCGGCTGGCCGCGTCGACCAGTGCTCCGCGCGTGCCCAGCCACGACGAGGTGACCTCGATCCGCGACGGATGACGTAGTCGCTCGTCGTCGTTCCGCCGAGCCGGGGCCTCGGCGAAGGTCCCTTCCGCCCGCCACCGATAACGCCCCACCATGGGGGAATGAAGTCACCCAGTCCAAGGTTCGACGGCCCGCTCCGTGTCCTGGTCGTCGATGCCGATGACCGGGTGCGAGAGAGTCTCACCGGTCTCCTCGCCATCGGCGGGCGGTGCATCGTCATTGCCAGCGCCGGCCAGGTCGGTCCGGCCCTCGATCTCGCGATCGACCACCGACCCGACGTCGTGATCGTCGATCCCCGACTGCCCGAGGTCGACGGCGGGATGGCGCTCATCGCCCGACTACGGGCGGATCTGCCCGACGTCCGCATCCTCGCGATGAGCTGGTCGGACACGCTCGAGGCAGCCGTGCTCCAGAGCGGTGCCGATGGGTTCGTGCGCAAGACGTTCCGACCGAGCGAGCTCGTCGCGGCGGTGCTTGCGGCCGGCACGCCGCAGCACGCGTCCGAAACCGCCTGACCGACTCGAAGCCGGAGGTTGGTCCTTTGCTAGACTCGACGACGCTCCCCGCGACCCTTGCCTCGACCAGCGCCGATGCGGCGCCAGGAGCCGACGTGACCGATCCCGCCCCGATCCGCGTCCTGATCGTGGACGACCACGCGGTCGTGCGCATGGGACTGAAGATGTTCTTCGACCTGCAGTCGGACATCGAGGTCGTCGGCGAGGCCGCCGATGGGTCCGAGGGTGTCGCGATGGCCCGCCGGCTCGAGCCCGACGTCGTGCTGATGGACCTGCTGATGCCGAACATGGACGGGGTGACCGCTATCGGCCGCATCAAGGCCGAGCGACCCGAGACCGAGATCGTGACGATGACCTCGTTCATCGAGGAAGAGAAGGTCACCTCCGCGCTCGAAGCCGGGGCGTCTGGCTATGTCCTCAAGGACGCCGAGGCCGAGGAGGTCGCCGCCGCGGTTCGTGCCGCCTTCGCCGGCGAGGTCCACCTCGATCCGGCGGTCGCGCGGCTCCTCGCCCAGCGGATGCGCGCCAAGAAGTCCCCCCAGGACGAGCTGGCCGAGCCGCTCACCGAACGCGAGAAGGACGTCCTCCGCCTGCTGGGGCAGGGGATGAGCAACAAGGAGATCGGCACCGAGCTGTTCATCACCGAGCGGACCGCGCGCACCTACGTGTCGAACATCCTGGGCAAGCTCGGCTTGGCGTCGCGGACCCAGGCCGCGCTCTACGCGGTCGAGCACAAGCTGGTCTAACGGCGCGGAGGGATAGGTTCAGCCCGCCCATCGGCGAGATCCGGCAGATGACCGTCACGCGAGCATTGGTCATCTCTGAGGAGCGACAGCTGGGAGCGCCCCCGCACGGCCGCTGCCGTAACTCGTGTCAACTGCTCGTCCAGCGGACATCCGCCTGAGAATCGGTGACGAGTGCCCGCCTCGGGGTCGTCTGCCGGTTTCCCAGCCGTTACTCGACCGCGGTCACCTGGTACGTGACGGCCCCGCGCGGCGTCTCGACCGGCACGGTATCGCCGGCTTTCGCCCCGACCAGCGCGCGACCTACCGGTGACGCGATCGACAGTCGACCGGCACCCGGATCCGACTCGGCCGATCCCACCAGCGTGTAGGTGATCTCCGAGCCGTCGATCTCGACCGTCACGCGCGAGCCCACATCCGCGCCCGCCCCGGCGCCCGGGACTTCGGCGATCACCGCTTCGCGAAGCCGCGCCTCGAGGGCCTGGATCCGGCCCTCCAGGAACGACTGTTCCTCGCGGGCAGAGGTGTAATCGGCGTTCTCCTTCAAGTCACCGAGCTCCTTGGCCGCCCTGATCCGACCGACCACCTCGGGACGTCGCACGCCGGTCAGCTCGTCAAGCTCAGCGCGAAGGCGCGCAGCACCGTCAGCGGTCAGCGTGACCCCCGGCGATGTCGTGGCCGTCGTCGTGGGCGCCGCCTTCCGGGGCCGAGCGGTGCGGCTCTGCCGTTCCGGCGGCTCGGCTCGGGCGCCCTCGGCATCACCGTCCGGCATGACGACCACCCGGGTCGGCTGCGGCACCGGCGGGCGCGTGTCGGGCAATAACGAGCCGGCCAGGCCGGTGGCCCGCCGCTCACCGGTGGGCCGGCGCAGGTTCGCGAAGGGCAGTACGACGGCCGTATCGGGGAGCCCCGCAGCCTCGTCGGGCGGGACGCTCGCCGCGAACGCGCCGAGCAGCGCGTCTTCGTACTCCTCGGGCGCGTCGGTCTCGCTCCACCACACCCGCATCGTCACGGACGGGTCGAAGGCGTGGAGCCACTGACCGCCGGGGTGCGGTCGCCGATCACCGAGCGCGGTCTGTTGCTGCGCCGCGATCCGGCCACCGATCGACGTCGTCGCCGCGCCGACATAGAGCACGACCTGCGACGGCAACCAGAACGCCGCCAGCCGTGCCGCGACCGCCCGGGATGTCGGTCGCTGGCCGTCGAGCGTCAGCGTCGGCACTCGCTCCACCCACTTGCCGACCCGGGTCAGCTCGATCGGGGCCCGTGGCCGTGGCACCGGCAGCTCGACCACGAACACACCGGGCGACCGCGCAGGGACCGGGCGGCCCCAGACGACCGGCCCATCGGGGAGCAGCCCGACCTCGCGCAGCAGCTCGGCTGCGTTCATCGGCGGAGGATCGGGCGAGCGTGACACCCGGGGATGGTACCGGTCGAGGCTCCGCGGTATGGTGCCCGCTGCATGGCCGCGTCCCGGTCGCGCCGGGCGGGGGCCCGGCAGACCCTCCTGATCGTCCCGGTCGCCGTCGCAGCAGCCATCGGCACCGTCACCCTGGGGCCGATCCTGTCCGTGCCGCCCCCGCTTGGGCCGCTCGGCGCAGTGACACCGGCGTTCCCGGTTACGACCGCGTCTCCCACGCCCGACCCGACGACCGCGTCTCCCACGGCCATGGCGGTGACACCGTCGCGCTCGGCTCCGTCGAGCTCGACCCCGTCGAGCACCGCATCGTCGTCGCCTTCGCCGTCGCCGGCCGCGTCCACGACGCCGGCTCTCGTCCCGGTTCCCGCGCCGGAGGCGGGCACACCGCCGCTGGTCGAGCCGCCCCGACCGATCACCCGACCGCGCCTTGCCCCGGCGACCAGGCTGGCGCTGCAGGCCAGGCTCGATCGGCTCCGGGAGCGCTTCGCGATCCCGGGTATCTCGGTGGCGATCGTGCTGCCGGACGGCGCGACTTGGTCCGGCGTCAGTGGGATGGCCGACGTCGCGGCGGAAACGCCGGTCACCCGCTCGACCTCGTTCGCGATCGCCAGCGTTAGCAAGACGTTCACCGCCGCCTTGATCCTGGCCCTCGCCGAGGACGGGCTGATCGCGCTCGACGCGCCAGTCCGGCAGTACCTGCCCGATGTGAAGAAGGTCTCAGCCAAGGTGAAGGTCCGCCACCTGCTCGATCACACGAGCGGATTGCGCGACTACTTCTTCCACCCTTCCATCGACAGGCTGCTGCTCACTCGACCCGACCGGCGCTGGAGCGCGGCGGCAGCTCTGAAGTACGTCGGCAAGTCGTACTTCGAGGCCGGCAAGGGCTGGGCGTACTCGAACACGAACTACCTCGTGCTCGGGATGCTCGCCGAGAAGGTCGGCAAGGCATCGCTCGCCGACCAGGTCAGGACCCGCTTCCTCGAACCGCTTGGCCTCGAGCACACGTGGTACCAGCCCGAGGAGGACGCGCCCACCGACGTCGCGCACGGCTACCGCTTCGCGTCGACGGCCAAGGCCGCGCCCGCGATCGACCTGTCGGATGGGACGCCGCTGGTGCCGTTCACCTCGGTGGTCACCGCCGCCGGGGGCGCCGGTGGGTTCGCGGCCAACGCCCGAGATCTGGCGCGCTGGGCCCAGGCGCTGTACGGCGGTGACGTGCTCGACCCGCAGTACCGGGCCGCAATGACCGATGTCGCGGTCACGAGCGCGGTCGAGTCGGCCATCCCGTACGGCTACGGTGTGCAGGTGCTCGAGATCGATGGGCGTCGGACGGTCGGCCATTCGGGGCGATTACTGGGTTTCCGATCCGCAGTCCGCTACCTGCCCGATCAGGGCGTGTCGATCGCCGTCCTGACCAACCAGAGCCGGACCGACCCGGGCCCGATCGTCCGCTCGCTGCTCCGTCTCGCACTCACCCCGGTCGATGACCCCTGCCGCTGTCGGGTGCGCCGCTGAACGAGAAGGCGTCTGACCACCGGATCGACCTGACCGGTACCCAAGGACTACTTGCCGCGCGCGCGCGCGAAGTCCACGGTTGGGCCACGTTCTCGGGGGACGCATGTCCATCCGCGTCGATGCCTATATGACGGGGGGTATGGCCAGCGGCGTGCTCGCGCGCGCCGGGACGCTGCGCGACGTGCTCGAACACGATGGCGTCCTTGCGCTCGAACAAGTCCGGTGGCAACCGCTCGACGGGCCAGCCCGCCCCGCGTCCGCGACGACCATCCCGATCGACGACGTCTTGATCGCGGTCGCCGATGACGACCCGATGATCCCGGTCCATGCCTCATGGCACAGCGTCCGCGTCGACGTGGGCCCCTACACCGTCGAGGGCGAGATGCCGACGCTGCCTGGGTTCGATCCCGGTCGGGCGCTGACCCGTCCGTCGGGCGAGTTCGTGTTGCTCAAGGACGTCGCGATCGGCCTGCGGACCGACGTCGCGTCGCCGCCCCCGCTCACCCCGGTCGGCCACCACGCGCTGATCAATCGCTACTGTGTGGAGAGCGTGGCCTGCGACCTGATGCTCGGGTTCTTCTTCCCCGGTGCGAGGATGATCCAGTCCGACGTCGCCGAGGCCGACGTCGCCGGGACCGGCGCCGTCTGAGTTAGCGCCCGCGCGCGCGGCCCGATCGTTCGGGCCGCCGTCCCTCGCGCGATCCTGCACCGCCGGGCCGACGGCGGACGGGCTTTCGATGGGCGTGGTGATCGCGTCCGACCCGGGCGTGGCCGGCGCGCATCCCAAGCGGCCGCGGCTCGGCCGACCGATCCGGGACGAAGCCGTCCTCCACGGTCCATGGGATCGCCCGCCGGAGCATCCGCTGGATGCCCCGCAGCAGGTCGACCTCGTCGATGCACACCAGGCTGATGGCCTCGCCCGAGGCACCGGCCCGACCGGTCCGGCCGATCCGATGGATGTAGTCCTGCGGGTTCCACGGGAGCTCGAAGTTGACGACGACCGGCAAGTCCTCGATATCGAGACCCCGGGCCGCGACGTCCGTGGCGACGAGGACCCGGATATCGCCGGACTTGAAACCCTCGAGCGCCCGTGTCCGCTCGGGCTGCGAGCGATCGCTATGGATCGCCACCGCATCGAGTCCCTCCCGATCGAGTCGCGAGGCCAGGCGTGACGCCGCCAGCTTCGTGCGGGTGAAGACCAGCACCTGGTGGAGGTCGTCCTCGCGGATCAGGTGCGCCAGCAGCTCCTCCTTCCGGTCGCGATCGACCGGATACACGAGTTGCTTGACCGCCTCGGCGGCGGTATTGCGCGGCATGACCTCGACCGTTGCCGGATCCCGCAGGATCGTCCCCGACAACCGCCGGATGTCCTCCGAGAACGTGGCCGAGAACATCAGGTTCTGGCGGCGCTTGGGCAGCAGCTCCAGGATCCGCTGGATATCGGGCATGAAGCCCATGTCGAGCATGCGATCGGCCTCGTCGAGGACGAGCACCTCGACCTGGCCGAGATTGGCCACGCGCTGCCCGACGAGATCGAGCAGCCGGCCGGGCGTGGCGGTCAGGATCTCGACGCCGGCGCGCAGCGCCTTGATCTGCGGATCCATGGGGACGCCGCCGTACACGACGGCCGACCGCAGCGGGACGGTCCGCCCGTAGGTAGCGACGGCCGCGTCCACCTGCATGGCCAGCTCGCGCGTCGGCACGAGGATCAGGACGCGGACGGGGTGACGGGCCGGTGAGAACGAGTCGTTCGCGTGGCCGCGTAGGCGGTCGAGGATCGGCAGCGTGAACGCGGCGGTCTTGCCGGTGCCGGTCTGCGCGGCCGCGAGGACGTCGCGACCCTGGAGGACGATGGGGATGGCGGCTGCCTGGACCGGTGTCGGGGTGGTGTAGCCCTCGGCGGCGACGGTCGCGAGCAGATCGGCCGACAGGCCGAGCGAGTCGAAGGTCAAATGTTGCTCCTGCGAATGATCCGGTGCCGTCGCGGGGCGGATTCCGCGGGAGCGCGACGGCGGCGCCGGCCGTGCGCGCGATCGCGCAGCCGCCCGTCGGCCGCCCGGAGCATAGCGGAAACGGCGCCACTACCGCGCTTCGGCGCTCCGATCCGTCGCGGACGACGTGCCCGATCACGCGACCGTCGGTGCGCGCAGGCACCGCAAAACCCCCTGGGGACGCCCGTCCGGGGGCCGCACAGGACCTCTGGCTGCAGACAGCTCGAGCTCGGCGCTGCCATACTCCGGGGCGACCCCCAAGCGCCATCCCGATAGACAGGCCCAACAGAAGACTCGCCGCCCCCCACGGCAGTACCCCTGTCCTTCGTCGGGTACCGCACTCGACACCCTCGCTCCGGCTCACCCGGCCCGAGGACCGCCTCGGCCCGCGCTCACCGCGGTCCGACGCACACGGCCTTATCCGCACACCTCGCTCCACTGCCGGCGGCGGCCCATTTCGACCGTCATCGCGTCCCCCACGCGATGTTCCGGGAGAGAGGAGGCAAGGACATTGCCGGTTCACCCATACGGCGCCCGGCGGGCGTCCATCTCGACGTCACGTCGTGTGATCGTCGTGGCGCTCTTGGCTGCATTCGCCGCCAGCCTCGGCGTCTTGGCCACGCCCCAGGAGACCCATGCAGCGAGCATCAAGGTCGTCGTGGTCGTCGGGCCAGCCGGCACGAGCACGGCCAAGTACCGTGACAGCGCCAGGGTCTACGCCAGCCTCGCCCGCTCCTACGGAGCGACCGTCACCGAGATCTACAGCCCATATGCCACCTGGAGTCGGGTCAAGTCGGCGGCCCAGGGCGCGAATCTCCTGATCTATCTCGGTCACGGCAATGGCTACCCGAGCCCGTACGGCACCTTCCAGCGCTACACGAAGGACGGGATGGGGCTCAATGCCACGTCCGGCAACGGCAACTCCAATGTCAAGTACTGGGGCGAGTACTACATCGACCGCGACATCCAGATGGCCAGGAATGCGGTCGTGATCCTCAACCGCCTCTGCTATGCCTCGGGCAACTCGGAGTGGGGTTGGGCCAACCCGACCAAGTCGACCGCGATCAAGCGCATCGACAACTACGGCGCCGGGTTCCTGCGGTCAGGTGCCAGGGTGGTGTTCGCCGAAGCGATCAACAGCGTGTCGCATCAGATCCGCTCGCTGTTCACGACCGACAGGACGATGAACGCCATCCTGATGTCGCACCCGGCCGCGAGCGGCGCACGCGACTTCTATTTCAACTCGTCACGCACGTACTGGGCGAAGGCCCATTCCGACCCGCCCCAGGCCGGGAAGTACTGGCGCTCGGCCATCGGCAACCTCGGTCTCTCGGCCGCGACCTGGCGGCTTGGCGGCTGACCGCACGTCGCTCGTTCGAACGCACTGACGAGGCCCGGCATCCGCCGGGCCTCATCGTTTGTAGGTGGCCCCGGGGACGGGGGGGACGTCCGCGCCGGGGCCATGGGATCCGCTCGGGGCGGTCCCCGCGCTAGGCGGTCGCGGCCTGCGCCACGATGCCGAGAACCGCGAGGACCAACAGCAGCAGGATGAGCAACGACGGGAGCAGCCCGAAGGCATCCGCCCGGATCATCGGGGTCGAGGCCATCGCCGAGCTCCTTCCGTACGTCGTCGCCCGACCGAGGTGGTCGGGGCTTGCGCCATGGTGCGCGGCGATACCCGCGACCGCAGCTGTCATCCGTGGCGAGTGGCGGGTGGACAGATGACGAGGGCCGATGCGCCGACGCGTCAAGCCACGATCCGCCGTGCACTCGGCTTTCGCGTCATCGCGCTGGGCCGGCGGCTGGTCGGCGAGCCCCCGCTCGAGCTCGCGCGCTCTCGCTAGGGCGTCCCTCGAGCCACTACCATGCGGGGATGACCGCGCCGACCGATCGACTGCCGTTCACCGGCGACGACGAGGCCGATCGCCTGCTCGTCGCCAACCCATTGGCCCTGCTCATCGGTTTCGCGCTCGACCAGCAAGTCACCGTCCAGAAGGCCTTCTCGGGGCCGGCCGAGCTGCAGCGCCGGCTCGGCCACCTCGATGCTGCCCGCATCGCTGCCACCGATCCCTCGACCCTCGACGCGGTGTTCCGTGAACGGCCCGCGCTGCATCGCTTCCCTGGCTCCATGGCCGGCAAGGTCCAGCAGCTGGCCGAGGCCGTGGCGCGTGACTACGGCAACGACGCGAGCCGGATCTGGACAGAGGCCGTGGACGGACCAGATCTCGAGCGCCGCCTTCTCGGCCTACCGGGTATCGGCGACATGAAAGCGAAAAGCCTCATCGCCATCCTGGGCAAACGACTCGGGGTCGCGCTCCCGGCGATGGACCAGGTGATGCCGAGACACCCCACGCTCGGCGATGTCGATTCTCCGGAGGCCTTGGCCACGTATCAGGCCGGGAAGCGCGCCAAGAAGGCAGCGATGCGAGCCGCCAAGGGCTGACCCATCCTGGACACGAAACGACCCCGGTGGAGGACCGGGGTCGTTCGCCTGCGCGGAGAGTCGATGGTCAGTGGCCGACGAGCCAAGGCCGTCGGTCGGCGTCGCCGATGCCGGGGCGTGAGTCGACGCCGAACCGTAGGGCCGCTACGGCCAACGCGATGAACGGTCCGATGAGGATGGTCGCCACCAGGGCAGCCATCGCGAGATCGATGGTCATTCGGTCGCCCTTCCGATCCAGTCCGGTCCGCCGCTTCGATGTTCGGTGTTGACATGTGGACTGGTATGGATGCATATTGGCATCCCATGACCGATGATTCAACGGGCCAATTCGGCCCAAGTGGACTGAAAAGGCAATCGATGGTCTCGGCATCCGTGCTGGTGAGCATGCTGGGGCCGTGGGCTGATGGCGCTGATCCTCTGAATGAGCAGCTGGCCGACGCGCTGACTCGCGCGATCGAGGTCGGCATGCTGCCGCCAGGGACCAGGCTCCCCGCCGAGCGCGAGTTGGCTCGGGAGCTTGCATTGAGCCGGACGACGATCGTGGCGGCCTACGACCGGCTGCGCCTTGCTGGTCTTGCACGGAGCCGGCAGGGCAGTGGTACGCGCGTCGCCACACGTCGTCCGGGACTCTTCTCGCTCGCGCCGACCCGACCCGAAGACACCGACACCGAGGCGCCGCTCCGCATCGGCCCCGCGTCGGCGAGGGCGGCGGGGCCCCCGGACTGGCTCGTTCACCACGATGTCGACGCGATCCAGTTCACGATCGGAGCCCTGCCGGCCAGCCAGGCTGTGGCCGGCTGCATCGAGACCGCGTTGCGCGATGACGTCCCCGCGTTGCTGACGGAGATGGGCTACGACCCATTCGGCTTGCCCCGGCTCCGCGTGGCGATCGCCGCCTATCTCGAGCGGTTGGGCGTCCCCACCGACCCCGACCAGATCCTCGTGACGAATGGCGCACAGCAGGCCGTCCACCTGGTCGCGTCGCAGATCGGCGGCCCGGGCAGTGCGGTCGTGCTCGAGAACCCGACCTACATCGGCGCGATCGATGCGTTCCGGACGACCGGCAACCGTTTGCTGCCGATGCCCGTCGATCCGGATGGGCCACGCGTCGACATGGCCGGGTTGCTCGCCGCGAGCGCACCGGTCCAGCTCGCCTACGTCGTGCCTACCTTCCACAACCCGACCGGCGCCACGATGCCGGAGCTGCGGCGGCGTGACCTTGTGCGGGCTGCGGCCGAATTCGGTTTCCAGGTCGTCGAGGATCTGACGCCGGACTGGACGCTCGGGGTCGGCGCGCCGCCGCCGATCGCGGCGTTCGATCCGGGCGACCGCGTCATCACCATCGGGTCGCTCAGCAAGCTGGCATGGGGCGGCCTCCGGATCGGCTGGATCCGGGCCCCGCGAGCCGATATCGACCGGCTCGTGGCCGGCAAGATCGTGGCGGACCACGCCACCAGCCTCATCACCCAGGCGATCGCCGTGCGGGTCCTCGAGCGTATCGATGACGTCATCGCCGCATCCGCCGCGGCTGCCGCGACGCGTCGCTCGATCGTCGCCGACGCTTTGCAGGCGCGGCTCCCCGACTGGTCGTTCGTGACGCCGCCGGGCGGTCTGTCGCTCTGGATCAAGCTGCCGGACGCAGACGCCGTGCAGTTCAGCAGGCTCGCGGCCCGGCACGGCGTGATCGTCCGGCCCGGACCGCTGGCATCACCCGACGGTGGCTTCCGCGATCACATCCGCATCGCCTACGGCACGGACCCAGACAGGCTCATCGAAGGTGTGGATCGCCTGGCAGCAGCGTGGACGGAGTACGCACCCTCGTCCCGCCGAGTCGGCCGGCCGTCGCTCGCCGTCAGCGTCTGACGGCCCGCGCAGCCCACGACGCCTGCCGCGCGGCACGTCCACGGCCCCTTCCCAGCGTCCCGGCTAGACTTGGCCCTTCCCCGATGTCCGAGCTGCCCGATGAGCCGCCGCTCGCCCGACGCCGCACGCCCCGAACGGGGCGGCGGCCGCGCTTCGTCCTGCCTACCGAGCACCACGACGAGCGTGTCGGCGAGGTCATCGAGGCGTTCCTCGACGGGCCGCCCGTCGCCGCTCGTCGGGCGCCGCGACCGCCTCGTAGACCGGCGCTCCGGAGCGTCCGCCGGCCGATCCCCCTCGACACGCGACCCGACTGGGACGCGGCGCTTCGCCACGAGGACGCGCGGATGGCACGCTACGCGCGACCCGCGTCGGTGCTCGTCGTGCGCATCGACAACGTGCGGCCAGGGTCGGCGGATCGGGTCGCGGCTCGGGTCGGCGAGATCCTCCGCGAGCTTGCCCGCGAGACCGACCGGGTCACACGTGCCGCGGCGGATCGGTTCCATATCCTGTTGCCGGAGACCGAGGAGGGCGAGGCCGACGTGCTGGCCGAGCGCATCCGAGCCGCCTGCCACGAGCAGGTGACGGGTCCGCAGGGTGCCGCGCCCGAGATCCTGGCCGTCCCGGCGAGCCCGCCGGTCGGGCAGACGCTGCGCGACGCCTTGCTGACCGCGCTCGACGCCGTCGGCGCCTGACGGCTAGCGGACCAGGTCGGCGACCAGCCGCTCGAGCTCCGCGCCCGGGTCGTCGGTCAGACCGGTGTGGACGGCCGACGGCTGGATGATCGTGCTGGCCGGGGCCACAAGCCAGTGGAAGCGTTCGGCGATCGACGACCGAGCGATGGGCCCGCCAGCCGGATCTCCGCTCGCCACCCGTTCGATCGCGTCGAGATGGGCGCGGATGGCGGCGGGATCCGCATCGGGTGCGAGCGCGCGGAGTCGCTCCTCATCCAGGAAGGTTGCGGCGCCGATATAGCCACGTGATCGGCACAACAGCACGACACCGGCATTGAAGCGCTCACCGCGCTCGACGTGGGGAACGACACGCACGATCGCGTACTGGTAGGGACTACGCGGCTCGTCGGGCACGGTCCGCCTCCTCTACGAAGCTCGATCGGGCGGCCAGGCGGCCCTCGAGGTAGTCGACGTAGGCTGCCCGCTGCGAATCCGCATCGCCGACCCGGTCGTCGTCGGGAAGCCATGCGTCGGGGATGGCGGCGGCGAGGGTCGTGAACAGGTCTCGATCGAGGCGCGAGGCCAGTCGGGCGTCCGCAGACGCGACGGGTTCGGCGTAGGGCAGCAGCACATGATCCCGGATCCGCTCGAACGGCCGGCGCGCATGCGCAGCCGGCTCGCGCCATGTGTGGTGGATGTACAGCGCGGCGCCGTGGTCGATCAGCCATGTCCGGCCGTGCCAGAGCAGGAGGTTGGGGTTCGCGACGCTTCGGTCGGGGTTGGTGGCCAACGCGTCGAGCCAGACGACGTCGGCGGCCTGCGCCGGGTCGACCTCGGGTGCCGCCGCGGGATTGAAGGTCAGCGCGCCAGGGAGGAAATCGAGCCCGAGGTTCAGGCCGCCACTCCGATGGACCAGGTCCTGGAGCTCCTCGTCCGGCTCGGCATCGCCCATGCCGGGATCCACGTCGACCAGCACGATCTCCGGAACGAGGAGTCCGAGCGCCCGAGCGATCTCGCCGACCAGCCACTCGGCGACGAGCGCACGCGGCCCCTGCCCGGCGCCATGGAACTTCACCACGTAGAGGCCGTCGTCATCGGCCTCCATGAGACCCGGCAACGAGCCGCCTTCGCGAAGCGGTGTCACGTACCGGGTCGCGGTCACGCGGCGGGGCTCGGGCATCGCGCCGGAGTCTACCGTCCCGCGGTCGTGTGCAGGAGCGCATCGGTCCCGGGGGTCGAGGGCCACGCGGCGGGTACGCTCCGGTTGACCTCGCAGAACCGATCGCATGGAGACCAGGGTGACCGACACGGAACGCCGCCTCGAGCCGGGACAGGCGCTCGACCATGCCGACGCCCTCGAGGCCGACCGAGCGCTGCTCGTCGAGCTCGAGCCCGAGGCCGGTCGCCTGTTCGATCGCCACGCCAGGGTCGCCCAGGAGTGGTTCCCGCACGAGTACATCCCGTACCGGCTCGGTCGGGATTTCGACAAGGAACCGTGGACCCCGGACCAGCCGAGGCTGACCGGCGTCGCCCAGACCGCGTTCGAGATCGGCCTCCTCACGGAGGACAACCTGCCCTCGTACCACCGGCTCATCCATGGGATGTTCGGCAAGGGTGACGGCGCCTGGATCAACTGGGTAGGCCGCTGGACGGCCGAGGAAGGGCGGCACGCGATCGTGCTCCGCGACTACCTGACCGTCACTCGGAACATCGACCCCGTCGCCCTCGAACGGGGCCGCATGACGCAGCTCCAGCAGGGCTATGACCACGACGCGCCGAGCACGTTGCGTGGCCTTGCCTATGTCGCGTTCCAGGAGCTCGCCACGCGGATCGCGCATCGGAACACCGGGCGCTACTCATCCGACCCGGTGGCGGACAGGATCATGGTCCGCATCGCCGCCGACGAGAACCTCCACATGGTGTTCTATCGAGACATCCTCGGCGCCGCGCTCAAGGTCCAGCCGTCTGCCGCTGTGCGCGCGATCGTCGACGAGGTGCTTGCGTTCGAGATGCCGGGGGCCGGGATCCCGGGCTTCATCCGCAAGGCCGCGCAGATCGCGAAGGCCGGCATCTACGACCTGCGCGTCCATCACGACGACGTGCTGCTGCCGATCCTGCGCCACTGGCGGATCTTCGAGCTCCAGGGCCTCGACGCCGCGGCAGAGGAGGCCCGGCGCAGACTTGCGGCCCATCTCGCGAAGCTCGACGAGGCGGCGCGTCGGTTCGAGGAGAAGGTCGCGTCGTCCGGCGTGTCGAGGATCGCCTCAGCCGGATAGCCGGCTCAGATCTGGGTCGAACCGAGCCAGCCGATCGCCGTCGCGACCAGCCACAGCAGGCCGATCGCCAGCACGACCAGCCCGATGAAGAAGCCCTGCTCGCCGCGGGTCGATGTACCCGGGTCCAGGGCGTGGCGCCGGAACAACGCGAGGTTCCGGCTGTTCGACCGGAACAGCAGGTCGTACGCGTCGCCGATCAGCGGGATCGCCCCGATCCCCAGGTCGATGACGAGGTTGGCGATCATCCGCCCGAGGACCACTCGCGGGATGCCGAAACGCGAGGCCTCGAGGATCACCCAGAGACCGACCAGCGCAGCGACCGCGTCGCCTGCGATCGGGATGACGCCGATGACCGGGTCGAGGCCGATCTTGATCGGCGTTCCGGGAACGGAGACCAGTTCGTCGAGGACATGGGTCACTCGTCCGATGCGGCGCTCGGCGGCGGCGAATCGCTCGGTCCGTGACAGGCCGACGACGTCCCCATGGACTGCCATGCCACGAGTATGGACATATGTCCATACCGGTTCATGTCGGACGCCGAGTGGTGTCTTGCAGCGGCGCGGCTATCGTCGCGTCAAGCACGAACGGACCGCCGGACAACAAGACCATCGACCGGCGGCGCGTCGATCCTCCGGCGGGATGCCGGGTGACGGCGGAGCCGGCAACCCTGACCGGACGGTGGTCCGCCGTGCCACAAGTGAAGAACAACCGAATCGCCGCTGGCCGCTCGCGCGTGGGGACGTCGAGCGGCCAAGCGGTCGTCCGCGCGCTTCATGCCTAGTCGCCACCCGACTACGGTATGGCCAGAGCGGGCCCAAAACATGCGAATCGCTTCTCGCTCAGTCGCCCCGCGACTGGATGTGAAGCAGATTGGCCACGGCGAGTCGCCTGGCGACTAGACGAGAAGAGCCGCGACTTGAGGGTCAGTCTGCCATCAAACATGACGGGTTCCGGCATGTATGACCGTCAGACTCGGCACATGATGAACATCGAGCTCGCCCGCATCCTCCAGATCGATCGAGAGCGCGACATCGAGGCGGAGCTCCGCATCCGCCGCCTGCTCCGGCCAGTCGAGGCCACCGAATCGGGCCGCGATGCTCCCAAGGCCGTCGGACGTCTTCAGCGACCCGCGTCGGGCGCCGCGGTCTGCCGGTAGCGGTCCACGATCCGCGTCGCCAACAGCACGAGCTTGTCGCGGACCTCGGGCGGGTCGATGACCTCCAGGTTCGGACCGACCGCGAGCAGCATCCCCGGCGCCTCGTCGGGGTAGCTGAGGCGCAATCGCAAGCGGATCGTGCCCGGATGGTCCGTCTCGTCGACCCGTTGCGACGCCGCGACGGTGCCGCGGCCGAACACCTGGTTGATCCGCCACGCTTGATCTTCGCGGACGCGCACGTCAACGTCGACCCTGGGGGCCTCGCGCTCGTAGGCGGCGCTGGATTCCGTCCAGTACGCCGCGAGATCGAAATCGTCAGGCCGCGCGACCGGTTCGTCCAGAAGCCTCGCTTCGACCACCCGCGACGCTCGGTACGTCCGGATCTGGCCCTCTACGAGCGCGATCACGTACCAGATACCTCCCTTGAGGACAAGCCCGAGCGGGCCGATCACGCGCTCGACCACCTCGTTGCCGCGGTCGTAGTCGACGGCCAGCGCCCGGCTTTCCCAGACTCCGGTCGATAGCGTCGCGAGGTGGGGGACCGATTCATCCGCCTGGAACCAGCCGGCGGCATCGAGGTGGAAGCGCTGGACGATGCGGGACGCCCGAGACCGGAGCTCAGGCGGCAGTGCCGCCATCACCTTGAGTTGCGCGGCAGCGACGACGGTACCCAGTCCGAGCTGGGCGGCAGGGCCAGCCACGCCCGACAGGAACAGCGCCTCGGCCTCGTCGGCCGTCATGCCGGTGAGCCGCGTACGGTAGCCGTCGACCAGCCGGATCCCACCGAGCGGACCGCGCTCGGCGAAGATCGGGACGCCGGCAGCGCTCAGTTCCTCGACATCGCGGTGGATCGTCCGGACCGATACCTCGAGCTCGCGGGCGAGTTCCGTGGCGGTCATGCCGCCGCGACTCTGCAGGAGCAGCAGGAGGTTGACGAGGCGGCTGGCTCGCATCCGGACAGTGTACCGCCAGAGTTGACAAGTTCTGTCAAGTATTCGTCGGTCGGGCCCCCGAGCCGCGGACCAGTCAGCTCTGGGGCCGGCCCTCCGTGCCGCCCTCGCGCAGGAACCGCTCGATCTCGCCGATCAGGTCGTCCCCGGACGGCAGCCGCTGCTCATCGACCATGGATTCCAGCCGCTCCACATAGGTCCGCGTCGTTTCCTCGAGCGCGGTCGCAGTGTCCAGCCGGGTTCGCAGCTGTCGCGCCTCGTCGGCCAGGTCGCCAGTCGGCAGGTCGATCCCCACGTGGCGCGCCAGGGCCTGTACCAGCGCCAGCGACGCGGCCGGATACGGCCCGGAGACGTAGTGCGGGACCTGGGCGAAATACCCGACGGCCGGGATCCCGCCCTCGGCCACGGCCATCTCGAGCACGCTGATCGCGGCCGCCGGCACGCGGAGCAGCCCCGCCGGCCCGGGCTGGATATCGCCACGGAGCCGACCGGGTTCCGACGTCGTGCCGAGGATCGGGACGTCGCGCGTGTGCGGGACAGCGGCCGGGATAGCCCCAAGGCTCACCCACTCGACCACACCAAGTCGATGGGCGAGTTCCACGACCGCCCCCGCGAACGCCTGCCAGCGGTCGTCGGGCTCCGGCCCGGCCAGCACCAGCAGGTCGCGCTCCCCGAAGCGGACGCGTCGCACCACGAGCTCGGGCCACGTCAGCTCGGCCAGCCGGCCGTCGACGATCTGGAGGGTCGGGCGTCGAGCCCGGTAGTCGAACAGCGCGTCCGGGTCGAACGTCGCCACGTCGACCGCGTCGTCGAGCAGGTTCTCGAGCGCCGTCGTCGCGGCGCTTCCGGCGTCGACCCAGCCGTCGAATGCGGCCACGAACGTCGGCGCGATGAGGTCCGAGGGCTCGCCGGGGCTACCCGGCCCGGCCAACGAATAGAGGCTCACCCCGAGAAGTCTACGCGGGCCCCCTTTCGGGGCCCGCCCCACGCGACGGGACCCGTATTCTCATGATTCAATAATCGAAATCAACCGTGAATCGCTCCGTGGTTGTATCGTCTCGGCCGACTTTGGCAGACTCGTCGGCGGTCCAGACCGACCACCGCACGACACCCAGGAGGGAACCTTTGCGAAGTAGGGTCGCGCGGCGTGACCCCGTCATGGCCGCGCTCGTCATCTCGTCACTCGGCCTCACCGCGTTCGCACCGATCGTCGGTGCGGCGGACGGTCTCGAGGTCACGACCCAGTACCCCGCCGTCGTCGTCGCTCCCGGCAACAAGGTGAGCTTCGACCTGGAGGTCAGCTCCGTGCGCCGGGCCGACATCGCCCTGTCGCTGGCCGGCGTCCCGAGCGGCTGGACGGCCAGCCTGCTGGGCGGCGGGTTCGTCGTCGACGCCGTCGCCGTCGGGCCGGGATCGAACGGCGCGGTACGACTCGACGTGACCGTCCCCGCCGATGCGTCGGCCGGCTCCTCGACGATCCGTGTGCAGGCCCGCGGCGGTGGTGCCGCGGACACGCTGCCGGTGACGATCCGCGTGAATGCCGAGGCGGCCGGGACCCTGACGCTGACGACCAATACCCCTGAGCTGACCGGCGCCTCCGACAAGGAGTTCAAGTTCGACCTGCAGCTGAAGAACGACACGGCCCAGGATGTGACGGTGTCGGCGACCGCCACCGGCCCGGCCGGCTGGGCGATCGACACGGCGCTGGTCGGGGCGACCGACGCGGCCTCGACCGTGGTGGAGACCGGTGCGACGCAGAACATCAGCGTGACCGTCACGCCGGCCGAAGGCACCCCTGCCGATACCTACCCGATCCAGGTGACGGCGACGGCCGGCGAGCGGACGGTCCAGGCGGATCTGGCGATCGCCGTGACCGGCACCTATTCGATGCGGTTGTCGACGCCGGGCGACGTGCTGTCGACGCGCGGTTCGGCCGGCTCGGCAACGACCCAGGATTTCGAGATCACGAACACCGGCACTGCGCCGATCACGAATGTCGTCCTCGAAGGCACACCCCCGACGGGCTGGGAAGTGACCGTCAACCCGGAGGAGGGCCTTCCCGCGATCGAGCCCGGCGCTACCGGCAAGATCACGGCGACCATCACGCCGTCGGCCCAGGCCGTAGCCGGTGACTACGTCGTGACGTTCACCTCGAAGTCGGCCGAGAACACGACCGGCGAGACGGCACAGATCCGCTTCACGGTCGAGACGTCACCGATCTGGGCGATCGTCGGGATCGGCCTGATCGTGCTCATCCTTGCTGGCCTCTTCTACGTCTTCCGGACCTACGGTCGTCGATGAGCACGAGCCCGGGACGGATCGCGTCGAAGCGTCGCTCGGGGAGGCGCGAGGCAGCCGCGCCGGCCGCCGACGGGGCCGCGCCGGCGAGGCCGATCCGGATCAAGACCCGCGGGCTGACCAAGCGCTACGACGACCTCGTCGCAGTCGACCATCTGGATCTCGACGTTCGTGCCGGTGAGATCTTCGGACTCCTCGGCCAGAACGGCGCCGGCAAGACCACGACGATCCTGATGCTGCTCGGCCTGACCGAGATCACGGAAGGCGCCGCGCGGGTGGTCGGGCTCGATCCGTCGCGCGGTCCACTCGAGGTCAAGCGACGCGTCGGCTACCTGCCCGACAGCGTGGGTTTCTACGGCGACCTGACGGGCCGCGAGAACCTGCGCTACACCGCCCGGCTGAACCGCCTCGACCGGGACGAGGCGGAGACCACGATCGACGCCGTGCTCGAGCAGGTCGGCCTGACCAGTCGTGCCGACGACCCGGTCGAGGAGTACTCGCGCGGCATGATCCAGCGCCTCGGCATCGCCGACGCGCTCGTCAAGGATCCGGACGTGCTCATCCTCGATGAGCCGACGACGGCCATCGACCCACTCGGTGTCAGCGAGATCCTCGAGCTGCTGCGCCGCCTCGTGCGGGAGCGCGGGATGGCGATCCTGCTGTCCTCGCACCTGCTCAACCAGGTCCAGTCCGTGTGCGACCGGATCGGCATCTTCGCCGGCGGACGGCTGATCGGCCAGGGGACCATGGACCAGCTCGCCGAACGGTTCGGTGAGGGCAAGCAGGAGCTCGAGATCGGTCTCGACGTGCATTCGCCCGAAGATGTCGAACGGGCGAGGTCGGTCCTGCGGGCTGTCCCGGGGGTCACGGCGCTCAGCGACAGCATCCGTCCTGGCGATCCATGGCACATCTCGATCGCTCCGAATGCCGACCCGGCCGTCGTTCGGTCCGCCGTGCTGGCCGCGGTCGCGCGGGAAGGTCTGCCGCTCACGTCGATCCGGGCCATCGTGCCGTCGCTCGAGGACATCTACCGAAGAGCCGTGTCGGGTCCACGGTCGGCCGTTCGCGCCGACGCGGGTCGGCGGGCGCCGCGAGAGGTGCCCGCATGACCGGCGCGACCGCCGAGCCGACCACAGCCGCCCCGGCCGAGCAGCCTGCACAGCCGGCCGTGCGCGAACGGTCGATCCCGGGTGCCGGCTGGATGGTCGTCGCCAGCAAGGAGTTCGGGGACCACCTGTTGTCGTCGAGGTTCCTTGTCCTGGCGATCATCATGGCCATCGCCGCTGGCGTGCCGCTGTTCTTCCTGTCCGGGCAGATCAGGAGCGCGGCCGAGACCGCCAACCAGTTCCCGGCCCTCTACATCGGCCTGTTCTGGGCCGCTCCGTCGGTCAACGACCAGCTGCAGCTGCCCTCGGTCGTCGGGTTCCTTGCCCTCGTCGGGCCGCTGCTCGGCCTCGCGTTCGCGTTCGACGCGATCAACGGTGAGCGGGCGAGCGGAACTCTTGCGCGCTTATTGTCACAGCCGATCCATCGCGACGACGTGATCAACGGCAAGTTCGTCGCCGGCCTCGCGGTGATCTCGACGGTGATGGTGGTCATGGTCGCCGGTGTGACGGCGTTCGCGCTGATCCGGCTCGGGATCGTGCCGGATCCCTCGGAGATCCTCCGGATGCTCATCTGGCTGCTCGTCACGATCACGTACGTGGCGCTATGGCTGGCCTTCGGCCTGCTGCTGTCCGTGGCGATCCGTCGAGCTGCCACGTCCGCGCTGGTCGGGTTCGGGACGTGGCTGCTCCTGACATTCTTCGGATCGTTGATCGTCTCGCTGATCGCCGGTTTCGTGGCACCTGTGGCCGGGACACCCGAGGACCAGCTGAGCGGCATCGCGTTCCGGGAAACGATCCAGCGGTTCCTCCCGGACACGCTCTACCGGGAGGCTTCGCTGACGCTCCTGAACCCGCAGGTGATGACCGTCTCGACTCCGGCCACCCTGGAAGGATTCGCCCAGGCCCAGGAACGAATCGCCACGCTGTTCTCGCTGGACCAGAGCTTCCTGCTGATCTGGCCACAGGTGGTCGGACTGGTCGGCCTGACGGTGGCGTGCTTCGCGGCGGCTTACGTGCTGTTCATGCGCCAGGAGGTCCGCGCCTAGACGAGGCGGCTGCCGGCCGCGAGGGTCGAATTTCTCGTCAGATGCTCGCCAGGCGAGCCAGCAACACGGTCGAGGTCCATTCCGGCGCTGTTGCCCGACCGTGCCACGCACGAATCCATGCCTCCATGAGTCCGAATCCCGGCCGAAGCAGGCCGGACCGCTGGTCCGCGGCCTGTAACACGAGCAATTGACAAAAACTGCCCGTCTGGAAGCCGTATTTCCGGCAGATGCTCGCCAAGCGAGCACTCGTCAAACGGATCCGGCACACCGTGTGCACGAAATTGCGCAGACGGTGCTCGAATCCGGGTCAGATGACCGCCTCAGGAGCGGTTGACGGATTTCGGCTGACGAAGGACCGCCTGAGGAGCGGATGACGGTTTCGGCGGAATCGGCCGGCCTAGCCCAGCGTCCCCGCAGTCAGCCCGAGTTCCCGTTCCGCCGCGGCCGTCGACCAGGCCACGACGTCGTCACGGCTGATCGTCGTGCCGTGCGCGACGACCTGCAGTGCCAGCCCATCGAGCAGCGACAGGATCCGCCACGCGGCGGCACCCGGATCGGTGCAACGGAACGCCCCCACAGCCACACCGGCCGCGATCGTCCGCTCGAGTAACCCCTGCCATTCGAGGTTCAACCGCCGGGACGTGGCCTGGACGGCCGGCCGCCGCGCCGCTTCCGCCCATGCGTCCAGCCACAGCTGGAAGGCCCAGTCCTTGTCGGACGGCGTGTACGTCCGGAAGAACACCCGGAGCGCGTCCACCGGTGACGACGCCTCGGCCATCAGGCACGCCGACAGCTCCAGATCCTGCCGAGCCACCACCTCGAACGCCGCCGCCAGCACCTCGTCCATCGACGTGAAGTAGTGGTGGATCAGGCCGGACGACGTTCCCATCTCGGCCGCGACGTCGCGGACCGTCGTCGAGGCGAGTCCCTTTCGCCGGGCGACATCGACCGCCGCCGCCAAGATCGCCTCGCGCCGTTCCGCCGGCGTCATCCGCTTCACGCTCGCAGCGTAGGACGATATTGCGCAAACGTCCAATAGCCGGTATCGTCCGGACCCATGGCGATCCGCGGCACCCCGTTCCACGAGCGGACCAGCGCGCTCAACGAGACGCAGCTGTGGAGCCACTGGTCGGGCTACCTGGCCGCCGATCGCTACCAGATGTCCGACAAGTTCGAGTACTTCGCCGTCCGCAACGCAGCCGGAATCTTCGATACCAGTCCCCTGTACAAGTACCGGATCAGCGGACCGGACGCCGAGCGCTTCCTGAGCGGCGTCCTCGCCCGCGACATCCGGGCTTGCCAGCCGGGCCAGGCGCAGTACACATGCTGGCTGGACGACCGCGGCTTCGTGGTCGAGGACGGCGTGATCCTCAGGCTGTCCAAGGACGAGTACCTCCTCACTTGCGCCGAGCCGAACTTCGCCTACTTCGCCGACCGGATCGGCCGCGACGACGTCCGCATCGAGGACGTCAGCCAGGACATCGGTGCCCTCGCGCTCCAGGGGCCGCGGAGCCGCGACCTGCTCAAGAAGCTCGTCCCGCAGATGGAGCGCATCCCCTATTTCGGCGTCGCCAAGGGCGAGATCGGCGGTGCCGGCGTGACGGTCAGCCGGACCGGTTACAGCGGCGACCTCGGGTACGAGATCTGGATCGACACGCCCGATGCGCTGCACGTCTGGGACACCCTCTGGGAGTCGGTCGAGGGCCATGGCGTGCTCCCCTTCGGCCTTGCGGCGCTGTACATGCTCCGCATCGAGGCCGGCCTGCTGCTCATGGAGGCCGACTTCGACTCGAGCCGCTTCGCCTGGAACGACGCCCACCGGTCGACCCCGATCGAGCTCGGCTGGGGCTGGATGTTCAAGGACCTCAAGTCCGACGATCGCGCGTTCATCGGCCGCAGGGCACTCGAGAAGGAGATCGCGGAAAGGACCTCCAGATGGGCGCTGCGCGGCCTCATCGTGGAATGGCGGGACTACGATCGCGTCTACAACGAGGCGGGACTGATCCCACCGAAGGACCACGCCCCGGTGGTCGAGGACTGGATGCTCTACGACGACGACTACGAGCGAGTCGGCTACGCGACGAGCTTCATGTACTCACCGATGCTCCAGCGCCACATCGCGATCGCCCGCGTCCGTCCCGACTTCGCCAAGTTCGGGACGAAGGTCAACCTGGAGTTCACCGTCGACCATCACTACGAGCAGGTCGCGGCGCACGTTGCGCGGCTGCCGCTCTACAACCCGGAGCGAAAGACGGCCTGACATGACGATCACCGTGCCCAAGCCCACGAAGACCACGACCCGCAAGAACGGTGGTCCGAAGTCGACCAAGGCCACCAGCCGCGGCGACAGGACGTACGACGCGATCGTCATCGGTGGCGGCCACAACGGCCTCGTCAACGGCGCGTACCTCGCGAAGGCCGGTCTCAGGACGCTCGTCCTCGAGCGGCGGGACGTCGTCGGCGGCGCCGCCATCACCGAGGAGCTCCGACCCGGCTTCTGGTTCACGACCTTCTCGTACGCGCTCAGCCTGCTTCGCCCGGAGATCATCCACGACCTCGAGCTGACCAAGCACGGCTTCATGCCGTTGTTGATGTCGACGACCTTCGCGCCGGGGCTCGACGGCGACTACCTGCTGTTCACCCAGGACCACGCCCAGAACCAGCAGGAGATCGCCCGGCACTCGAAGCACGACGCCGACGCCTACGACCAGTACAGCCACGACATGGAGATGGTCTGCCAGGCCATCAAGCCGCTGCTGGACATGGTCCCGCCCGACATCTTCAGCGACGATCCCGAGGAGCTGATCGCGCTCGCCAACCTGGGATCCCGGTTCAAGAAGATGGACAAGCGCGTGCTGCACAACGCGGTCCGGCTACTGACCGGCAGCGCGGCCGACTTCCTCGACGACTACTTCGAGTCGGAGCTGCTGAAGGGCTACCTCGCCTCGTCGAGCATCATCGGCACCAAGGTCGGGCCGCGCTCGCAGGGGAGCGGCCTCGTGCTGCTCTACCACTCGATCGGCGAGCACGACGGCGAGTTCGGATCGTGGGCGTTCCACAAGAAGGGCAACGGCGGGTTCACCCAGGTGCTGGCACGGGCCGCGGAGTCGTTCGGGGCGGAGATCCGCCTCGAGTCGCCGGTCGACGCCGTGATCACCAAGGACGGTCGGGCTACCGGCGTCGCCCTGGGGGACGGGACCGAGTACTACGCCGACGTCGTCGTCAGCGCCCTCGATCCACGGCGAACGTTCCTCGAGCTCGTGAACCCGCGCGAGCTGCCCGATGATCTCGTCGAGAACATCCAGCGCTACCGCTTCCAGGGCACGTCGTCGAAGGTGAACTTCGCGCTCGACGGCCTGCCGAAATTCCCGACCCTTGGCGATCGCGGCGACCAGTTTCGCGGCTTCACCAACATCGGCCCGTCGCTCGACTATCTCGAGCGCGCGTTCGATGACGCCAAGTACGGCTGGTACTCGGAGAACCCCTACATCGATATGGCGATCCAGTCGACCATCGATGCCGATATGGCGCCGCCAGGCAAGCACGTCCTGTCGAGCTTCATCCAGTACACGCCGTACAAGCTGCGCGAGAGCGACTGGGACACGGAGAGGCAGAACCTCGGCGACACCGTCCAGCGGACGCTCGAGCGGTTCTTCCCGGGCTTCGGTGATCTCGTGCTCCAGCGCGAGGTGGTCACGCCGCTCGACATCGAGCGGACGGTCGGCCTGTCGGAGGGCAACATCTTCGCCGGCGAGTTCTTCGCGCCGCAGATGTTCTTCTTCCGGCCCGCCCCGGGTTGGTCGCAGTACCGCACGCCGATCGACGGCTACTACCAGTGCGGGTCGGGCACGCATCCCGGCGGCTGCGTGATGGGTGCGCCGGGCAAGCTCGCCGCGGGGCAGATCCTCAAGGATCGCGCGAGGACGGGGAGCAAGGCGAAGGTCGCCGCCAGGGCCTGAGCGCAATCCGGGTCTAGAATCGGGGGCGCGGGGCCGCGACGGCCCGCGAGGGGTCGGTCGCGCCGCCCGTCTTCACGGTGCACGGCCATGAACAGACTCCGCCACGACATCGACTTCGTGACGACCGTAGCGCTCCTGGTGACGGTCGTCGCCACCGCCCTGACCGGCGTCATCGCCGACCTCTGGGATCTCAACGACTTCTGGTATCACACCGTGTCCGGCTATGCCATGGGCGTCTTCGCCGCTGCCCACGTCGTGTTGAACCAGGACCGCTTGATCGCCTATGGGCGGTTCCGGTGGCGGTCGCTTCGGCAACCGAGGCCGCCCGCCCCAGTGCCGGTGCCACTCCGACGGTCCGTGCGGGAAGGGGACGTCGAGCCGGTCCGGCCGGCATCGATGCTCGCCGGTGCCGTCCTGTCGCGCCGCGGGCTCTTCGGGCTCACGATGGGCGGTATCGCCGGCCTCGCCATCGGCCGCGGGCTCCGGCCTGCGCCGCCGATCGAGGCGGGTTCCGACGTGGGCGTCATCTACCACCAGTGGAGCAAGCCCGGGATCATCGATGCGCTCGGCTCGGTCGCCAATTGGGGTCCGCCCGTCGACCTGTACAAGCGCTACCCAGCCGCACCGGTCGTCGAACTGCCGGAGCCCGACCTGAACGGTGGGTTGCCGGCGGCGACGGCCATCGCGCGCCGTCGCTCGACGCGTGATTACGTGCCAACGCCGATGACCCCGGGGGAGTTGTCCCGGCTGCTGTACCTGACGAGCGGGATCGCGGCCGACAAGTACGGCAACGCCAGGCGGACCGCGCCGTCATCGGGCGCGCTGTATCCGATCGAGGTCTATGCCGTGGTCCATCGCGTCGAGGGGATCGAGCCCGGCGTCTACCACTACGCGTATCGGGAGCACGCCCTCGAGCAGGTGCGGATCGGCGACTTCCGCGCCCATACCGTCGAACAGGCGATCTCCCAGGATTTCCTGGGCGAGTGCGGCGTCGTCCTGTTCCTGACGATGATCATGCAGCGCATGCGACCCAAGTACCAGGATCGGAGCTACCGCTACGGGCTGCTCGAGGCGGGCCACCTCGGTGAGAACGCCTACCTGGCGGCGACCTCGATGGGGCTCGGCGCCTGCGGCGTCGGCGCGTTCATGGACGATGCGATCAACGAGATGCTCGGGGTCGACGGCGTCGAGGAGGCTGCGGTCTACATGCTGGCGGCCGGACACGTGGCGGCGGCCTGACGCCACAAATCAAGAGGCCGACGGCTCACGCCGCCGGCCTCGTGCCCCCGAACCCAGGTGGTCTTAGCTCTTGATCGGTTCGCCGTCGGCCCCGACGACGTACCAGACCTCGTTGAGGCCCTGGCCGTTCACATCGCCTGCAGCCGCGTCGTTGGCGAAGTAGTAGAGCGGCCAATTCCCGTATTTGACCTGCTTGCCCCCGTCGGTCCGGTCCACGACCGTGATCTTCGAGGCATCCAGACCGGTACCGGCCGTGACCGACGCCGCGTCGTCGGCCAGGAGTGGCGGCCACGCCGTCGCGCACTCGTCATAGCAGGTCGGCGTCCCGGCTTCGTCGGGCACGAACATGTAGAGCGTCTTGTCCGCACCGTCGACGATGATCTGGCCGAGCGAGCTGTCGGCGAGCTTGATCTCGGCCGCCATCGCGGCCGGTGCCGAGGCGGACGCCGATTCAGACGGCGCGGTGGACGGTGCCTCGGACGGCGCCGCGGAGGGTGCAGCTGGGGCGACGGTCGCCCCGCCACCGCTCGAGCACGCGGCCACGATGCCGATTGCGGCCAGCAGGGCAGGGAGCAGCAGGGATCGACGCGGATCGATGGTCATCAG
>DATAFZ010000106.1:0-16512 GCA_036257225.1 Candidatus Limnocylindrales bacterium | reverse complement strand
ACGCGTGAGCCATCCTCGGCGCCGGCAGTCACCCGGAGGGCGAGGAGGTATTGCTGCGCGGCCGTCGACAGGTCTGCCGGGTCGTTCCGTCGGGGCATGGGGTCAGGATACCGGCCGGACTCCCCGGTTGACCTCGCGCGCCACGCCGTAGACCAGCCCGATGCCCCAGCCGATGGCCATCAACCCGGCAAGGATCTGGCGAGCCGTGTCGGACTCGGCGGGGTCGGCGGCGAACAACAGGACCGACGCGAGGAAGACCGGCGCAAGCGCGCCGATCGTCGCCACCGTCCCGATCCTGGCGATGCGTGGCAGGAGGATCAGCAGCGCCAGCACGCCGAGCTGGACGGCCCACGAGAGAGGCGCGACCCGCGGGTCGCACGTCGCGGCGAACCGGCCACAACCGCTGAGTTCGCCCATGCCCCAGCCGATAGCCAGGGCAAGTGGCGTCCACGCCGCGAGCGCGCGTCCGACCCGCGCCGGCACCGACGGACGGTCATCGTCGAGCCACCGTCGGAGCGACTCCACGGCACCATCGACCGACAGATCCGCGTCGGCGGACCCCTGATCGGGCGGGCCGGTCGTCGCCGACGTGGTCGTGGTCTGCGGTCGGACGGGCGGGGCCGCATGGGGCTGGCTCGCCGTACGCTCGGTCTGGTCCGCCTTCGCCGCGCCTGGCATCGCGTCGCCGGTCGGGGAGTCGCCGGTCGTCGCCTGCCACCAGGAGGTGCTCGTGTGCGTCGGCGGCGCGGTGGTGTCCGTTGCCGGCCCCGTGGCATCGACGCCGATCGTGCCCGGCGTCCCGCCTGGATCCGGCGCTGCGGCCTGCGGCGGATCGTCCCGACCCGTCCCCGGCGCTGCCGCCGGGCCGGTGCGACGTGCGCGTGCCTGGTACTCGGGGCCGTGTTTGCGCGGGTCCGCGTACTCCTTCGGGTTGAGCGTCCAGTACGTCCCCGAGGTCGTGCCGTACCACGACGCTCCGCCCCAGTCGGGGTCGAATGCCTCCGTGTCGACGTCGTCGTACGAGGTCGACCCGAGCGTGGCCTTCTTGGGACGACGATCCGATGCGGGTCGGTCGGTGCGTTCCGAGCCGGCCGGTCTCGCGTTGGGACGCGGCCGGGGCCCGGGTGGCGCGCCCGGTCGTGGTCGAGGCCGGCCACCGTAGGCGCGGTGGGTCGCGCCGGCTCGGTCGGGGTCGGCCTCCCACCCTCGACGCGCACCGCCCGTGGGACCGCGCCCGGCCGTTCGTCGGTTGCCGCCGTCCGGCCCGGCGATCTGATCGTAGGCGGCCTGGATCGCCAGGAATCGAGGCAGCGCCGCTTCGCCCGCGGCGTCCGGGTGGTTCGCCTTCGCCAGTCGGCGGTAGGCTCGCTTGACCTCGGCCAGGGGCGCTCCGCGCTCGAGGCCAAGCGTGCGATATGGGTCGGCGTCGAGTGTCATCGGTCGGCGGTCGCTCCTGGGAGCCCGGCCGCGCGTCCTGCTACTGGCGATCCGACCCGACGTCGGCGACCCGCATCGGATCGCCGCCGTCAGCCGATCAGTTCGCCGACGGGCGCGAGCTCGAACTCCGGGATCGATTCTGCTCCGACACGGCCGTGCGGGTCGAGGATGGTGGGTCGGTGGTAGCGGCCGAGTACTCGCAGCGACTGGCCATCCAGCACGCCGACCTGGCGGAGCGCCTCGACGGACGCCGCCCACGTCCCTCGGTCGTAGCCATCGCCGTCCTCGATCTTGACCGCCAGGCCGGAGGCCGCGTCGAGCAGGGTGCCCGAGCGAGGCCCGGACAGGATCGCGATCCCGCGCAGGGCCTCCATGCCTGCCTTGCTGATCAGGCGGCCCTCGCCGGCCTTCATCAAGGATGTATCGAGCCGATCATGCCGCCCACCGACCATCTCGGGATTGGCGACCATGGCGTCGCGAACGAGCGTCAACGCGGGAGCGAGCGAGCTGCGCGAGTCGCGCTTCGCCACGCCCGATGGGTCGGCCAGCATCGCGTACGCCTGGGCGACTTCCCGGAGCCGGAACCCGTAGGTCTCGACGCCGCAGCCGTCGATAGCGGTCTGCAAGCGATCCGGCGTGGTGCCGTATGCCCGCGCGACGACTGCCCGATAGGCGATCTGCGCAGGATGCTCTGGTTGCCAGTACGTCTCGAGGTCCCAGCCCTTGAGTCGAGCGAGGAGCAAAGAAACGGCGTGCTGCCCGGAGCACATGTGGCGGATCGCGCCGGGTTTCTCCCCGTCGCGCGCCAAGCGGGCCGCTGTCAGCGCGTCGAGCGGCATGTCCTCGTTGCCGCACGCCAGGAGCGACTGGCTCACGCCGGCCCGACGGAACATGCCCTGCAAGGTGCGGACATGGAAGTCCTCGCCCGAGTGCGAGCTGGCCATGATCGCGATCTCGGGGGGTTCCAGGTCGAACGCCTCGACGCCGCCCGCCTCGATCAGGGCGACGACGCCGAAGGGCTTGACGGTGGAGCGCAGCGTGACGATGCGGTCTGGGTCGCCGAGCGAGCGGATGAGCTTCCCGTCAACGTCGGCCTCGACGATGTCGCCGCGATGGACGCTTTCCTCGATGCCGTTGCGGATCTGCCTGACGAGGACCGGGGTCTCGGGACGCGGGCGGATCCGGCTCCGTGCCCGACCGTTCCGAGGGATCGCGCGCTCTGCGGTGAGGGTCACCCCACGAGGATACCGCGCGACCACCGCCGTGGACCTGTCGGATTCAAGACTTTTCCTGAGTCGATGGTCCCGCCGACGGATGGGCGGTCCGATCGGCAGTCCCCCACTGGACGGGGCTGGTACCTTCGCGCCGATGTCAGGGCTCCGCAGTCATATCGTCGGGATAGTCGTCGCCGTGAGCGTCCTTCTCTTGCTCGCGGGCTGCCTGCCAGCGCCGCGTGCCGCCACGGGCAGCTCCGAACCGGCGTCCTCGGCGGGTGCCTCGGGGACCAGGTCGCCGCGCCCATCGCCGAGCCCGAAGGCGCACTCACTCGCGATCGACACGTTCGTCGAGCGAGCGACCAGCGGCAAGCTGACCTATCGCGTCGCGTTCAAGGGCACGGCCCGGGCCTCGGCCGACATCCTCCCGATCGCCGGGACGATGGATGTCGCGGGCGCGGACTTCGCGACCTCCTTCACCTACGACTTCAGCATCGAATACGCGGACCTCGGAAAGGAACGAGTCCAGGTCCGCGCGGTCAAAGGCAAGGGCTACATCAAGCGCGGCTCGAAAGCGTGGCAGCCCATCAAAGGGTTCTCCGTCGCCCACTCCTACGTGCCGTTCAAGACCGTCGCCACTGCGGACGACGTGCGCTACCTCGGGGAGGTCGAGGCTGGCGACGCCACCCTGCACAAGATCGGCATCGCGGGTGCACTGTTGGTCCACCCGAACACGATCCCGTACGACGTCCAGAAGGAGAAGGTCGACGACACGGAGCTCATCGTGGTCATCGACGACGCCGGGCGACCACGCTCCGGCACCTGGAAGCTGTGGGGCAAGGCACGGGTCGGGATTGGTGCCGGACAGCTCCAGCGGGTCGAATACGAGCTCGATCTCACGTTCTCGAACGTCGGCGCCAAGATCTCGATCAAGCGGCCGTAGCCGGATCCTCTAGCGAACGCGGCCCCCGTTGTTCCCGCCAGCGACGATCGAGCGGTCGGTCGGCAGCGGTTCGGCCAGCTCATCGCGGCTGCCACACCCGCGGTAGCAGTGGCTCGCCTGCGGGGTGTTGACCGATCGGCACTTGACGCAGACCCAGGTATCGACGGGCAGGTCGCGCGCGTCCAGTAGCGCCTGGCCGGCGGCATGGCCTGCGCCTGGCAGCATGTGCCCGACCTCCGAGGACGTGGCCAGCAGGAACCGCAGGAGGACGAGCCCGACCAGGACGAGGACCGCGGCCACGGCGACGGCAGCGAGCCAGTCGATGCCGAGGATGTAGTCGACCGCCTGCATGCCCTGATGATGCCGCCGTTTCGCGCGGTCAGAGCCCCCATCGGTGCCGGGACGCACCGGGAAATCGCATCTCACTGGTGGGATCAGTCGCGGTTGCCGGTCCCGAACTGGCGGTCCCCGGCGTCGCCGAGGCCGGGCATGATGTAGCCCTTCTCGTTCAGGCCGCGGTCGAGCGCGGCGCAATGGATCTCGACGTCCGGGTGGGCCTCCTGGACGGCCGCCACGCCCTCCGGGGCGGCGATGAGATTCACGAGCTTGATGCGCACCGGCGTCACCGCGCCCCAGCGCTTGAGGACGTCGATGGCGGCGGTCGCACTGCCGCCGGTCGCGAGCATCGGATCGAGGATCAGGCACAGGTCGACGGTCGCCGAGTCGGGCAGCTTGTTGTAGTACTCGACCGGTCGGAGTGTCCGCTCGTCGCGGAACAGCCCCAGGTGCCAGACCTGCGCCGTCGGCATCAGCTCGAGCATGGCGTCGACCATGCCGAGACCGGCCCGCAGGATCGGGACCAGGCCGATGCGCTCGCCGAGCTCGCTCGCGTCCATCTCCTCCATCGGCGTCTGGATGTGGAGCGGACGCGTCTTGGCGTCCTGGAGCGCCTCGTAGCCGAGCAGCCACGAGAGCTCGCGGACGACCTCGCGGAACTTCTTGGGCTCGGTTCGCGCGTCGCGCAGGATGCCGAGCTTGTGCTGCACCGCAGGGTGCGTTGAGATGTGCAGCGTGTCGGGCTGGGTCACGGCGCGATGGTAGCGCGGCGCCGCTCGGTCAAACGGGCCGTGGGCGCGTCGTACCACACGAAACCGGCCTCCCGCGGTGGTGTGCTGCCTTCGGTCAGCGCCTTCACCCACCCGCGACTCGACCCGGGGAAGGCCGCATCGATGATGGCCGGGTAGCGGGCGACCAGGGCTCGATTCGCTGCTGTCGCGCGGACGATCCACACGCTCGCCATCCGATCCGCGGGCCATGCGGCGGCGGCCTCGACGTGCTTGCGTCGAGTAGCCCTGACGGCCGCCCCGAGATCGCCGAACGTGTTCCAACACTCCGCGAGGATCCGCGTGTGGGTGGATGGGTCGCGGATCCCGACATCAGTGGAGCGGCTCGGGTCCGCCGGTCTTGTCGGTCCTTCGAAGGTCCCAGGGCGGCCGGTCGCTCGGGCTAGCCGCAGGAGGTGCTCTTGGATCTCGAGGTGGCCACCATCGTCCAATGCCATCGTGCCCTGGCCGAGGGGTCGGGTGAACCTGACTGCAAGGGGACGCTCGAGAGCGATGCCGAGCGCGACCCAGGTCTCCAGTGGTGCCCGGGTCCCAGCGCCTCGCTCGAAATCGCTCAGCCGCGAGACGCTCAGGCCGACCCGCGCCGCGAGCTGCGCGAGTGTCCAGCGCCGAGCGCGTCGAGCCGACCGCACGATCCCACCGAGGGTCGCCGCGATCGCGATCGCTTCTCGGTGCCTGGCGATGACGTCGCGGGGTCGTAATCGTGCCAACGGTCTACCCCCGATAGAGGACGGGATTCCGATGGCATCGTAGGAATCGCGGCTTCCCCGGCCATTACGCCCGGATCGACGGCCGATCCATGCACGGCAGCCCCGTGGACGACGCCGGTAGCGACCTCGATACCCTCGATCTTCCCGATGACATCGGAATCCGTTGGCGCATGGGCCGCCGCGATGCGTTCAAGGGTCGGGCGCGATCTCGACCGTACCTTTCACGAAGGCCTCGCCGGTCGTGTCGAGCCCGTCGAGGGTCGCGAGCGCTGCCTCGGCGAGGTCGGTGCGATAGGCGTCGGCGCCGGGCGCGTCGGGGATGACGCCGGCCCCGATGCACACGTCCACGGTGTGCTGCCACTCGTCGGGATCCATCACGCCGATCCCCGCGGGCGACGGCCAGATCAACGGGTTGACCTCGTTCATCGCCCATGCTTCGTGGCCCGCCCGCAGCCGTGATGGGGCCTGGCTGCCGCTCGCGACCGGAGCCGCTGTGGAAGGGGACGCCGACGCCGGGGCTGCTGACCCCGAGGCGCCCGGGCTGGCGGATGCGGCAGGGTCCACGGTCACTCCCGCCGCGACGACCGACTCGACGCAATCCGCCGGGTGGTCGCGGCAGAACAGCCAGCCCTGGAACGATGCCTTCAGGAAGCGCGCCGCCACGGCCTCGTTACCCTCCTGCGCCAACCAGGACGATCGGGCGAAGACTGCGTCCTGGAGCATCGCCGTGCCCTCGTCGTGGTAATTGATCACGTCGAGGTCCGTGGCCTGGTATGGGGCATTCGTTGTCGGATCGGTCGCCTCGAGCACCTGCGCATAGCCGTCGTAGATGGTCACCTGGGCGACCTCGATGCGGCCACGCAGGAATTCGCGCATGTCGGTGTCCTGCTCGACGATCGTGAGATCCTGGTCGGGGTCGACGCCGGCGACGATGGCGGCGGCAATCACCTCGAACTCGTTGCCGGCGCCGAGCACGCCCACGCTGTGACCGGCCAGATCCGCAGGTCGTGTGACGCCGGCATCGCGGAACGAGATCGATAGCGTCGCCGACCGACGGAAGACCTGGCCGATATCGACCAGATCGGACGAGCCGGCGGCCCGCGCCTGGAGGATGCGGGGGACCCAGCTGATCGTGAATTCCGGACCGGATGTCTGGGATCCGACGACCTCAGGGAAGACGTCGGGGCCTCCTTCGATCAGCGACACATCGAGGCCGGCGGCCTCGTAGTAGCCCTGGTCGATCGCCGCGACATAGCCGGCGAACGCCGCGCCGAGCGTCCAGCGCAGCTGCACCCGCACCGGCGTGAGGCCAGGCGGCTCGCTGACCACGGGCGTCGGCCGAGGTGTGGACTGCGTTGGCCCGGACGCCTCGGTCGATCCGGGACGCGGCGTCGTGGACGGCCCGCCGCATGCACCGAGCAGCAGCGCCCCGACGACGAGCGCAACGCCGAACAGCCGAGGGGCCGTCCGCTGATGGCGGCCGGCCCCTCGAACCATCACCTGATGTGAGGCCGCTACTGGCCGCCCTCGGTGAGGGTGACGGTGGCCTTCTGCCAGGACTCGCCCTTGGTGTCCATATCGGTCAGCTCGGCGAGCGCCTTCTCGGCGAGGTCGTTGCGCCACGGGGTGCCCTCGACCGGCTTGGTGAGGATCTTGCCGTCGAGCGCGACCTGGACCGTCCGGTCGAACGCAGCGCTGTCCGTGATCCCGATGCCGTTCGGCGCCGGCCAGATGATGCCGCTGACCTCGTTGAGCTGCCAGGTCTGGTGACCCTTGGGCAGCGCCGCTTCGGCCTTGAGGACGATGTCGACGCACTCCTCGGGGTTGTCGCGGCAGAAGATCCAGCCCTTGAACGACGCCTTCAGGAACTTGACGGCGTCATCCTCGTTGCCCGCCTGGGCGAGCCATGCCTCCGACGCGAAGATCGCGTCCTGCAGCATCGAGGTGCCGTACTCCTCCCACGAGATGACATTCAGGTCCTCCGGCTTGAACAGCTCACCGGTCGCCGGGTTCTTGGTCTCGAGCACCTGGGCGTACTCGTTGTAGATCATCGCCTGGGCGGCATCGATCTCACCCGCGGCGAACGCGACCATGTCGAACTGCTGCGCGACGATCGTCACGTCGGACGGGTTGTCCGGGTCGAGACCCGCCTTGCGCAGGCCGGCGTACAGCTCGGCCTCATTACCGAAGCCCCACGAGCCGACTCGCTTGCCGCGCAGGTCCTCCGGCTTGGTGATGTTCTTGTCCTTGAAGGACACCTGCAGGGTCGGCGAGCGCTGGAAGACTTGCGCGATGACGACCGGGTCGGCACCGCTCTCTCGCGGGGCGAGCATGCGTGGCACCCAGCTGATGCCGAACTCTGCCTGGCCGCCCGCCACGACGGTCGCCGGCACGATCTCGACGGCACCTGCCAGGATCGTGACGTCGAACCCTTCCTCGGCGTAGTAGCCCATGTCCTTGGCCGCGAAATAGCCGGCGAACTGGGCCTGTGGGAACCACTGCAGCTGGAGCCGGATGGGCTTCAGCTCGGCCGGGGCGCTCGGGGCCTCGCTCGCGGCGGCACTCGCTGCCGCGCTTGGGGCGGCTGACGCGGGAGCCTGGGTGGCCCCTCCGCCGCTTGAACACGCCATCACTGCCATCGACAGGGCAGCGAACAGCGCGATGGTGCGCCGACGTCGCATGGGACACCTCTCCGATGTACGGACCGCGTCCGAGAGCCGGGTCCGCCTCCTCAACGACGCAGTCTACCCAACGCCACGGAACGGGGGCGCGCGCGAACCCGCGGCCACTACGACCAGGCTGCCTGCCGGTCGTACCACGGCATCACCAGCCGCTCCACCACCACGACCACGAGGTACAGCCCGATGCCGATCGCGCAGGCAAAGACGATCGCGGCCCACGACCGCTCGAAGTTCAGGAAGGCGGAATAGGTCGCGATGTACTGGCCGAGGCTTGCCCGCGGCGCCGCGAAGTACTCGCCCACGACCGCCCCGATGGTCGCCAGCGTCACCGCCAGCCGCAGCGAGGTGAACACATACGGCAGCGCATTGGGCACGCGTAGCTTGCGGAAGACGGCCGATTCCGGAGCCGCGTAGGAACGCAGCAGCTCCAACGCCCGCGGATCGACGGTGGTCAGCCCCCGGACCGTATTGATCATCACCGGGAAGAAGCACAGGACGGCAGCCACCATCGCCTTCGACAGCTGCTGGTCCAGCCCGAACCAGTTGTTGAAGAGCGGCGCGAACGCGAGGATCGGGACCGAGCTCGCCGCTACCGCGAACGGCATCAGCGAGTCCTGCATGAACCGGTAGCGAGCGGTGAGCGTGCCAACGACGATACCGGCCGTCACCCCGATCAGGAGGCCCGCCACGATCTCGAGGAACGTGTAGCGGGCGGCGGCGTACAGCTCCGGCAGGTAGGTCTGCCAAGCCGTTGCGATGGCCAGCGGGCTGGGCAGGATGAACTGCTTGATACCGAGCGCGCGGACGGTCACCTCCCACGCGGCCAGGAGACCAAGGAGCAGGATCGCCGCTGGGCCCCAGTCGCGCAGCCTTCGCCCCACGCCGGCGCTCAGGCCGCCGGCCCCGACCGGGGTCGCCACCTCGGCGGCGGTCATCCCGACAGGCCCTCGGCGGCCACCCGGCGCGCTATGAGCTCGTCGTCGTCGGCGCTGTCGCCGCGGAGCGCCTCGCGGACGGCCGTGACGAGGTGGAAGTACTGCTCGAGCTCGCGGGTGTCGGCATCTCGCTGGCGCGGCAAGTCGATTTCGATGACGGCGCTGATCCGCCCGGGGCGTGGTGACATCACGACCACGCGGGTCGAAAGGAAGACCGCTTCCGCGATCGAGTGGGTCACGAAGACGATGGTGGTCTCCGTGCGCTCCCAGACCTTGAGCAGCTCGAGGTTCATGCGCTCGCGGGTCATCTCGTCGAGCGCGCCGAATGGCTCGTCCATCAGGATGATGGCCGGGTCGACGGCCAGCGCCCGCGCGATCGCGACGCGTTGCTGCATCCCGCCCGATAGCTGCCACGGATAGTGGCCGGCGAAGTCGGACAGCTCGACGAGCCGGAGATGCTCGAGCGCACGCTCCGTCCGTTCTCGTTTGCCTGTCCCGCTGACCTCGAGCGGGAGTTCGACGTTGCCCTGCACCGTCCGCCAATCGAACAGGACCGGCGCCTGGAAGACCATCCCGTAGTCGCGGTCGAGTCGCGCACGGGGGGCCGGCTTGCCGTTGACCATGACCGTGCCGGTCGTCGGGGACGTGAGGTCGCCGATGATCCGCAGCAACGTCGACTTGCCACAGCCCGACGGGCCGATGAGCGACACGAACTCGCCCGCCGCGATCGACAGGTCGATGTCGACCAGCGCTTCGACGCGTCCGGCTCCCTGGCCCGGCCCGGCGAAGACCTTCGAGACGCCGCTGATCTGGACGACAGGCTCGGCCATCAGGCTGCCATCCCGTCGAGCCGGCGCTCGTGCCGGAGCACCCACGCTTCGACTCCCGCGACCAGCAGGTAGACGCCGATGCCCAGCACCGATGACGCCACGATCGTCGCCCACAGGTATTCCGCGTTGAGCGAGTAGTACTGCATGCCGGTGATGATCTGGCGGGCGAGACCGTCCTGGATCAGCGACGGCAGCTCGCCCACGATGGAGCCCACGACCGCCGCCGGGGCGGCGATCCGGAACCCCGTGAACAGGTACGGACGCGACGCGGGCAGTCGCAGCTTGCGCAGCACCGCCCAGCGCGAGGCGGCATACGACCGCATGAGCTCCAAGGCGCGTGGGTCGTAGGCGCGCAGGCCGCGCAGTGCGGCGATGGTGACCGGGAAGAACGTCAGGTAGGTCGACACGATCGCGACCCCGAACCAGTCGGCCTTGAGCCCGATGACGATGAGCGGCGCGATCGCGATGATCGGGATCGTCTGGCTGGCGACGATCAGGGGCACCAGGGCGCGTTCGAGGATGCGGACGTGGACCAGCACGATGGCGAGCAGCAGCCCGAATGCGGACCCGAGGGCGAACCCGATGGCGGCGTTGCGCAAGGTGAAGGCCCCGGCACGTGCCAGCCGTGTGGTCGTGGTATCACCGGCCGCGTCCGCACGACCGAACTCCACGGCGATGTCCCAGAAGTGCGGCAGCTTGACGTCCGTCGCGAAGGGCAACGTCAGTGGCGGATCATGGTCGATCGCGATCCCCGTCCCGAGGAACGAGTCATACCGCCACCGGTCGCCGCCGATGAACTTGGCCGCTTCCCACACGACCAGCAGCGCGATGAGGACCGTCAGGAACCCGAAGAGCGGCCGCAGGCGCCGGCGGATCGGCACGCTCCGCGCCATCGATCAGCCGGTCACCGCCTGGTCGGCGATGTCGAGCGCCGAGTCGATGATGTCGAACCCGTGTGCGAGCTCCTCCTCGTCGATGCACAGCGGCGGGTTCGTATGGATCGAGTTGTTGGCGATCATCGTGTACAGCCCGTTGTCGCGGAAATGTCGGCCGATCGCCTTCATCTCGTCGGATGTCCCGTTGAACGGCGTAAGCGGCGTCCACGGATCGCGCGAGCGGACGAGATCGAGGATCCCGAACAGCCCGAGGCTCCGGTGCGCCCCGATCGACGGATGCTTGGCCGCAAGCCGTTCATGGTGCTCGCGCATGCGCGCTCCCATCCGGGTGGCGTTGCCCAGCAGGTCATCCGCCTCGTAGACCCCGATCGTGGCCAGCGCCGCCGCCAGCGAGACCGGATGCGATGAATACGTCAGTCCGCCGTAGTACATCTTCTGATCGAACGCCTCGGCGATGTGGCGGCGCATCGCGACCGCCCCGAGTGGCAGGTAGGACGAGGTCAGTCCCTTGGCCATCGTCATGAGGTCCGGCACGATGCCCCAATGGTCGACCGCGAACCAGCGCCCGGTCCGGCCGAACCCGGCCATCACCTCGTCGCACACCATCAGGATCCCGTTGCGGTCGCAGATCTCGCGCACGCCCTGGATGTAGCCGTCGGGCGGGATCAGGATGCCGTTCGTCCCGACGATCGTCTCGAGGAAGACGGCGGCGATCGTGTGCGGGCCTTCGTAGCGGATGACGTCCTCGAGGCCCTGCAGGCTCTCGGCCACGGGACGAGGTTCTGACTCGCCCCAGCGGTGCGTGTCGGGATAGCGGACGACGCCGACGAGCCCGGGCTCGTTCGCCCACCGACGCGGGTCGCCCGTCAGGGTCATCGCCCCCATGGTCGCGCCGTGGTAGGCGCGATAGCGAGCGAGGACCTTGTAGCGGCCGGTGTAGTGGCGGGCGAGCTTGATCGCGTTCTCGATCGCCTCGGCGCCACCGAGCGTGAAGAAGACCTTGTCCATGTCGCCCGGCAGGATCTCCGCAAGCTTCTGGCCGAGCCGGCCGCGGATCTCCGTCGCGAACAGCGACGGCTGGACGTACTGGAGCTTGGTTGCCTGCTCCGTGATCGCGTCGATGACGCGTCGATCGCCGTGGCCGATGTTGACCGACATGAGCTGGCTGTTGAAATCGAGGATGCGGTCCCCTTCCGGCGTGTACAGCCAGACGCCCTCGGCACGATCGATGACGATCGGGTCGACCGCCCCCTGGATCGACCATGAGAAGAATGTGTGTGCGCGATTGAGGGCGACGATCTCCTCGGTCGTCATCGCCCCGGAAGTGGTGCCGATGCCCATGGGTCCTCCTCTGCGCCACAGCGCGTGCGCTGGGACGCGCGAGATCGGATTACAGCACATCCGACCGATCGGGCGGTACCGGTTCCGGGTCGGGTGCTACCGTGTCCGACGACTCGAAAACCGCGAGCGGAGGAGACGATGGATCGCGCCGGCTTCCGCGCCTGGCTGCAGCGCTACGTCGACGCGTGGCGACTCAACGATCCGGTAGCGATCGGCGACCTGTTCAGCGCCGACGTCCGCTACGCATTCGATCCGTTCGGTGAGGCGGTCGCCGGCCGGAACGCTGTGATCGAGTCGTGGCTCGACGACCCCGACGACCCAGGTTCATGGCAGGCCGACTACGACGTCCTGGCGGTCGACGGGGATGTGTTCGTCGCCCACGGCCGGACCCGCTACCTGACCGATGACCGCAAGTCGGTCGAGCGCGAGTTCGCGAACGTCTTCGTGTGTCGCTTCGACGAGGAAGGCCGCTGCCGCGAGTTCACCGAGTACTACATGCGCCGTCGCCCCGAGGTCGAAGCCGACGAACCGCCCCCGGCGGGCTAGGCCTCGAGCGCAACCGCTCGGTCGGGCGCGACGACGCGCAGCGCCCCGGGCCGCGTGCAGAACGTGACCGGGGTCGTGTGAAGGTCGTAGGAGTCGGCGCGTGCTGGCAGGGGCCGTGTGCTGCGGATGCGGACGAGCGCGGATCGATGGGTCGAGACCTGTGGCAGATAGCGCCGCCGCCCGAACGCGATCGACGCGAGGTGCCGCACGAGCTCCCATTTGGAGAACCCGCGGAAGATCCGAACGTCGAATCGGCCATCATCAAGCCTCGCCGCGGGCGCCACGGTCATCCCCAGCCCGACGTATGGCCCGATCGAGGCCGTCACCATCAAGGCCCTCGTATCGACGACACCTTCGTCGAGCTCGATCTGCATGCGCGCCGGCCGGTATCGGAGCGCTACCCAGATCGTTCGCAGGATCGACGCCGGATGGCCTTCGTCGGCGCGCGTCGCCTCCCGGAAGATCGCCGCGTTCAGGCCGACGGATCCGGCTTCGAGGAACTCGACCTTGCGACCATCGGCGCTCGTCGCCTCGCCGATGTCGACGGAGCGAACGTGGCCGGCAGCCAGTACATCCGCGGCGGCGTCCAGATCCCGCTCGATGCCGAGGGCTCGGGCGATGTTCATGACCCGCCCCATCGGCAGGATGCCAAGTGCCCGGCTGGTCCCGATCAGCCCGTCCGCCACCAGGTGCACCGTCCCGTCGCCCCCGGCCGCCACGACGTCCACGCCGTCGGCCACTGCCTTGCGGACCAGGTCGCGGACCGCAGCCTCGTCGGCCGGCTCGACGACCTCAGCATCTACGCCATGCCGGTCGAGCAGCTCCTGGAGGTCGTCGATCCGACCGCCGCTCGTCAACAGCCTGCTGGCGATCCCGGCGGCCGGGTTGCGGATGACGAGGTAGCGCCGCGCTGGAACCGACGGCGCAGGCCGTCGGTTGCGCGTGTCCTGCGTCACGCGGGCTCGCCACTCCCGCGCGCCTTGCGGCCGCGGTAGATACGGGTCAGCCCGAGCAGGTAGCTCATTCCCAGCAGGTACGAGGCCGTCACGTCGGTGAACCAGTGATGACCCTGGTGGATCCGGCTGGGGCCGACGAGGGCGACCAGGCCCACGAGCGTGGCCACCAGGGCCCGGCGGAGCCCGGCCGGTCGCAGCAACGTGTGGACGAGGTAGGCGAGGAAGCCGTACACCCCGACGTAGGTGATGGTGTGGCCGCTCGGGAAGCTCGAGCCACCGAGTGGCGCGGCGATCACCCGGACATCGACACCGGCCACGGGGCGTGGGCGCCGCATCAGCACCTTGACAAGGGTCGCGAGCAGCGATGTCCCCCATGCGCCGAGCATCGCCACCGCCTCGAGCCGCAGGCGGAGGGCCAGGAGGCTTGCGGCGATGACCGCCGGGATGATCCGGCTCTGCGGCGGGAAGCCAGGCCACGACACGGCCTGCATGAGGCGCGACAGCAGCGGATGCGAGCGACGCTGGAGCTTGACGGTGATGGCCAGGTCGAGCCCGTCGCTTCGGCGCGCCCGGACGAGCGCGAAGATCGCGCCGAAGCCCAGCAGGCCCAGGCGTTCGGCCACGTCGGCCGACCGGCCCCGGCGCACGGCCGTCCGGGATGGCGCGACGATGGTCGGATGGGCAGCGACAGCAGGGTCGGTCACGCCCCCGAGCATGCGGCCCGACTCGGCGAGCCGGCCCCGCCGCCGTATGGCCACCGCCTGCCAGCTCCGTTGCAAGCCGATCACCGCGCAGTGCCGCGACACGCCTCGACAGGCGCGCCGGGTCGCGCCGCCGGAGGGAGGTGTACCCTCCCCCTCCTATCACGCCAGAGATCGTCGCGACCGTGAGGGACTTCGACCATGCCGCGTATCGTCCGTGGGGCGCTCGTCCAGGCCAGCTGGACCGGCGACAAGGAATCGATGATCCAGAAGCACGAGGAACGGGCCCACCAGGCAGCCAAGGATGGCGCCCAGGTGATCCTCTTCCAGGAGCTCTTCTACGGGCCGTACTTCTGCCAGGTCCAGGACGCCCAGTACTACAGCTACACGGAGCTGATCCCGGACGGTCCCACGACCAAGCGGATGCAGGACCTGGCCAAGCAGACTGGCATGGTCGTGGTCGCCCCGATGTACGAGGAGGATGCCCAGGCGTCCGGCATCTACTACAACACCGCGGCCGTGATCGACGCCGATGGGACGTATCTCGGCAAGTACCGCAAGACCCACATCCCGCACGTCAAGGGCTTCTGGGAGAAGTTCTACTTCCGGCCCGGCAACATGGGCTATCCGGTCTTCGAGACCGCGGTCGGGAGGGTCGGCGTGTACATCTGCTATGACCGCCACTTCCCTGAGGGGGCCCGGGCGCTCGGCCTCAACGGGGCCGAGATCGTGTTCATCCCGTCGGCCACGTCGCGCGGCCTGTCCGAGTACCTCTGGCGCATCGAGCAGCCGAGCCATGCCGTCGCGAACGGCTACTACGTCGGCACGATCAATCGGGTCGGTATCGAGAAGGAGTTCGGCGACGACGACTTCTATGGGCAGAGCTACTTCGTCGATCCGCGCGGGCAGTTCGTCGGCGACGTCGGCTCGGCACACGACGAGGAGCTCATCGTCCGGGACCTCGATCTCGACAAGATCGCCGAGGTCCGCAACACCTGGCAGTTCTTCCGTGACCGACGTCCCGATGCCTACGCCGACTTGACACGCCCGTAGGCGCTATCATCCGCGCCGGCTCGGCTGTCAGGAGGAGGACAGCCGAGTCCTCACAGCAATGGCTAGCGGAGCGTCGCCTTGCTGTTCGGAGGGCGAGCGCCGGATCGCCGTCGAGGTTGCCAAGACCATGAACTTCGGTTTCACCCTCAAGCCCGACCACACGATCGAGCGCACCCTTGCGCTGACGCGGCAGGCCGAAGTCGCCGGATTCGGGCACGGCTGGCTGTTCGACAGCCACGTGCTGTGGCGCGACCCCTACCCGCTGCTGACGCTGATGGCGGGCGTATCCGAGCGGTTGCGGCTCGGGACGTGTGTCACCAACCCGGGCACTCGTGAGCCGTCGGTGACCGCGTCCTCCCTGGCCACGTTGAACGAGATCAGCGAGGGCCGGATGGACCTCGGCATCGGTCGCGGCGACTCGGCCCGGCGCATGCTCGGCAAGCCCCCGATCACGCTGGCCCACACCGAGGAGGCGATCAACGTCATCCGGACGCTGGTCGGTGGCGGGACCATCACCTACGAGGGAACGGAGTTGACGTTTCCCTGGACCCGCGGCTGGACGCTGCCCGTCTGGGTAGCCGGCTACGGGCCGATGGCCATCGCGATGACCGGCCGGGTCGCGGACGGGCTCATCCTCCAACTGGCCGACCCGGACCTCATCCGCTGGTTCGTCGGGCAGCTGCGCGAGGCCGCCAGCGCGGCCGGCCGCGATCCGGGCTCCCTCAAGGTCCAGGCGGCGGCCCCTGCCCATGTGGGTCCGCGCGACCTCGGTCGCGAGCGCACGCGCTGGTTCCCGGCGTTGGTCTCGAACCACGTGGTCGACCTCGTCAACAAATACCCGCGCGAAGAGCTGCCGGAATCGCTGACGGGCTACATCACCGACCGCACCGGGTACGACTACCACCACCACGCCGAGGTCGGATCCTCGAACGCCGGCTTTGTCGGCGACGAGGTGACGGACCGGTTCTGCGTGCTCGGCGAGCTTCCCGAGGTGGTCGACAAGCTGCGCGTGCTCGCGGACGCCGGGGTCACGCAGTTCAATGTGTACCTGATGAACGGCGACGAGCGCGCGCAGCTCGAGCGCATCGGCCGGGAGGTCATCCCGGCGATGGCTGGCGTGGTCGCGAGCTAGTGGCAAAGGGCAG
>DATAFZ010000161.1:0-18073 GCA_036257225.1 Candidatus Limnocylindrales bacterium | reverse complement strand
CGGGTGACCACGAGCTTCCCTGGAACGCATAGAGCGTCCCAGGAGAGGTCACCATGACCTGCTCGCCGGTCCGGTCGCCGTCCATCACGCAAAGGTGGAGCGTTCCATCGGCCCGCAGGCACTGATAGGCGATGCGAGCGTCGGGCGACCAGGTCGGGTCCCGTCGCGCGACATCTTCCGCCCCGAATGTCTCGACGGTGCGGGCATCGAGTTCGGCCAAGTACAGCGTGCCGCTACTGCTGAAGAGGAGGCGCCGATCGTCAGGCGACCAGGCGATCCTCGATCGATCCTCTGGGATGCCGACCTCCGGCCCAAGGGAATAGGCGCCCGTTCCGTCCGCGTTGGCCACGATCAACTGCGCATCGAATCGGGCTGCAGGATCGTTCTTGGCGAACGCGGCGAACCGGGTGCCATCCCGTGAGAACGACACCTGGGATAGCTCGGTGAACGGCAGGTCGAGCGGTCGGGCGTCAGATCCATCTGGCTCCATCACCACGATCTGACCGCCGACATCGGCCGCGATCAGGCCGTTGGTGGCCACGCCGAAGGGCGGGGGGAGTTGCGGTCGCGGCAGGAGCTGGGACCCGATCGTGATGGCACCTGCGATCAGGACGACCACGATCAGCGCGACAAGGAAGACCAACGCGGGACGGCCGAATGCGCGGCGCGCCCCCACAGAAAGCTGGGATTGCATCGGTGACTCCAAGAGGCGGGCGAGCCAGCGCGGACGTGGACGAATCGATCCTGTACGTGCCGCGACCGACGGGGCGAGATGGTCGGGCGCGCGCCGCGGCGCGACATCCTCCATCCACCTCGCCAGATCGCGTTCGAGACCGTTGGACGTGTTCATGCCGGTCGCCCCGGGTTGTATTGGGTCGTGCGGGCATCGGCCTCGAGTGCAGCCCGCATCGAGCGCAAAGCACGATGCAACCGCGATCGAGCGGCTCCTTCGGAGACACCGAGGACGTCGCCCGTCTCGGAGGCCGACAGGCCCGCGTGGAAATGCAGAACGAGGATCGAGCGCTCTTCGACGCTCAGGTGCCGGAAACCACGCTCGATCTCATCGCGGTCGGCGAGGCTTGAACCAGAATCGTCGACCGTCGCGGGAGTCCATTCCATCGCGTTATCGATCCGGAGGCTCCGGCGACGCCGGTCAGCCTCCCTGTAGCAGGAGCGGACGACGAGGCGATGGAGCCACGCATCCCAGGCCTCTGGATCGCGGAGGGCACGCACGTCTCGCCAGGCCGAGACTAGCGCGTCCTGGACTGCGTCCTGGGCGCGGTCCGGATCGCGGAGGATGAGCGTCGCGACGGCGTAGAGACGATTGGTCGCCGCTTCAGCCAGTTCGGTGAATGCGGCGTGATCGCCCTGCTGAGCCCGTTGGACGAGCGTTCGATCCATGCTCGTTTCCATGCGGCGCGGCGTTCGTCGCCACGCTCTGCACCATAGGGCATGCTCGTGCCCGCGCCGTTACAAACAAGGCTGGCGCAAGGAGAAGAGCCGGCCCCCGGGACCGGCTCTCGCGGTGGAAGGACCGTTACGGGCGAGGCTTGGCTGACGCCGAGCCCGGTGCTGCTCGCCCGGTCGCGGGTCGAGTGACAGCCGTCTCCGTGTCTTGCGCGGCGCCCTCGGCGTGCGCCTTGACGCGGGCGGCTGCTTCCTGCGACTGGGTGTACCACCGCTGCGTCAACTGGGCGGCCACGTCTCGACCACCAAGGCCGAACGCCAGACCGAATGCCAGCGCCACGGCGGCGACCACACCGATGAACAGCGTGTTGACGAGGTTCGCTGCGATCCCGATCTGGTTGATCGCGACGATCACGGCGAAGGCCACGATGGCGATCTCGGCGATCCGCCCGAGCAGCGGGGCGTTGGTGAACCCCATCTCGCCAGCGCCGACCTCGATCGCCCCACGGACGAACCTGGCGAGGAGCGGCGCCACAAGGAGGATGATCGCCGCGACGATCAGGTTCGGGATCCACAGCAGCACGTCGTTGAGCAACTCGCTGACCTGGGTCAGACCGAGGACGTTGGCCGCGGCCACCAGGAACACGAGACGCACCAGCCACTTGACCAGCTCGCCGCCGACGACGCTCGGCTTGATCTCGCGCGTGCGATCGCCATAGACGCGGCCGCTGTGCTCGGCGAACAGTCGATCGGCACCGATCCGCCGCAGCACCTCGGTCACGAGTCGGGCGAGGGCGGCCGCGATGATCCAGCCGATGATGATGATCAGCAGGGCGCCGATCACGAGCGGGATCGCGTTGAGGAACGCGTTCAGCGCATTCGAGAGGGACAGGAAGACGGCATCTCCCCAGTCCTGGATATCGGTAACGGGCATCGGATGACTCCTGCGGGCGAAGGACTTTGCGTGACGCTAGGTCGGAGTGCGCCACGGGTGACACGTCACCACCGGTGTTCGACTTGCAAGTCCGTGTCGAGCCGGCGCAGGGTCGTCCAACGGCCACCGCCGCCTCCCCGGGTGACCTTCTCTTTTTGGACGGACTCGTCCAACCCCCGCCAGGCGGGCCGTAGCCGGTCGGCGTGCTGCTTCGCGCCGGCACGGACGCATTTGTCGTGCTGGGACGCTGGCCAGCGGGGGCGCGGAAGGACCAGCATGCTGGCAGTCGTCGCCTAAGCCCCCGGTAGCGAGGCTTTGACGAGGCCGGGTCAATGCACAAGACCCGGGAGAGTGCCGCGCGCCGTCGATCGTCTTCCGATGCCGGTGCAAGGTCCGTCGTCCCGCGGCTAGGGCGTCGTCAACCCTTCGTGCCCGACGCTTGCGCTCTGCCATCGACGGAGGACCAGTGCTCATGGCGAAGAACGCGAAGAAGTCGGGCAAGAAAGGCAAGCGCGGCAAGCGCGGCAAGCGAGCGCTGCCCGCGCCGGTCCTTGCCCCATTCAGGGATCTCGCGCGCAGCGCCCCTGCGGCGTTGGCGGTGGCGGCCGGCGCCCTGATCGTCGCCGGCATCACCGGTCTGTGGCGGGTTCGCAGGTAGCAGGCGACACTGTGGGGGATCACCATGGATGAGCTCGCCTACCGCGCGGCCGAGGAACGGCTGTGGAAGTCACTCGGGGTCCAGCCGCTCGAACGTTGGCTCCACCTGGAGCGAAATGACGTCGACGTCCGCGTCCAGGAGATCGGCGAGGGACCGCCCGTGCTGTTCATCCACGGCGCGAGCACGAGCGGCGCAAGCTGGGCGGGGCTGGTCGCAAGGTTCCCGGGGTACCGCTGCATCGTCCTCGACCGGCCCGGGACCGGGCTCAGCAAGCCGATCACGCGTCGGATCGACGCGACCAGTCTCGCCGAGATCGCCGATACGCTCGTCGCCGACATCCTCGACGCACTCGGCATTCGGTCGAGCAACCTCGTTGCGGCGTCGTTCGGCGGCTTCATCGCCCTCCGCGCAGCAGCAGCCACGCCCGAGCGCATCGACCGCATGGTCCACCTCAGTTGGCCGCTCGGTGCCCCGACCGGGCGGCTGCCGCTCTCACTCCGCCTCATGGGTCTGCCGGGCGTCAGCCGACTGATGACGTCGATGCCGGCCAACCGACACTCCATGAGGGTGCTGTTCCGCGGATTCGGACACGGCCCCAAGCTCGATGACGGCCGGATCACCACCGAGGATCTCGACTGCTTCCTGGCCCTGCTCCGGCACACCGACACGATGCGCAACGAGTTTGCCCCCGCGCGCGCCTTGATCTCCCCGCTCCGCGGCCTCGAGCGGCTGTACCTGGGCGATGACAGCCTGTCGGCAGTCACCTGCCCGACGCTGTTCGTCTGGGGCACTCACGATCCGTTCGGTGGTGAGGCGACAGCGCGTGCCCTGGTGGCGCGGATCCCCGGGGCTCAGCTGGAGCTCGTGCCAGGCGCCGGGCACACGCCCTGGCTCGACGACATCGACTTCTGCGTCCGGACCGTCACCGACTTCCTCGCCCGCGAGACGCCCGGCAACACCGTCGCTGCTTGAGCACGCCGAGCCGGTCATGCTAGGCACGGCACAGATGTCGACAGGCAGGAGGGTGTCGTGTCCTGGTCGATCGAAAGCGTCCGCGAAGCAGCGCTGACCCCGAGCCAGATCTTCCGCTTCTATACCGATCCCTCGACATGGGGCAGCTGGGGGCACAACACCCGATGGGCTCGCGCGATCGGACCCGTCGTGGAAGGCGCCATCGTCGAGGTGAAGGCCGGCTATGGCACGGTCTATCCGGTCCGCGTGGTGCGGGTAGAGCCTGATCGGCTGGTGGTGTGCGAGGTGCGACCGATGGGCATGCTCGTTACCAACACCTACGAGGTCGCGCCGAGCCCGGCCGGTGTCCGGATCCGACATGCGATCGATGTCGACGGCAAGATCGCCGGCCTGACCCGGATACTGCAGTTCCCCCGGCTGTACCGTCGCCTGCTCGACAAGGAGATCCGTCGTCTCGTCGCGCTCGCCGCCCGGGAGATCCACTGACCGATGCCCGCCAAGATGCCGGCCTTCATCCCGCCGATGCTGGCGACCCTGGTCGCCGCCCCATTCGACCACCCGGACTGGTCGTTCGAGATCAAATGGGACGGGTTCCGGGTCGAAGCGGTCGTCGACAAGGAATCCGTCCGACTCTGGACACGCGGTCAGCAGGACGCCGCACGCTATTTCGGCCAGTTCCTCGAGCCGAAGGGCTGGATCTCGGCCAGACAGGCGATCGTCGATGGGGAGGTCATCGCGCTCGACGACCACGGCGAACCGGACTTCGCGCTCCTCCAGGCGCGCATCAAGGGCCGCGGCGTCGGTGGGGCCGTCAACCCGTTCGTCTACGAGGTGTTCGACCTGCTGTACCTCGACGGCCGATCGCTGCTCGACGAACCACTCGAGGTGCGCCGCAGACTCCTCGCGGATGTGCTTCGACCGGATCCACGCGTGCGGCTGAGCGAGGACATCGAAGGAGAGGGGATCGCGTTCTACGAGGCCGCCCAGGCGCGCGGGCTCGAGGGGATCATGGCCAAGGACCGCCGGGCGCCGTACCAGCCCGGCGCGCGAACCATGTCCTGGCAGAAGATCAAGATCCGCCCCGAGCAGGAGCTCATCGTGGGCGGCTGGAAGCGTGGCCTGGGCTCCGCGGTCGACCTCGGCGCACTCCTCGTCGGCGTTTACGAGGACGGCGCGCTGCGCTACGCCGGCAAGGTGGGTGCCGGCTTCACACGCGACAGCCGCGCGGAACTACTGGCGGCACTCGCGCCGCTTGCCGTCGACGAACCGCCCTTCGACGGGCCGCTGCCACGGCCGGTGGCCAAGGACGCCAACTGGATCCGGCCTGAACTCGTGATCCGCGCCGAGTTCGCCGGCTGGACAGGGGACGGTCTCGTCCGCCAGGCGGCCTACAAGGGCTTCGACCTCGGGAAAGACCCGAAGGCGGTGCGCCGCGAGGTGGCCCGCTCCAGCGGATAGCATCTCGCCATGCGCCGAACGACCCTCGTAGCGCTCATCGCGCTTCTGCTCGTCGGGTGTGACCCGGCACCCAGCCCTAGCGCGACCCCGTCCGCCGCCGCGTCCCCCGCCGTAGCCTCGGAAGGGGTCCTGTCGCCATCTGCGACGACGGGGACGACCCTGCCGACCGACCTTCGCCAAACCTCCGGGGCCTTGCCGCCCGGGACATACACGCGGAGCGACTTCCGTCCGCCGATCACCTTCGAGGTCGGCGAGGGTTGGTACGTCGGGTCGGTCACGGCCGGCTTCTTCGACGTCCAGCAGCAGCAGGGCACGCCCGATGTCATCGCCGTGCAGTTCGCGCTCCCCGGCGGCGTCGTCGGCGCGAACGGAGCGACCATCCAGGCCACATCGGCCGGCGACGCGGTCGCCGCGATCAAGGAGAACCCAGGCCTGGTGACGATCGACGAGAGCGAGTCCCGGCTCGGCCGGCAGACCGGAACCGTCTTGGAGGTCGAGAACCCGGGCCCTGCGCACGCGCCGATCTTCGATGTCCCGGCGGGCCGCCTCGGCGTCGACGCCGACCGACGCCTGTGGATCGCGCTGCTCGATACGCCTGATGGCGTTCTGGCAGTCATGGTCGGTGGCTCTACGGCGGATTGGGAGCACGCCCTTACGGTCGCCGAGCCGGTCCTCGAGTCGATCGTCATCGGCACATGACCCCACGCGAGGAGGACCCATGAAGGCCGCGATCCACGAGCGCTACGGGCCGCCCGAGGTCGTCGAGCTGCGCGATATCGAGCGTCCCGTCCCCACGGGGGACCAGCTCCTTGTCCGCGTCCACGCCGCGTCGGTGAATCGTGCCGATCTCGACGGGCTCAAGCCGCGTCCGGGCTTCATCCGGTTGTTCGTCGGGCTGCGGGGGCCCCGCAACAGGAGCGTCGGGGTCGATGTGGCCGGCGACGTCGAATCGGTCGGACCGGGGGTGACTCGCTTTCGACCGGGCGATCGAGTGATGTCGGACAGCTTCACCTTCGGAGAAGGCACGTTTCGTGAGTTCGTGTGCGCGTCGGAGAAGACGTTCGAGCTGATGCCGAGTGGCATGAGCTTCGAGGAGGCGTCGACCCTGCCGCACTCGGCGGTCCTCGCCCTCCAGGGCCTTCGACTACGAAAAGGCCGAACGCCCAAAGCTGGCGACAAGGTCCTGATCAATGGCGCATCGGGCAATGTCGGACCCTTCGCGGTCCAGATCGCGAAATCGATGGGCGCCGAGGTGACCGGCGTCGCCAGCACGGCCAAGCTCGACCTCGTCCGCTCGTTGGGCGCCGACCACGTCATCGACTACACGAAGGTCGACTTCACGAAGACCGGCGAACGCTACGACTGGATCCTCGATACGGACTCCCACCAGTCGATCCGCCGATCACGCCGCGCGCTGCGCCCGAACGGCGTGTACCTGACGCTCGGCGGCAATACGTGGCCCCTGCTCGACGCCCTGCTGATCGGGGCGTTGCTGTCGCTCCGCAGCGATCGATACTCGGGGTTGATGTTCTGGTGGAAGCCATTCCACCCGCCCGACGTCGACCGGCTCAAGGAGCTGATCGCCGAGGGCAAGGTGCGGCCGGTGATCGACCGGCGCTACCCGTTGCGCGAGGTCGTCGAAGCGCTCCGGCACGTCGAGGATGGCAAGGCGAAGGGTAAGGTCGTCGTCACGATGGATCAGCCGGCAGGAACGGAGTGACGGCGCCGATCAGCGGTGTTGGTCGACGAAGATCGGGTTCCCGTCCGGGTCCTCGATGATGAAGCTGCCGGGACCCGAGCCTGATTCGTCGACCGCCGCCACGAACTGCATGCCCTGCTCGCGCAGCTGGCGTTGCAGGTCGCGGATATCGGTGAACGGGTCGACCGGGTTGGCGCCGGCGTCCCATCCGGGATTGAATGTGAGCGTGTTCTTCTCGAACATGCCCTGGAACAGCCCGATCACGTGATCGCGGTTCTTGAGGATCACCCAGCCTTGCGAGGCGTCCCCGTGGAACTGGACGAAGCCGAGCTGCTCGTAGAACGCCTTCGATGCCTCGAGATCCTTGACCGAGAGGCTCACCGAGAATGCGCCGAGGTCCATGTCGCTCCGTCCTCCATGCTTCCCCGATGAGTCTACCGGGCGGTTCCCACGCCACACCGCTCCGCGTCGTGATCGCGGAGGACTCGGCACTGATCCGCGAGGGGATCGCCCGGCTGATAGAGGAATCGGGCGGCACGGTCGTGGCCAAGGTCGGCGACGGCGAGGCGTTCGTCGAGGCCGTGGAGCGGGAGCGACCGGACGTGTCCGTCGTCGATGTCCGGATGCCGCCAAGCCAGCGGGACGAGGGCCTGCGGGCGGCGATCGAGGCCCGTCGGCGGGTGCCAGGCACCCCGATCCTCGTGCTGAGCCAGTACGTCGAGCGCCAGTACGCGACGGAGCTCCTGGCCGACGGCGCCGGGGGCGTCGGCTATCTGTTGAAGGACCGCGTCGGTGACATCCCTGAATTCATGGACGCACTGCAGCGGGTAGCTCGAGGAGGGACGGCGCTGGATCCGGAGGTCGTCGCCCAGCTCATGGTCCGCAACCGCGCCGACCATCCGGTCTCCGCCCTGACGCCCCGCGAGCGAGAGGTCCTGGCGGCGATGGCCGAGGGTCGTACCAACCTCGGGATCGCCAGGCTGCTGAGCATCACCGAGGGCGCGACCGAGAAGCACATCAGCAACATCTTCGGCAAGCTCGACCTGCCCGATTCGCAGGACGACCATCGTCGCGTGCTTGCGGTCCTGACCTATCTCGGGTCCTAGCGAGGCGCCTCGGGCTCGACCGCTACCAACGGGAGATCGGCACGCACGATCGTCGGACCTCCGGCCGGGCTGCTGATCGAGAAGGTCCCGTCGACACCGGCGACACGGCCGGCCAGGCCCTCGAGGCCGCCACCGGGTTCGAGCCCAGCGCCTCCGGCACCGTCATCCCAGACCTCGACGACGAGCCGCCCGTCCTCACGCCGGCAACGCACCTCGCACCGGGTCGCGCCGCTGTGCTTGGCGACGTTGGCGAACGCCTCGGCGACCACGAAATACGCGGCCCGCTCCAGAGCCGCGGGAAATCGCTCGCCCGGTACGAGCTCGCTCCTGATGACCGTCGGCACAGGCAGGCGCCCCGAGATCGACTCGAGCGCGGGGACGAGCCCGCGATCCAGCAGGATCGACGGCGCGATCCCGCGGACGAGCTGGCGGATCTCGGCGAGTGCCTCACGCGCCTGCGCCTGCCCCTCGAGGATCAACTGCTTCGCAGCGGCCGGGTCGGTGTCGATCCGCTCACCGGCAAGGCCGAGGTCGATCGACAGCATCACCAGGCGCTGTTGGGCGCCATCGTGGAGGTCCCGCTCGATCCGGTGCAGCTCGCTGGCCTCGACATCCAGCACGGCCGAGCGGCTCTCCCGCAACCTCTCGACCTGGCGCCGCAACTCGCGACTCTCCGACGTGCACAGCAATCCGGTCACGACCGACCGGTGGAGCCGCATGACCAGCTGCGACAGCGAGGCCGCGACCGGCAGCAGGGCGACTCCGGCGATCGACCCGAGCCAGGTGGGCGCCGAGCCGGCCGGGGCCGTGTACCAGATCGGCATGGTGACCATGACAAGCGCCGCGAGCCAGACGAAGGCGATGACCGCGAACTCGATGACGGTCAGCGGCAGGTTGACCGCGACGTACAGCACGTCGCGCCAGCGGCTCTCGTCGGTGAACTCTGCGCGCAGCAGGTCCAGGAAATCGCCGCGCAGGGGCTTGTACGGATGCGCCGGCGGCCGGAAGGGTTCGCCGGCGAACACCCGCCAACGCTCGATGCGTGCGACGAGCCGCGACCCTTCGATGGCGATGGCCAGGAGCAACACGCCGATCCCCGCGAGGAGGAGGGAGAGCCCGGTCGATGCGATCGACAGGATGATCGCCGCGGCACCGACCCCGACGAACAGGCCGAGAGCGATGGCGCCGCTCGCGTACCACGTCGCGGGATGGATCGGCGCCAGCAGGAAGGTCTGCAGGGGGGAATACGTGATCCCCGGCCGAGCGAACGTCGCTCCGCCGGGGATCCGGGCCGCCCCAAGCCCGGCGCCGATCAACAGCAGCCCGAGCAGGAGGATTGCCGTCTCGATCACGCCTCGGGCTGTTCGCGCTGGCCGGGCTGGTCGGGCTGGCCGCGCCGGATCGCCCATGCGATCAGCAACCCACCGAGCCCGACGAGGAACGCCGGCCACAGGTAGCGCCACGAGTCCGTCCAGGCGGGCAGCACCGCATCGACCAGCGCGAGCGCCCCGAACAGGATGAGCACGCCCCCGACGAACATCGACACCCGGCCGGTGCCAGCGCCACCCGAAGCGTGGCGGTGTCCCTCGACCTCGCCGCCGGCGGCGACGATCGCCGCTTCCGCCGCGGTCAGCGGCTCGAGCGGCACGATGATCACGAGGCCGATGTAGAGCAGGATGCTGAGCCCACCGGTCACGAAGATCGACAGGAACCAGAGCACCCGCATGAGGGTCGGGTCCAGTCCGTAGAACTCGGCGAGGCCCGCGGCGACCCCGGCGAGCTTGCGATCATGGCGGCAGCGATAAAGACGGCGGTTCACGTGCATCCTCCCATCGGATGGATATCGACAGTATCGATGTCGAGGTCGTCGCGGCGGATCGCATCCGCGATCTCGCGTTGGATGGCCTGTCTGATCGCGACCTGCGAGTACAGCTCGCAATCAGGTAGGTGGGTCGGGGCTGCAGCGATGGCACCGCCCAGGACGAGCCCGGGGAGCGCGGCGGCGATCAGCCCGCCCTGAAGGCTGAACCGCGACTGGCGCAGGACGAGGCCGGCGCCGACCGCGATGACCGCCAGCGGCCACAGCCGCAGCGCATCGACGATGGTCGCGGCAGCGACGCCGCTTGCGTCGGCGGCCACCAGCACGCCACCGCTGGCGACCAGGAAGACCCCTGTGTAGAGAAGAGCGCGGTGGACCCGCATCGAATGTCCTTCCCTCCTTCGTCCGTGGCACGCGGGTCAGCGGCCGATGGCCGTCTTCGTCGTGCCGGCCTCCACTGTCGCCGCGGGGGAGGGCATCGCCCAGCCAGCCACCGGGCGTCTTCTTAGGTGGGGTTAGCCGCAGTGCTGTGGGCGGATGGCCGGTGCCCTGACGCCGTCACATTCATCCGGCCGTTGCCTCCAAGCACCCCGCCGTAGGAAGAAAGGGCTATCCTCACCCAGGACCCGGCCGAAGGGCATCTGGCCCGCCAAAACGGACATCCGGTCGGGCCAGGCCATCCTCAGGGGGTCAGGTCATGTCGCTGCTTCAACGGATGGAGCGCGCGCAGCAGGCGAGGGCGCGAGAGGCCGCCGCTGCGGCAGGGGAAGGCGCTGCGGCGCCCGACGCGGAGACGAACGGGACCCACACGGCCGACCTGGCGTCGGTCGCGACGATGCCCGAGGCGGCGCCGGAACCCACGACACCCGATACGCCACTCGTCCCCGTCGGCCCGGCTCCCACGGGCGGCCTGATGAGACCCGCGCCCGCGCCGTCCCGCGAGGACCTGATCCGTGAAGTCCGGCTGCGCCTCCAGAAGGAGGTCGTCAACGCCTTCAAGACGCTGCTCGACGGCAAGGACGAGGACGTCCACAAGCGGATCGAGGCGCTCGTCGATCGCGTCATCGCGGATGGTGTCTTCGCGGTCACTCGCGAAGAACGCACGCGCATGGTCGGGCAGATGGTCCACGACGTCACCGGCTTCGGACCGTTGGAGCCGCTGCTGGCCGACCCGACGATCACCGAGGTCATGGTCAACGGGCCGAATCACATCTACATCGAGCGGCGCGGCAAGATCCAGCGCATCGATAGCGTGTTCCTCAACAACGAGCACGTCCTTCGCATCATCGACCGGATCATCACCCCGCTCGGACGGCGGATCGACGAAACCAGCCCGCGGGTCGATGCCCGGCTTCCGGACGGCTCCCGGGTGAACGCGGTCATCGAACCCCTGTCGCTGGTCGGCCCGGTCATCACCGTCCGCAAGTTCGCCCAGACGCCGTTCACGGTCGACGATCTGATCAAGTTCGGGACCGCCACGCCCGACATGTTCGAGTTCCTCCACGCGTGCATCGAGGCCCGCCTCAACCTCTTCGTGTCGGGTGGCACCGGATCGGGCAAGACGACGACCCTCAATGTGCTCTCGTCGTTCATCGGGAACGACGAACGCATCGTCACGATCGAGGACGCGGCCGAGCTCCAGCTCCGCCAGGATCACGTGATCACGCTCGAGTCGCGCCCCCCGAACCTGGAGGGCGAGGGCGAGATCACGATCCGCAGCCTGCTGCGCAACGCGATGCACATGCGGCCTGACCGCATCATCGTCGGCGAGTGTCGTGCGGGCGAGGCGCTCGACATGCTCCAGGCGATGACGACCGGCCACGATGGGTCGCTATCGACCGGCCACGCGAACAGCCCCAAGGACATGCTCCGTCGCCTCGAGACCATGGTCCTGATGACGGGCTACCAGCTCCCGCTGCGGGCGATCCGCGAGCAGATGGCGTCGGCGGTCGACCTCATCGTCCACACCGCCCGGCTCAAGGACGGCACGCGGAAGATCGTCAACATCACCGAGATCTACGGCGTCGAGGACGACGAGATCCTGACCCAGGACATCTTCACGTTCGTGCAGACCGGCTACAAGGAAGGCAAGATCGAAGGGGCATTGAAACCGACCGGGATCCGGCCCACGTTCATGAGTCAGTTCAAGCGGGCCGGGATCGAGCTGCCGCCGGGCGAGTTCGGGATCCCGCCCGAGGACCCGGAGAACCCCATCCGGCCGTTGAAGAGCCGATTCGGCGCCCGGCAGAACACCCACGCCGAATTCACGCCCGTGCCGACCAACGACGGCAAGACCGTCGTCGCGGGTGGCATGGTCTACGTCTCGTCGATCGGACCGGTCGACCACGACACCGGCCAGGTCGTGACCGGCTCGATCAAGGACCAGACCCGCCGCTGCATGGCGAACCTGAAGGAACGGCTCGAGGGCGCGGGGAGCTCCCTGGAGAAGGTGGTCTGGGCCAACTGGTCGTTGAAGGACGCGACCGACTTCGACGAGTTCCAGGAGGAATGGGTCCGCTGGTTCCCGGAGGCGCCGCTCGGCCAGATGACACTCATGCCGCCGCTACAGAAGCGTGCCGGCTACGGGATCTCGCTCGGGGTGATCGCGACGCTATAGCGGGCTACCGACGGAGGCGTAGACGCAGCCTCACGGGCTCCAGAACGCCGCCTCGCCGTCGAGGTGGGTCGGCGCCCGGCCGTCCACGTAGCGGACCGTGACGCGCGTCACGCCATCCTCGCCGACCTCGGGCAGCAGCATCGACGAGCTGTCGGGCGCCCAGATCCGATGGCTCAGCGCGTACTGATCGAAGTACGCCAGGTGCGTCTCGATGAATCGTTGGCCGGGGGTCACGACGGGCTGGGACCTCGTGGCGCCCGACTCGACATCGACGAAGAGCAGCCGCACGTCACGTTCCTGCTCCGCGGGAGCTGGGACACCGCCGGATGGCGAGGCCGAGCCCACGGCCGGTTGCACCCGCAGCGCCGCGATCGTCCGCCCGTCGGGCGACCACCAGAACCCGACCACGAAGCCATCGATGAGCGTTCGGATCTCGCCGCTTGCGCCGTCGATGAGCCGGAGCGGGCCGACCGGGAAGGCGACGTCCGGCGGGATCGGCTCGTGCGGGGCGATGGTCGCGAGGGTCTCGCCGCTCGGTGCGAACGCCATCGCCGAGGGGCCGAAGACCGGCATCTCGTGCGCGTCCGTGCCGTCTCGCGACGCGACGACGATGGAGCTGTCGGTCCGGTCGCGGCCACGCACGAATGCGATCGACGCCTCGTCCCGGCTCACGACCGCCGACCGGAATTCGCCGGGGTCGCCGAACCCGGTCCCAGCGGCTTCGCCGTCGAGGCCGATCTCGCCAAGGAACGCCTCGGGGCCGGTCCCGATGTGCGCCAGCAGCCTGTCCCGGCCGATCCAGTCGTAGTAGAACGGGTTGCCGGTGCGGACCCTCGCGCCGGGCCCGGTCCCGTCGAGCGGGGCACTGCCGTCGCTCGGCGCGATCCTCAGCGCGAGCTGGCCGTCCGCTTCGGTGGCGAGGAACGACACGGCCTGGCTATCGGGCGTCCAGAAGAGGTAGAACGGCTCGATCGTCTCGTTGCTGAGGATGACGGCTGGCTCCATCGGCGCCTCCGCCACATTCGTCGCGTCGAAGACGACCAGGTCCGCGCCGGCCGTCTGCCTCGAACGCACGGTCGCGATGTGGGTGCCATCGGGGGACCAGGTCGGGAACCCGAACGTGCCGTTCGCCGGATCCGCAAGCAGCGTCGCCGCCCCGTCCGCCGACACCAGCGACAGCGACCCATCGGCGTTACGAGTCGCGATCGAGCCGGACGACGCGATCGGACCGGATGGTCGCGCTACGCCGCTGGGCTCGGCGCTCGCCGCCGACGACGGGCCGGCTGTCGCGCTCGACGCGGGACTCCCTGATGGGGGCGGACCGCCGCACGCCACGACGGTCATCAGCGCCACCCAGCCCAGGAGCGCCACGCGCGTCATCGACTAACGATACGCGTGACTCCGAGCGATGGATCCATCCAGCGCCAACACTGGCGACGGGGTGGACGCGGGCGTACCGTATCCTCGCATCCCCTACGGGACGTGCACTGCGGAGGCGAGACCGCTGATGTCGGTCCAGACAGTCGAGCTCGGTCGCGACGCGGTCGACCGGCACGCCTGGACGGAGGCTGTCGAGGCATTCGACGCGGTCGATCGCGACGGCGGGCTGGCCCCAGCGGACCTCGAGTTGCTGGGCGCCGCCCAGTGGTGGGCGGGACATCCGCACGAGGCCGCCGAGGCTCTTGAACGCGCCTTCACCGGATATTCGGAGGCCGGGGCGTCCGAGGAAGCCGCATGGGTCGCCCTGCAGCTGGCATATCAGGCGTTCCGGCGTCGGCTGGAATCCATCGGCGGTGGCTGGCTCATGCGCGCCGGGCATCTGCTCGAAGGCGCGCCCGAATCCCACATGCACGCTCGCATGACCGTCTTTCATGCTCTCGGTGCGTTGATGGGTGGCCAGTTCGCGACGGGGATCGAGCTCGCCGATCGTGCGATGGAGCTGGCTCGGAAGCACGATGATCGGTCTTCGCTGTTCATGGCCATGAGCTTCAAAGGCATGGCGGAGGTGTTTGCCGGGAACTGGCAGACCGGCCTCGCGCTCATCGACGAGTCTGCCACGGCCGCGTCATCGGGTCAGCTGGATCTCCGCGTGGCCAGCGACATCTACTGCAACACCATCGCAGCATGTCGCAACATCGGCGACTACAAGCGAGCCAGCCAATGGGTCGAGGAGAGCGAGCGCTGGATGCACCGCCAGGCGGTCGGCGGCTACCCCGGCATCTGTCGCGTCCACCGTGCCGAGCTCAAGATGCTTCGGGGCCTGTGGCCCGAGGCGGAGCAGGAAGCCCGCCAGGCGTGCGAGGAACTGGAGCGGTTCGGCCTCCTTGATTCGATGGGGTGGGCCCATTACCAGGTCGGCGAGGTCCGCCTCCGCATGGGCGACCTCGACGCTGCCGCCGAGGCGTTCGATCGGGCATACGAGTACGGTCACGACGCCCAGCCTGGGCTGGCGATGCTGCAGCTGGCCCGCGGCGAAGTCGACGAGGCCACGCGGTCGATCGCACGCGCGCTCGCGCTGACCGGCGGGCCCGACGGTCCGGCCGACCGCGCCACCCGTGCCCGCCTATTGCCGGCGCAGATCGACATCGCGCTCGCCGCCGGCGACCTCGAAACCGCTGGACGTGCCGTCGACGAGCTGGAGCGGATCGCCGCGGACTTCCAGCGACCGGTCTTCGAGGCCGGCGCGCTCACCGGGCGCGGTGAGCTGCTGCTCGGCGAGGATCGGCCGGCTGAAGCGTCACCGATCCTCGGACGCTCGTGGCGGCTGTGGCAGGAGACCGATCTGCCCTATGAGAGCGCGCTGGCCCGACTCCGTTATGCCGAGGCACTCGCGGCTGAGGGCGAAGAGACCGCCGCCCGCCGCGACCTGCGTGCGGCGCGCACCGCCTTCGAGCGGCTCGGAGCGACCCGTGATCTGCAGCGTGTCGACGCGCTGCTCGGCGAGGACGCCGCGGTGGCGAAGCCATCGTCGCGGCGCATGACCAAGACGTTCATGTTCACCGACATCGTGACCTCGACCGACCTTGTCGGCCTGCTCGGCGACGCCGCGTGGGAGGAACTGCTGCGCTGGCACGACCGCGAACTTCGGTCGGCGTTCGCGCAACATCGCGGCGAGGAGGTCAACTCGACCGGTGACGGCTTCTTCGTCGCCTTCGAGCGCGCAGCCGATGCCATCGACTGTGCGGTCGACATCCAGCGCCGACTCGCGCGCCATCGACGTGAGCATGGGTTCGCGCCGTTCGTGCGGATCGGTCTTCACACCACGGAGGCGGCCCGCCAGGGCCGCGACTACCGCGGTCGAGGCGTGCACGTCGCGGCGCGCATCAGCGCCGCCGCCACGGGCGAGGAGATCCTGGTGTCGAGCGCGGCGCTCGAGGGCATCGGGCCGATCCGATTCGGTATGTCGGATCCTCGCCAGCTGACCCTCAAGGGCGTCGAGGAACAGGTGGAGGCGCGCAGCGTCGACTGGCGCTAGACGGCGAGCGCTCGGCGCAACTCCTCTTCGGCTTCCGGCGGCAACGTCGTCTGGATCAGGTCGCCCTTGAACGGACGAAGCGCCGCGATGAGTGTGTCCGCCGAGCCCGAGCGGACGACCAGGAACAGCGCCGACCTCCCGGGGCTGAGCTGTTGCTCCATCTCCTTGACGAATGCGGGCTCGACCCCGGACTTGAGCATCGAGCCGATCGCGCCGCCCGCTGCCGCGCCGATGGCCGCCCCAGCGACCGGGAAGAAGAACACGACGATGGAACCGACGACCGCCCCGATCGCGGCGCCGGTCTCCGTCGCGCCGGTCAGCTCATTCTTGACGTGGACCTTGCCGTCTTCGGCTCGGGACAGGACCGCCGTGTCCTCGAGCTTGATCTGGCCTTGCTTCTCGAGCTGGCGCACGTGTTGCATGGCCTTCTGCGCGTCGTCCAACTGGTCGAACGCGACGACGATGAGATCGCTCATCAGGTTTTCCTCCTACTCGCAGTCACACGCGGCGCGGATGACGGGCTCGTTGGGCGGCAAGGCGCTCGTACGCTTCCGCCAGCAGCGGAACGACGACCTCGGTAAAGGTCGACTCGCTCGGGTTGAGGATCGCGACCCAGAGCTGCCTTGCGTAGTCGGGGTGGGGAAGGACCCGATCGAGCGAGGTGTAGTCGGGATCCGGTTCCGCTGCGGCGATGCGCTCCAAGGCCCGTCGGTTGACGCCCATGCTCAGACGAAAGACGCCCGGGCGCGACAGGTCCGAGACCTGATCGGTGTCGTCGGACCAGACGAGGGTCGCGAAGTTCGGCCAGTGCTTCTCGGGGTCGAGCGAGAAGAAGCGCATGCCTTCGATGCTCACGACATCGACGTCGGGAAACGTCGTCGTGATGTAGCTGGTGATCGCCTCCGGATCGGGCCCGACAGGGAGTGATTCGCTCATGTCCCGAGCGTAAGACATGCATGTCAAGGGGCCCCACGCCGCCGCCGCACGTTGTTATCCTCCGGCCGGTGCGCCTCCAGCCTGCCCGCGTCACCGAAACCATCGCGCCGTCCCGGCTCGGGAACAGCTTCCGCTGGCTACTCGCGTCCTCGGTCATCTCGAACATCGGGGATGGCATCGCGCTCGCCGCGGGCCCACTCCTGGTCGCCTCGCAGACGCGAGACCCGTTCCTCGTCGCGATGGCGGTGCTCAGCCAGCAGCTGCCGAATCTGCTGTTCGGCATCCCTGCGGGTGCCATCGCCGATCGGATCGACCGCCGGCACATCATCATCGTCGTCAACCTCGCTCGAGCGGCGGTGCTCGCGGTACTCGCCGGCACCATCGTCACCGGTGCTGTCGACATCGGCGTCGTCCTGTTCGCACTATTCGTCCTCGGGACCGCTGAGATCTTCGCGGACGTCGCGAGCGGCAGCCTCCCGCCGCAAGTGGTCCAGCGCGAGGACCTCGGCATCGCGAACGCCCGGCTGTTCAGCTCGTTCCTGCTGAACAATCAGCTGCTCGGGCCACCGATCGGCGCGTTCCTGTTCAGCGTCGGGATGGCAGTGCCATTCGGCGCGACCGCCGCCTGTTTCGCGCTGGGTGCCTTGCTCGTGACCCGCGTCGCAACCGACGCCGCCGATGCGGCCGCCGAGCGGGCACGGGAGGGGCGGCACATCGTCGCCGAGATGGTCGAAGGCGTCCGCTGGCTCGTCGGGCACCCGCCCATGCGGACGCTCGCCCTCACCATCGTGGCCTTCAACGTCACATTCGGCGCTGCGTGGGCCGTGCTCGTCCTCTACGCGAGTGAGCGCCTCGGGATGGACGCGGTCGGCTTCGGTCTGCTGACCACTGCGATGGCGGTCGGCGGGATCATCGGCACCGCGAGCTACGGTCGGTTGGAGCGGCGGTTCTCACTCGCGGACATCATGCGTGTCGGCCTGCTCATCGAGACC
>DATAFZ010000070.1:0-21747 GCA_036257225.1 Candidatus Limnocylindrales bacterium | reverse complement strand
CGCTGGCCTTCGCCAGGCTGCCCGGCCGATCGAACAACCCGATCGTCAGATCGGTGGCCATCGGTGCCCTCCCTGAACGGATGATCCGATGGTAGCCGCTGATCGACACGTGCCTGCAACCCGGATCGTGGGCATCGTCCGATCAGGTGTCGCCCGTCCCCTCGCATCATCGTGCGATGGCGATCATCGGTTCGGCGTTCGCGATGATCGGGCGGTTCGCGGGCCGCCTCCTGAACAGCGCCCTGGGCTGGGCGACGCTCCTGCTGTTCGGCAAGGTCGAGGGCCGTAAGCAGACGGTCCTGCAGGTGATCGCGCTCGGCTCCCTGCTGTGGATGCTGACGGTGGTCGGGATCCTCCTCCCCGACATCGGGACGTTCATGCTGGCGTTCGTGCCCGTCCCCGACGGCGTCGACGACGGCTGGGTCCGTCTCGCGATGCTCGCCGCGGCGCTCGCGATCCCCTTGCTGATCGGCGCCGCCGCGATCTACGTGACCCAGGCCGACCAGCGTCCGACCGGGCTCGGTCTCGTGACCGGGGTCCTGCGCGGCTACCCGTTCACGTTCGTGCTCGCGGTGACGATCGCCACGCTCGCCGGCGTCTCCCTTGCGCGCAAGGTCCGCAGCCTCGCGAAGCGCCGGGAGGATGCGCACGTGGCCGTCATCGTCAAGCCGGGCGGATACGGACGCGTGCTCGACGACCTACAGCGCGTGCTGGATCGGTCCGGCCTGCCGGTCCGCGTGCAGCCCGCGCCGGCGATCATCTCCCTGCCGCCGCGATTGCTCGATGCGGTGGCCGGTCGCTCGATCGGTAGCCTCGTCCCGGATCGGCTCATGATGCTCAACGGTGAGGAGCTCGAGGTCCTGGTCTATCCGTCCGACGTGGCGATCTCCGGCTCCAAGACGGCCATGGCCCGAGCCCGCGCCGCCATCGCGGTCGAGCTCACCGAGTCGCCCGCCTACCTGACGACGAGCGCCGAGTCCCAGGAGATCGAGGACGCCGTCGCGAAGCTGGCACGACGCGACGGCGAGCGGCCCGCGCCGGCCGAGTGGCGCCGGCAGCTCGAGGAACTCGACGTTCGCATCGCCAGGCTCGCCGTGCCGTTCGACGAATGGGAGACCGTCTACCGTCAGCGGCTGCAGGTCGAACGGGAGTTGCTCGCGGCCGAGGTCGAGACGGTCGCGCTGAACGCAGACCGATCGAAACCGGAGCCCACCCTGGGTGATCGGCTCATGGCGGTCGGGACCGTCGCCCTCATCGCGGCTGACGCGATGCTCCTCCTGGCGAGCTTGGTGCGACCAGGCCGGCGGAGCGGTTGACCGCGGCCGGTCCGGTGTGGCTCAGAACGCGCCACCGATCAGGGCGATTACGAACACCAGATAACTGAGGTAGAAGAGTCCGCCGATCATCAGGTGACGCGCCTCGAGCCCACCGCGGCGGCGGGCCGGGATGAAGATGATCGCGGTCGCGATGAGGGCCAGCGCGGCCGACGCGAAGGCCGTGTAGGAGCCCTCCGTCACCACCCACGTCTCGGCAGCCAGGACGAGACCGACCACGGTCGGGATCGTCGACTGGAAGACCATCGCGCCGGTGATGTTGCCAAGGGCCAGCGTGTCCTTGTTCTGACGTACCCAGATGATGGAGTTGAACTTCTCGGGCAGCTCCGTGGCGATCGGTGCGATCACCAAGGCCAGGAGCACTTCGCTGACGCCCAGCGCGTGCGCGACGTTGTTCACCGCCTCGATGAAGAAGATCGCGCCGACGATGATCAGGCCGACGGCTGCCAGGACCTGGACCGCGATCACCCGCAGGCGCGGGTCGCTCGGATCGAGGCGATGGGCCGAGCGATCCAGCGGGTGCATGCGCAACGGCGCCAGGTCCTCGCCGTGTTCGGCGGTCTCGCCCTGCAGGTGGCCCTTCACGTACCAGATGTACAGGCCGATGAGCACGATCGCCACGATCCATCGACCGACGCCCAGCTCGGGCGGGAGGAATGCGGCCCCGACCGCCAGGCTGTAGCCGATGAAGAAATAGCGCAGGTCGTGGGCCAGGACGCCTGTGTCGACGGAGACCGTGGTGCCGGTGGCGCGACGTGCACGGAATGCCACGATCCCGACACCGGTCACGAACATGGCCAGGGTCGACAACATGAACGGGGCGCCGAGGATCGCGCCCACGCCGACTTCGTGGGATCCCTCCGCTGTCGCGAAGACGATCGCGATGATGGGGATGAGCGTTTCGGGGAGCGCTGTCCCGACCGCGGCCAGCACCGACCCGACGGCGCCTTCTCCCAGACCGAGCTTGCGGCCCATCCACTCGATGCCGTTGGTGAAGAGCTCGGCCGCGAACAGGATGACGAGGAGGCTGACCAGCAGGACCAGGGCGTCGTTCACCGCCGACGACCAGCGTGGCTTGGGATCATGGCTCCGAGGATGGCATATCCGGCGGGACCGAACCGGGCATGGTCCCTCGGCGCCCGGCCCATGCCACGAGCGGCAACGCCAGCATCGGAGCCTCGAGCGCCGAGTAGAGCAGCCCGCCGCCGCGGGCGTTGAGCACGCTGGCGACCCAATCGACCCACAACGCGCCGTATGGGACGGACAACACCACGAACATCGCCAACCCGATCCACCACGAGCGCTGGGCGATGCCGAACAGGGCAAACGGGAACAGGCTGGGCTTGAGGAGGGCGAAGGGCGCCCCACCCCGCCAGACGATCGCCACTGCCACGGCGGTCATGCTCCAGATCACCGGGTTGCCGGTCCACACCTTGAGCGGCGTGGTCGGCCAGGCCAGGCACAGGGCGATCAATGGCCAGACCAGGGGGCGTGGATCAGCTCGGCGCACCGCCCACGCGGTGACCGCGAACGGGATGCCCCACCAGAGGGCGAGGGCCGGCAGGTCCGGCAGCACGGCGGCAGGGGCGAACAGCCACAACGAGACCGGCGGGTAGAGGATGTCGCCGTGGGCGACCTCGTACGGACCGGCGAGCTGCCGAGGGTCGTAGAACGAACCGCCGGCGAGCCATCGGGCGGCTGCCTCTCGATAGAGCGCCACGTCCTTGCCGAACGGCTGGTCGAGCGGCTGCTGGAGCGCCACGACGAACAAGATCGGTAGCAGGACGGTGGCCGCCGACAGCGCAAGTGCGACCCGCGGACGGTCGAGGGACGCGACGAGGCGGACCGGCTGCACCGTCGGATGGTAGTGCCCGGGCCACCGGCCGCGGCTGGTTCCGCTCAGGGCGCGGGCAGGTCCTCGAACACGAAGATGACCCGCTTGCGTCGTCCCGTGACGTGCTCCACGGTGCGGTTCGGGACCACCGGGGCGAACCACGAAAGTGCCCGCTCCAGCGAGATCATGTGGTGGCAGTTCCGCGGGTCGTCCATGACCCAGTCGATCGGTAGCGACAGGATGGCGTGGCGGGCGATCCGGCGGACCTCGAGGAACGCCTGCGGCTGACGGTCCTTCAGGTGCTCGAACACCTGGAGTGCCATGAACAGGTCGAACGACTTGTCGGCGAGCGGCCACGGGGTGACCGTCGCGTCGTGGGTGACGGCCGGGACGGACGTGTCGTACTCGGGGCGCTTCGTCTTGTCCATCACGTGCGCCCCGACGAGGATGGGCCGGACCGGCGCCCCGAGCTCCAGGGCAGAGTCGATGTCATCTGTCTGGATCAGACGGGCCGCCTCGAGCAGCGCGGTCGACATATACCCCCATCGATTGCGGTAGTACGGGAACTCTTCGACCATCTCGTCGAACGCCGCGCGCCCGATCGGGCGGATCCGGTACTGCGAGAGGGGCATCCGTGCGAGCAGCTCCTCCGGGGTCGGCTCGGAACGGCCCGTGGTGACGAGGAGCCACCGCCAGATCGGGTACAGCCAGGGCCGCAGGGGCCGAAGCACCTGCTTGAGTCGTCGAAAGATGGAAGGCTCCCTGTGCGCCAGCGGGTCGCGAAGCGTACCTCAGGACACCCGGTGGGGAACGTCCTGGCCCGTCGCGAGCCCGTCGAGCCGGCGCTTGAGGAATGCTCGTTCTGCCCGGTTGTCGGTCAGCTCGAGCGCTGTCCTGTACGCCGTCGCCGCCTCCGACCGCCGGCCCAGGCGGCGAAGGAGGTCGGCCCGTGCGGCGTGGAGATACGGGTACGCCTCGAGGGATCCGCTCGCGGCGAGACCGTCGATCAGCGCGAGGCCGACGGCCGGGCCCTGGTCCATCGCCACCGCCACGCCCAGGTTGAGCTCGACCACCGGCGACGGTTCGATGGCGAGGAGGCGACGGTAGAGCTCCGCGATCTGCGGCCAGTCGGTGGCAGCCCACGAGGGCGCCTCGTCGTGGAGCGCCGCGATCGCCGCCTGGATCTGGTACGGCCCGGCGCGACCGAGTCGCAGCGTCCGCCCGGCCAGTGCGCGTCCTTCGTCGATCCGCTCGGCGTCCCATCGGTCGCGATCCTGGTCCTCGAGCAGCACCAGGTCGCCTGCTGGATCGACCCGCGCCTCGCGTCGGGCATCGTGGAGAAGCATCAGGGCCAGCAGACCGGCGGCCTCCGGTTCGTCGGGCAGCAGTGAGACCACGATCCGGGCCAGCCGGATCGCCTCCGCACTCAACTCGCGACGGACGAGCGCGTCGCCCGACGACGCGGAGTAGCCCTCGTTGAAGACCAGATAGAGCACTCTGAGGACACCGTCCAAGCGCTCGGGCAGTAGCTCGCGCGGCGGCACCCGGTACGGGATGCCGGCAGCGCGGATCTTGCGCTTCGCTCTGACGAGGCGCTGGGCGAGGGTCGGTTCCGGGACAAGGAACGCGCGGGCGATCTCCGGCGTGGTCAGGCCACCGAGTGTGCGCAGCGTCAGGGCGACCCGGCCGTCCATCGGCAGGGCCGGGTGGCAGCACGTGAAGATCAGGCGCAACCGATCATCGGCGATGGGCATCTCGTCCTCGGCGCCGCTGCCCGATTCGATCGCCGCAAGCTCCGCCTCGATCGCCGCTTCGCGCCCGAGCTCTGCGGTCTTGTCGCGCAGGCGCCGACGACGGCGCAGCCGATCGATCGCCCGGTTCCGGGCCGTGGTGGTGATCCACGCACCGGGATTCGCCGGGATGCCTCGGTCGGGCCAGACCTCGAGCGCGGCGATGAAGGCGTCCTGGACGGCCTCCTCCGCGAGGTCGAAGTCGCCCAGGACCCGGATGAGCGTCGCGACCGCCCGTCCCTGCTCCTCGCGGAACAGGCGGTCGACGACCTCGTGAGTGGCGGCGTCCGTCCGGCTCAGCCCGCGGCCGCTCCGACCGACTGGTCGGCTGACTCGGACGGATAGGTGACATCCATCACGGGGCGGACCTCGATCGTCCCGCCGAACTGCGCCGCCGGGCACTGCGCGCCGTACGCGAGGGCCTCGTCGAGATCCCTTGCATTGATGATGTAGAAGCCGCCGAGCCCTTCCTTCGTCTCGGCGAAGGGGCCGTCCGTCGTGATCGTCTGCCCGCCCTTGATCCGGATCGACGTCGCCGTCGTGACCGGCTCCAGCGCCTCGCCCGCCTCGTACGCGCCCTTGTCCTTGAGCATCTGCGTATAGCCGTTGTACGCGCTCATGACCTCGCCGAAGACCTCGGGGCTCGGCGGTTCGGGCGACGGGTTCGCGGTGTTCTCGTCGTAGATGAGGATCGCGTAGCGCATCTGATGCCTCCTGCTCCGCGGCCACGTGCCGTGGTGGCCGTCACCCCTCACGACGAACGGTCGAGCCCCGAATCGACAGCCCACCGCCACCGCCCTCGCATCATCCCCGCCGGAGCGATGGCTGTCGAGCGGTATCGTTTCAGCTATGCCGACGCCGAAAGAGATCCTCGAGATCGGCGGCCACGAGGTCTCGATCTCCAACCCACAGAAGGTGTACTTCCCGGACGCCGGGTACACCAAGCTCGACCTTGTCCAGTATTACCTCGCCGTGGCCGATGGCGCGCTGACCGGCATCCGCGGCCGGCCGATGGCGCTGAAGCGGTTCGTGGACGGGATCACCAAGGAGCCGTTCTTCCAGAAGCGTGCGCCGGACAACACGCCCGACTGGATCCGGACCGCCGAGCTGACGTTCCCGTCGGGGCGGACCGCCGATGAGGTCGTCGTCGATGACGCCGCCGGGCTGGCATGGATCGTCAACCTCGGTTGCATCGATCTCAACCCGCATCCGGTCCGCGCCGACGACCTGGACCATCCGGACGAGCTGCGCGTCGATCTCGATCCGATCCCCGGCATCGAGTGGCCGCAGATCCGGGATGTCGCGATGGCCTGCCGGGAAGCGCTGGCGGATGTCGGGCTCGTCGGCTGGCCGAAGACCTCCGGATCGCGTGGTATCCACATCAACGTGCGGATCGAGCGGCGCTGGACCTACCCGGAGGTGCGTCGGGCGGCGCTGGCGCTGGCCCGCGATGTCGAACGGCGCATGCCCGGCAAGGCGACGTCGAGATGGTGGAAGGAGGAGCGCCAGGGCGTCTTCCTCGACTACAACCAGAACGCCAAGGACCGGACGGTCGCGTCGGTCTATTCAGTGCGACCACTGCCGGACGCACGCGTGTCGATGCCGCTGTCGTGGGACGAGGTGCCGACCTGCGAGCCGGAGGCGTTCACGATCGCCACAGTGCCCGGCATCTTCGCCGAGCGGGGTGACCCGGGCGCTGGGATCGATGAAGCGATCGGCTCGCTCGAGGCGCTGCTCGAGCTGTCGGCGCGGCATGAGCGGGAGGGCCTCGGCGACGCGCCGTGGCCGCCGAACTACGCGAAGCAGGCCGGCGAGCCGCCCCGGGTCCAGCCGTCCCGGAAGCGACGGCCCGATTCGGAGTACGAGACGGGCCGTGGTCAGGCCGGCGGTCCGCCACCCGATGTCGCGGCGGAGCGGGCGGCGGCCGTGGCCGCCGGCGACCGGAATGCGGGTCTCCCGACGGACTGGGAGGGCTCGCGTCCGACGCCCACGGGCCGCCGGAAGACGAACGTCCCGGTGATCGAGATCTCGCGCGCCGCCTCGAAGGCCGAGGCAGTGGAGGGGTTGGAACGCTGGAAAGGGCGTCACCCGACAGCCGCCGCGGCGCTCGAACCGGCCGACGTGCTGGTCGACGGCATGCGGGGTCGGTCATCACTGTGGTACCGCGTCCGCGTCAACCTGACGCACGTGCCTGAGGCCGATCGGCCCCCGCAGGAGAAACTCGACCCCGATTTCAATCCATGGGAAGGGTATGAGTGGCCAGACCGGTCCGGGCAGCTGGAGCGCGCGCCCCGGAAGAAGCGCTCGGCCAGCTGAGGCCGTTTCAGCGGCCGCCCGCTCCGGATACCGCCGGCCGGCGGCGGCGGTCGTTCCCCAGCCAGCGCCGCGCGACCGGCAACCAGGCAAGGCCGATCAGGCTCTGCACCAGCACCGCGATGACGATGAGGAGGCCCGGCACGGTCAGGACCAGCGCCGGGACGGCCCACTCGAAGCCCGTGAACGAGATGGACACCAAGTCCAGGTCGAGCTCCTCCGCGCCCGCCGACACGAGGAACGGCGGTGCGTCACGGCCGGTCGGTGGGTGCTGACCCTGCCCAGGCACTGATCCCGGTCCGCCACCGGACGGGCTCACCGGCCCCCCCGGAGCGGCGAGTGACGGTTCCGGCGACGCGTTGGTCGACCCTCGCGGGGTCGGTGTCGGGGTCGGGCGCGCTGCGGTGGTGGGGGTCGATGACGGCTTGGGCACCAGCGTCGGCAGGGTCACGATGGTCGGGACCGGGAGGCTGGGCAGCGGCGCGACGGTCGGTTGCGGCGTCGCTGTCGGCCTCGATGTCGGCCTCGGTGTGGGCTGCGGCGTCGGTGCCGCCGTCGGAGCCGGCGTCGGCTCGGGCGTGGGTGACGGCGTCGGGGTCGGTGGCGCAGTGGCCACGGTCAGCGTCACGGTCGCCGTGTTCGACAGGCCGAGCAATCCGCCATCCACTCGGTAGCGGAACGTGTCAGTACCGGCGTAGCCACTGTCCGGGTCGTACCGGAATCCACCGTCGGGGTCGAGATCGAGGCTGCCGTGGGCCACATTGTTTACGAGTTGGGCGGTGAACCCCCCGCCCAGCTGCAGATCGTTCGCGAGCACGCCCGGCGCCGTCACGGTCCGTGTCTGGTCATGCGCAACGTTGTAGCTGTCCGCGACGGCGATAGGGAGGAGCCCCGCGGCCGCCGGTTGGGTACCGACCAGGCCGACCAACGCGACGGCCGCGCCGATCGCCGCCGAGCGAAGCGCGCGCATCAGGCCACCCACCGACCGGGGACCCACAAGTTGCCGCGGTCGCTGCTGCTTTCGCCGGGCAGCGGCGGATCCTCGTCGTGCTCGATCCCATCGATGAACGCGAGAGCGAGCCGCTCCTCGAGTTGGGTGCCCGCCGCGTCGCCGAGGCGGTCGAGGGCCTCCCGGACGTCGAGTGCCTTCCGATACGGTCGGGTCGTGGTCATCGCCGAGAAGGCGTCGGCGACGGCCAGGATGCGGGCGATGAGCGGGATCTCCTCGCCTTCGAGTCGATCGAGATAGCCCTGGCCATCCCAGCGCTCATGATGGTGGCGGATGCCGGCCCGCACCACGGCGATATCCGGCAGGTCGCGGACGATCATGTCGCCGAGTGCCACGTGCTGCTTCACGATCGCGTACTCGGCGTCGGTCAGGCTGCCCGGCTTGCGCAGGATGCCGTCGGGGATCCCGATCTTGCCGATGTCGTGCAGCAATCCGGCTGTGGCGAGCGTGCGGACCTCATCCTCCGGCAGCCCGATGCGGCGGCCGATGAACGTCGCGTAGCGGGCGACATCCTCGGAATGACGCTTCGTGTAGCGATCCTTGGTGTCGACCGCGATGACCAGGCCCTGGAGGACGTCGAAGCTCGACCCCGCGGCCGCGTCCTCCTCGGTGCGGTCGGCGGCGTGCCGCACGGTGTCGCCGCCACTGGCCTTGGCCTCTTCGAGCACCCGGGCCGCGCCGGCCAGTAAGGCGGTGACCGAAGCCCCATGGTCCGGGAAGGTCGCGATGCCGACACTGACCGTGATCGGGAGCCGCTCGGTCTCGGCGAAGCGCAAGCTCTGGTCGACCAGGCCGGCCCGCAACCGGTCGATGGCCGGCTCGAGTTCCGCGACCGTCGTCGACGACGCGACGAGCAGGAACTCGTCGGGACCGTAGCGGCCCATCTCGATGCCGTCGTCGACATGCCGTCGGAGCGTCGCGGCGACGGCCAGTAGCACCTGGTCGCCGGCATCGTGGCCGTGGTTGTCGTTGAGCAGGCGGAAGTTGTCGATGTCGACGAGCGCGATCCCCAGCGGTCGCCCGTCGGCGCGCGCCTGCTCGATGCGCTCGGCCAGGAGCGCGACGAGCGCACCGTGATTGAGCGTTTCGGTCAGCGGATCTCGGCGGGTCGTCTCCAGGAGGGCCGCGGTCTGGCGAGTCAGCCGACCCTGGGCCGAGCGGAACACGAGGTACAGCAGACCCGCGGCCACCAGACCCGCGCTCAGGGTGACGATGACGATCTCGCGGCGCATCTGATCGAGGCGCTCCACGATCGGGACGGCATCACGCCAGACGCCGACGACACCGAGCACTTCCCCGTCGACGGTGAGCGGCAGGAACTCCCGCAGGATCGTCGAGGTCAGGAGATCCGCAGAGCCGGCGCCCGCGTCCGCGACCGGCCCGATCGCTGCCTGTGTCTGCCCATCGCGCGCCAGTGCGAACTCCGGAGTCGACGGGGCGGCCACGCCATGGAGACCGGGTTCGCTCGCAGCGACGATCGTGCCGTCAGGACGCCGGATCTCGACGCGCAGGATCTCGCCGGCCCGCGGCAGTGTCGCGAGCTGCTCTTCGAGGCGCGCGACATCCCCTGTCGACGGCGTCCCCGACAGATCGGCGGGACGAACATAGGCATTGACGAAGGAGCGGATGGTGGCCGCGTCGCTGCCGACGAGACCGGTCAGGGTCGCTGTCGAGAAATGGGCACCCACCAGCACGGACTGGGCACTCGCCGCTGCGCCGACGATCGCCAGGAAGGCGCCGTAGACGAGGATGAGGAGCACCGGTCGGGGCGGTCGGACCTGGGTGCCGAACAAGCGGAGAGTCCCTCGACGTGCGTAGGTAGCGAGTCGACCTCGACTCTAGGAAGGCGGACGATGGGACCCCCATAGGCCGATGGTCCCAGGCGACCGTGCGCGGTGCGACAGCGTCGCTCCTACGCACCGAAAAAAGCCGGGTCCGATGGTCACGCTGCGCCACCGGACCACTCTCGCGAGCGGCTCGATCAGTGGCTCGCGCCCGCCCGCTCGTAGACGACGACCCGCCAGACGAACGTCCGCTCCTCGCGGATCGGGCGCAATCCGGCCTCGCGGACGAGGGCGTCGACCCGGTCGTTCGGATGGAGGAAGGCGCGGTAGCGGAGGCCTCGGAGTCGGAACCAGGCGTTCTCCAGCGATAGCCAGGGTCGGAGGATCACGCGATCACGCGGCAGCACCAGCCCGTACAGCCGCCGAGCCCTGGCCGCCGACAAGCGGACCAGCGACACCATGTCGGGATAGCAGCAGATCACGCGGTCGAGCGTCACGATGTCTGCGCTCTCCACGCCCGACGCCCGGGCGACGAAGTCCCCGTCCACGACCTCGAGGCGATCGAGGTGACCGCGCCGCTCGGCCTCCTCTCGTGCCACTGCGAGCGATGGCGCAGAGGCGTCGACCAGCGTCGCGCGGGCCGCGCCCGAGCGGAGCAGCTCGTGGTCGATCGTGCCGATGCCGCCACCGACGTCGAGCACGCTCGCGCTACCGACACCCTCACGACCGATCATGTCGAGGAGCAGCCTCGTGGTGCGATCGGGGCCATGCTCGCGGTATCGGGCGAGGTCGGACTCGGCCGTCTTGCGGTCGAAGATCTCGAACCCGTCGTCGCAGCCGCAGGCGTCCATCAGCCGCCGAAGATCGCCTCGAGCTCGAAGGGCACGGTCGTCTCGAGCTGGTCATACCGACACGCCTCCGGCGGCTTGTCGGGCCGCCAGCGCTTGAATGTCGTCCCGTGCCGGAAGCGGTTGCCCTGGAGGTGGTCATAGGCGACCTCTATGACGCGCTCGGCTCGTAGCGGCTCCCAGGACAGGTCCTTGCCGCGGTTCCAGCGCGACGTCGCGCCGGGAAGGCGCTGGCCGGAAGCCTCGGCGTCGCCCCAGCCCGCCCACTCCGCCCATTCCTGCCACGGATGCCCTTCGACGGCGTTGTCGCGGAGCGGTGCGAGCTCTTCGGCCAGGGCCGCCCGGCCGTCCCATGAGAACGACGACGTGATGCCGACGTGGTTCAGCTTGCCGGCATCGTCGAACAGGCCCAGCAGGAGTGACCCGATGTGGGTACCCGGGCCGTTCTTGTGCCAGCGGAACCCGGCGACGACGCAGTCGGCCGTGCGCTGATGTTTGATCTTGAGCATCGCGCGCTTGCCCGGCTGGTACGGCGAATCGAGGCGCTTGGCGATCACCCCGTCGAGCCCCGCGCCCTCGAACCGGTCGAACCAGTCGGCGGCCAGGGCGCGATCCGACGTGGCCGGGGTCAGATGGACGGGTGGCTGGACACCCAGGAGCGCAGCCTCCAGGAGCTTGCGCCGCTCGCTCTGCGGGACCGCGCGCAGGTCCTCGTCGCCGATCGCGAGGAGATCCCAGGCGACGAAGCTCGCCGGCGACTCGGCGGCCAGCATGTTGACCCGCGATGCCGCAGGGTGGATCCGCAGCAACAACGCCTCGAAGTCGAGCGCGCCATCGCGGGCGATGACGACCTCGCCGTCGACGACCGAGCGCGCCGGCAGGGCGGCGCGGAGTGGCTCCGCCAGCTCCGGGAAGTACCTATCGAGGGGCTTGAGGTCGCGCGACTGCGTGTAGATCTCGTCGCCGTCACGGAACACGATCGCGCGGAAACCGTCCCATTTGGGCTCGAACAACCAGCCGTCACCCTCCGGCAGGCCGTCGACGGCCTTGGCGAGCATCGGCTCGACAGGCGGACTGACGGGCAGGTCGGGGGTCATGGCCCCCGAGTGTAGGTCAGCCGGTCATTCGGGGACGTTCGCGAGTGCCTCCCGCGCGCGCTCGCGACCGAGGTTCCACGAGAACGGTGTCGCGTAGGCCGGCTCGCGGGCAAGCTCGCGGCGGCGATCCTGGAGCAGCCACTTCACGCGATGTGCGTCGGCGCCTGAGAGGTGCGGGAGGGCCGCCGCCAGGACCGGCACGGCATCGTCGGAGAGGACGGCCAGGTAGTCGGCGTCGAGCTCCGCCTCGCCGTCCGGCGGGACGAGACTGGGATCGATGATCCGCTGGAGGTTCCGCTCGGCGACGAAGGCCGCCGGCGCGATGAGGTTGAGCGAGATCAGCGAGACGAGCCCGATGGCCCCCATCACGTGGCCGAGCCAGCGCGTCCGGTCCGTGGCAAGGAACGCCGCGAGTGTCGCAAGCGTGGCCGCCATCGCGCCGATCGATACGACGACATACAGGCGGAGCTCGGTCCAGCCGTAGGCTTCCTGATACAGCTTGAGACGGAGGACGGCCGAGGCGAGCACGACCAGCGTCAGACCGACGAGTCCGACCGCAGCAAGGACGTAGGTCCGCGGCCGCCTCGTGACCTGGTACTCGAGGAAGACGAGGACGCCGCCTGCCAGCGCAGCCGCGGCCACCAGTTCGAAATAACCGCGCCGGGCGTAATCGCTGTACGTCATCCCGGCGGCGGCCAGCGTGTCGAGGCCACCGAACAGGTACGCGAGTTGTAGCCCGACGAACAAGCCGACGATGGCCACGATCGAGCCGAGCACGATCAGCGCCTCCGTGACGCCGAGTGATCGGGTGAACTGCATCGTCGAGGTCGGGGCGGCGGCGCCGAGCGAGGCCGACTCCACCTTCGGCAGCCCGCGCGAGGCGATGGCGAGGAGCCCGGCCGCCAGCCACGCGACGCCGCCCACGAACAGGAGGCGTCCCGGCAGCGTGCCGAGGTCGATCTGGAAACCGAGCAGCCCATCGAGGCCGCGACGGAAGATCGGGTCTGCCGAGGCGAACAGCACCGCGAAGATCATGACCAGGGGTACGGCCATCACCAGGCCACGCGCGACCGGGCCGAGCCACGCAGGCCACGACCGTGGAGTCTCCCTGGGCGCCGGGCGCGCGGTCAGGAGCAGCCGGGCGGCTCCGGCGAGGGTCGACTCGATGACCCAGGCGCCGATGACGAGGACGACGCTCAGCGACCGACGGGTCACGGCCAGCCCGGAGAAGGCCACGACCGACGCGCCGGTGAACGCTGCGGCGCCGGCCAGGTCGAGGATCGCCAGGAACGGGTCGGCACGGACTGCGACGAACCCTGCGAGCACGAGCGCCGCCAGCGGCAACCACGCATCGAGCGGATCCGGCGCCCGCCCCGGACGGCGGACCAGCCAGGCCGCGATCAGCATCGCGAGCGTGATCAAGGGGACGTTGATGCCCGCAGCGGATCCCTCGATGACGATCTCGGCGAGCACGCCGATCGCGATCGCGATGAAGAGCAGACGCCGGGCAGTCGAGCGAAGGTCGTGTCGATCCATGGCCGTGGGACGACCGCAGCCGCCCCGCTGTGGCGGAACCACGACCGGCCTCCGGGCGTCCGCACGGTGCCGTGCGCGACCCTGCGGTCGCCGGCGACATGGAGGTCTTGCCATGCGTGCGAACCGCGTCCTGGTCTCGCGACTCATCCTGTTGATCGTCGCCCTGGTGGTCTTCGTCGGCTGTGCCGGCGGCGGCGCCGCGCAGCGGCTTTCCACCGTTGGGAATGCGATACCTGGCGGGGGTGCCGATGAAGGTGCCGGCGGCGGTCTCCCGGCGACCAGCGCCGCACCGGCCGCCCCAGAGGAACCAGGCACGCCCGACCAGGTCGGCAACCTCGTCGATGACGCGAAGATCGTCCGGACCGGCTCCATGGAGCTCGAGGTCGCCGATGTCCCGGCCGCGCTGCTGACGGCGCGGGACGGGATCCGGGCGATGGGCGGCTACATCGGCGCATCGGAGACGCAGACGGTCGACGACCGGCCGGTCGCGAAGAACACGTACCGCGTCCCGGTCGATCGATGGGAGGACACGCTCGACCTGATGCGTGGCATCGCGGGGGACGCAAAGAAGGTGCTCAACGAGCGCACCCAAGCGGTCGAGGTGACCGGCGCCGTGGTCGATCTCGAGGCGCGGATCCGGAACCTGCGCGCGAGCGAGGTGGCCCTCCAGGAGATCTCGACGAGGGCCGCTCGCGTCACGGACGTGCTCGAGGTCCAGGCACAGCTCACCTCGGTCCGCGGCCAGATCGAGCAGCTGACCGCGCAGCTCACGCAACTCAACGATCAGGCGTCCTACGCGACGCTCGACGTCACGTTCAGCATGCCGGTCGTAGCGGTCCAGGTCGCGGCGGAGCGCTGGGAGCCGGCGGTCGTGGTCGACGAGGCCACTGCCAGCCTGGTGGACATCCTGCAGGCGCTCACGACGGCCGGCATCTGGTTCGCGATCGTCTGGCTGCCGCTGCTCGTGGTGCTCGGGATCTTCGTGTTCGTCGTGATCACGGTCCTGCGGCGACTCGGCTTCACCGGGCTGGGCGGCCGTCGCCGGGGGGACGTCGCCCCCACCGGATAGGACGGCGTCGGCATGGCACGATGGCCCCATGACCGACGTGACGGATCGATACGACCGGATGGCCGCAGGCTACGAGCGGTGGTGGGCGCCGGTGCTCGCCCCGAGCGTGGTCACGGTGCTCGACCGCCTCGAACCCGTGATCGAGGCCGGCGCCACGGAATTGCTCGACGTCGGCGTCGGCACCGGCAACCTGAGCCGGCCGGCGCTGGCGCGCTGGCCTGGCGTGCGCGTGACGGGGATCGACGCGTCGCGCGAGATGGTGGCGACCACCGAGGCGCTGCTGGCTGACGCTGGCGACGACCGGGGCGCCCGCTTCAGCGGGCGAGTGGCGTTCGCCGCCGAGCTCCCCTTCGACGATGCGACGTTCGACGCCGCGATGTCGTCGTTCGTCCTCCAACTCGTCCCGAGCCGCGCGAAGGCGTTGCGGGAGATCCGGCGCATCCTCCGACCGGGCGGCATGTTCGCCTACGTCACCTGGCTCGTCGACGAGCGGGCGTTCGCGCCGGACCGCATCTTCGACGCGCTGCTTGACGAGTTCGGGTTCGACGACGATGAGGACCGACCGAGGTCGGGGGACATCCCATCGGTCGAGCGTGCGGCATCCGAGATGCGCCGGGCCGGCTTTCGCGGCGTCGAGGCGTCCCGCGCCGTGCTCGACCATGCCTTCACGGTCGACGGCTACATCTCGTTCCTGACGGAATACGACGAGGAGACCCTATTCGAGGACATGGGCCGCTCAGAACGTCGGCGCTTCCTCATCCGATTCCGCGAGCGGCTGATGGCCCTCGATCCGGACCAGCTCCACTTCCGCGCAGCCATCGTCTACGCGTCCGGGGTCCGGTCGGGATAGCTGACCGGCGACGCTGGGTCAGCCCTCGTCGGCGTCGGCCGGGCCGGGCGTCTCGCCGGACGGCGCCTCGCCCTCCGCGGCCTCGCCCTCGGCGGCTTCCTCGCCCTCGAGCTCTTCGCCCTCGGCGACGACCGGCTCTTCCTCGATCTCGATCCGCGGCGCCTGGACCTTGGCGATGATCTCGTCCGGGTCCGTCAGCAGCGTGACGTCCGAAGGGATCTCCAGGTCGCGGACGTGCACCGAAGCATCGAAGTCGACGAGTGCGTCGATGGAGTATTCGATCGACTGCGGCAGGTGGTCGGGGAGCGCCTTGACCCGCACCGTCTCGGTCGGGTGGAGGAGCGTGCCGTTGAGCTGCTCGACGGCGTGCGACGTGCCGGTGGCGATGAGCGGCACATCGACGGTGAGCTCCTCGGTCATCCGGACGAGGAACAGGTCGGCGTGGAGCGGGCGACGATGGACCGGATGGATCTGCACGCTCTGGATGAGCACCGGATCGGCAGACTTGCCGTCGACGGACAGGTCGATCAGCGCGTTCGGGCCGACCTGCCGGCGCAGCTGGTCGAACGAATGGGCGTCGACTGAGACGTTCGTCGACTCGACACCGTGCCCGTACACGACCGCCGGCAAGCGGCCGGCGTTGCGGAGGTGCTTGACGGCTTTGCCGGTGACCTCGCGGGGTTCGGCGGCCAGCGTCGGGCGGGCGGTTGCCATTCGGTGAGACCTCGGAGTGATTGGTTCGATCGTCAGTGGTGCGGGCTGCGGCTCGCCGGCGGGGCCGGTTGGCGAGGCGCCCGGAGCGGCCCGCAGGATACCACGGGGCCCGCGATCTGCGGCGCGCCCGGCTCGCTTCGCCCCGTGGACTGGGAGACCACACCGGAAGGCCGAGGACGCAGGACTGGGTTCTTGGGGGCCACTCGTGGATAGACAGTCCACGACGAGGGGGCGAGCGCGCGTGTTCCCCCGCTTCGACCGGTCAGCGTGGCGTGTGAGTCCACGAGCGCAGGCCGGGTCGAGGATCGGGCCTAAATCGGTGCCGAGGTATAGCATCCCGAGCGTGGCTGCGACCATTCTCATCGTCGAGGACGAATACGCCGTCGCTCGCGGTATCCAGTACGCGCTCCAGCAAGAGGGCTACGACGTCGGCGTCGCGCGCTCCGGCGAGGAGGGGCTCGAGATCGCGACGCGCGAGGCGCCCGACCTCGTGGTGCTGGACGTACGGCTGCCCGGCATCGACGGCTTCGAGGTCCTGCGCCGCATCCGCGCCGCCAGCGCCAAGATGCCGATCCTCGTCTTGACCGCGCGCGACGACGAGGTCGACAAGGTGATCGGTCTGGAGCTCGGCGCCGATGACTACCTGACCAAGCCGTACAGCCTTCGCGAGCTGCTGAGCCGGATCAAGGCACTCCTACGTCGCTCCTACGGTGACCTGGCGGATGCCGCTGGTGGCCGCGTGCTGCGCCATCGCGACCTGATCATCGACCTGGAGCGGCGCCGGGTCCAGCGTGGCGAGCGCCGCATCAGCCTGACCCCGACCGAGTTCGAGATCTTGCGGCATCTCGCCTCGCGCCCGGGACGCGTCTACACACGCGGCGAATTGCTGGAGCTCCTGCGCGATTACGAGGCGCTCGACCAGGACGAGAAGACCATCAACGTCCATGTCAGCCATCTCCGGGAGAAGATCGAGGACGACCCGGCGACGCCGGCGTTCGTCCTGACCGTCCGGGGCGTCGGTTACGCCTTCGCGGAACGCTGAGTCGGCCATGTCCCGACGGTTCTCATGGTTGCGCCGTCTCCGGAAGCTGAAGCCGCGCACCTTCCAGGCCCGGCTGAGCGTGGCGTTCGTCACGGTCATCGCCGTGACGCTCGGCATCGTGTCGATCTTCGTCGTCAACCGGCTCGACGACTACTTCACCCGTCAGCAGAACACCGACCTCGACGAGCGCGTGACGACCGTCAGCGCCTTCGTCCGGTCGATCACGACGAACGCGTCGCGTGGGTTACCGGTCATCGACAGCGATGGTCAGGTCGCGCGGCGTGTCCTCGACGACCTCGAGGACTCGGGCGTGCGCAACCTCATCGCCGACCAGGTGGCGCAGGCCGATGTGATCGTCCGGATCGGGCTCACGTTGCCGGTCGAGGGCGACCGACCCGAGTTCCTGGCGGCCACGAACGGCACGGTGTCGATGCTTCGGCAAGCTCCACCCGACCCGGGGCAGCAACGGGAACGCACGTCGGTCACGCGCTATGTCGCTGCCGGCCCGGTCGGTCAGCAGTACACGATCGAGGTCACCCTCGCCGACCCGTACACCTACCGCGCGACCGCGATCAACAACGTGACGGGCCTACTCGCGGCGATCGCGCTGTTCGCGCTCGGTCTGGCGGTCGTCGTGTCCGCGGCCCTCGCGCGTCGGTTCACGACGCCGATCCGCCAGCTGACCGACGCGTCCCGGGCACTCGCCGAAGGTGACCTGACGCGCCGCGTCCCGGCCGCACAGCTGCGCGCCGGCTCCTCGGAGCTCGGCGAGCTGGCCGTCCAGTTCAACACGATGGCCGATCGACTCGCCGAGAGCGTCGAGCTGATTCGACGCGATCGCGACCGCAGCCGTGATTTCCTGGCCGATGTATCGCACGAACTGCGGACGCCGCTCGCCGCACTGCGCACCTTCAACCAGCTCCTCATGGAAGGCGCGGCGAACGATCCGGACGCCCGGGGGGAGTTCCTCGAATCGAGCGCCGGCCAGATCGACCGCCTCGATTGGCTGGCACAGAACCTGCTCGAGCTGTCCAAGCTGGACTCGGGCCTGGTGCTCCTCGATCTCCGCCCGGACGATCTCCGGTCCGCCATCGAATCGGCGACCCATCAGCACGACGCGCTGGCCGCCAGGCGCGGGGTCACGGTCCGCCTCGATCTGCCGGATTCGCCGATCAGGATCCGACACGATCCGCCGCGGATCGGCCAGGTCGTGGCGAACCTCGTCGGCAATGCTGTCAAGTTCACGCCGCGCGGCGGTGTCGTCTCGGTGTCGGTCGAACCGACTGACGACGGAGCACGCGTTGACGTCGCCGACACCGGCGTTGGGATCGAGCCGCAGGAGTTGCCCCACATCTTCGAGCGCTTCTACCGCGGCTCGCGGGCGAACGAGGCACGTGGCTCGGGCAGCGGGCTCGGCCTCGCGATCGTGCGCTCCATCGTCGACATGCATGGCGGGACCGTGACCGTCGAGAGCGGTCCCCGGTCGGGTAGCCGCTTCAGCGTGCACCTGCCGCGCGACCCCCGGAACGTCGCCGGTACGCCGGCCGCACAGCAGGCGGACGTCGCCAGCGCGGCCGAAGGCGATGAGCGGATCGCGGCGGCGGCAGTTGCACCCGGGGCTCCCTCAGACGCTTCTCACGATGGGCGGCCCAACATGACGGAAACTTCACCGTCCGACGCGCCGCACGTGAATCCAGCTTCGGCACCGTAGCTATCGACGGATGCCCCGTGACGCCGCTCACCGGCAGGGGCGCCGAGCAAAGGAACCAGCAACACGATGAGCGACTCCCGATCCGACGATCCCGATATGACGCAGCGTCACCAGCTGCCCGCCGAACCGACCCGACCGCCAGTGGTCCGGGCATCGGGGGACGCTGAGGCATTCACCCCTCCCGCTACCGCACACCCTGCGTGGACCCGTCAGGACGAGCCGGTCCAGTCGCCCACGCCGGAGCGGTGGTACGAGCCGGCCTCGACCGTGTCCGACACCCCGCCCGTCCAAGGGTCGGTCAGCGGCACCCGGGCAGCGCGCGGCGGCCTGGGCACGGTCCTGGGCGCGGCACTCCTGGCGGCCGTGCTGGCGTCGGGCGGGACGCTCGTCGCGCTCAATGCGTCCGGAGCCCTCGATCGGCCGGCCCCGGTCTCGACGACGCCGAATGTCACGAATGCCGGCGCGAACAACCAGCCGGTCACCATCGACGAGTCGTCGGCGACCATCAACGTCGCCGCCAAGGCAAGCCCGGCTGTCGTGCGGATCACCGTCAACGGCGGCGTCGACACGTCGACCGGGATCATCCCTGACACCGGCGTCGGCTCCGGCGTCATCTACGACTCGCGCGGTTGGATCCTGACGAATCGCCATGTCGTCGAGGGCAGCAACACGCTGTCGGTGGAGCTCAATGACGGGCGCGTCATGCGCGGCACCGTGTACGGCATCGACACGCTCACGGACCTGGCGATCGTGAAGATCGAGGGCAGCGACCTGCCCGTCGCCCAGCTCGGCCGATCGAGCACCCTCAAGGTCGGCCAGCTCGTGGTGGCCATCGGTAGCCCGCTCGGCACCTACTCCAACTCGGTGACCAGCGGCATCGTGTCGGCCAAGGGTCGCACCATCATGACCGACGGCAACGAGAACCTGAACAACCTGATCCAGACGGACGCCGCGATCAACCCGGGCAACTCCGGCGGCCCGCTGCTCGACGCCGGCGCCAACGTCGTCGGCATCAACACGGCCATCGCCGCCGATTCGAACGGCATCGGGTTCGCGATCCCGATCGACATCGCCCGGCCGATCATGGAGCAAGCCGTCGCCGGCGAGGAGATCGCCCGCCCGTACATGGGTGTCGTCTACCGGCCGATCGACCGCCAGTTCGCCGATGCCAACGACCTGCCGGTCGACGAGGGTGCCCTCGTCCAGCCGGGCGGCACGCAGGACTCGCCCAGCGCGGCCGTCGTCCCGGGCAGTCCGGCCGAGGCAGCGGGCCTCCGCGACGGGGACATCATCGTCAAGGTCAACGACCAGCGGATCGACGGCGACCATCCGCTCGACGCCACGCTCAGCGAGTACGCACCCGGTGACACCATCACGCTGGAGATCCTGCGAGATGGCCAGACGTCGACGGTGGAGCTGACCCTGGGGACCCGCCCGGCGAACTGAGGGCGATCACCCCGACCGTCGCCGCCAGATCTCGACCGACGCGTGGTCGAGCGGTCCGCCGAGCTTGACGTTCGGTTTGCGTACCCGCACGCCGACTTCCTGGACGTCGAAGACGATCAGCACCTCGTGGCTGATCGCCTCGGCGATGGCCTCGAGCAGCCGGAAGGACGTCGCCTCGACGACCTGGCGGGCGATCTCGTAGACCCGACCGTAGTCGACGGTCTTGGTGAGGTCGTCCTCGACACCCGCCGGCTGGAGATTCATCACGAGCTCGACGTCGACCTCGAACGGCTGCGACGTCTGCAGCTCCCAATCGTGGTAGCCGTGGCGGCCGTCGAACCGCATGTTGGACAGGACGATCCGATCGCTCAGGGTAGGCCCCCCTCCGGCTCGCTCCGCCACCGGCCGCGGACGATGGCATCGCTGACGCGCGCCACGCGCACGTTGGGCCGCACATCGTGGACCCTGACGAGATCGACGCCGGCCGCGATGCCGAGCGCAGTCGTGGCCAGCGTGCCCTCGAGCCGCTCCTCGGGCGGCAGATCGAGGATGCGGCCGATCGTCGATTTGCGCGATGTCCCCAGCAGGATCGGCCGGCCCAGCGACCGCAGCACGCCCAGGTTGCGGAGCAGGGTGACGTTGTGGTCGGCGGTCTTGCCGAAGCCGATGCCCGGATCGATCAGCACGTTCGATGCCGGTACACCGGCGCGTTCGGCCCGCTCCAGCGCGGACGTCAGGTCGTCGATCACCTCACTGACCACGTCGTCGTAGCGCGCCTCGGCCCGGTTGTGCATGACCAGCAGCGGGACACCGGCGTGCGCGGCCAGGCGGACCATGTCGGCGTCGGGCCCGGTGCCCCAGACGTCGTTGAGCAGGTGCGCGCCGGCCGCGAGCGCCGCTTCGGCGACGACCACCTTGGTCGTATCGATACTCAACGGGACGCCAGGCAGGGCATCCGCGACGGCCGCGATGACCGGCACGACGCGTCCGATCTCCTCCGCGGCGTCGATCGGGGCGTGTCCCGGCCGCGTCGACTCGCCGCCGATATCGAGCAGATCGGCGCCTTCCTCCACCATCCGGCGGGCTTGGTCGACCGCCGCGCGGATCGGGTCGCGTCCCCGCAGCAGCCCGTCGCCCGAGAATGAGTCGGGCGTCACGTTGAGGATGCCCATCACGAACGTCCGCTCGCCCCACCGGAACGTCGCGGGACCGATGCGCGTCGGGGTCGGGCTGCTCATGGCGACGGCGGATCCCGCAGAGCGGGATCGTCGACCAGGCGAGCACGGACGGCCCCGACGAGGTACAGCGAACCCGCGATCACGACCGCGCCGCCTCGCCCGATCGCGCGCTCCAGCGCGTCGAACGGATCG
>DATAFZ010000014.1:0-13338 GCA_036257225.1 Candidatus Limnocylindrales bacterium | reverse complement strand
GACGGACGTCCGATGCCGTGTTCCTCGAGCGCCTTGATCAGCGTCGCCTCGGTGAAGCGCGGAGGCGGTTCCGTGAAGTGCTGGGTCGGCGTGACCTCGCGAACGTCGGTGCGGTCGCCTTCGGCGAGCGGTGGCAGCCGGCGGGCGACCTCGTCGTCTTCTGCGCCATCGTCGTCTCGGCCCTCGGTGTACACGCGCGCGAAGCCCTCGAACAACGTCCGAGTCGAGGTCGCGCGCAGCTCGTAGGGGCCGTCGGCCAGGTCGACCGTCGTGGTCTCGAGCTCCTTGGGTGCCATCTGCGACGCCAGCGCACGCTGCCAGATGAGCCTGTAGAGCCGCAGCTCCTCGGGCTTGACCATGCCTTCCAGCGAGTCGGGATGGCGCCGGAAGCTCGTCGGTCGGATCGACTCGTGCGCCTCCTGCGCGCCCTTCGCCGTCGTCTTGTACACACGGCCCTTGGGCATCGTGAATGGCTGGCCGTAGCGCTCGGCGATGACCTCGCGGGCCTCGCCCATCGCGACCCCGGCCATCGCCGTGGAGTCGGTACGCATGTAGGTGATGAGCCCCACATGACCATCCGGTGTCTCGACGCCCTCGTACAACCGCTGGGCGATCGACATGGTCCGCTTCGGGCTGAACGACAGCTTGCGGCTGGCCTCCTGCTGGAGGGTCGAGGTAGTGAACGGCGGCGCCGGCGACCGCTTCTGCGTCCGGACGCCGATCTTGCGCACGACCGGGTGGGTGTCCCGGAGGGCTCCGACATGTCGCTCCGTCGTCGATTCGTCTGGCAGGTCGAGCGGCTCGCCGTCGATACGGATCAGTTCGGCAGCGAACGTGTCGCCGGACGCCGTCGCGAGGATGGCTTCGATCGTCCAGTACTCGCGAGCGGTGAACGCCTCGATCTCGCGCTCGCGCTCGACCACTAGCCGGACGGCGACGGATTGGACGCGGCCAGCCGACAGGCCGCCACGGACCTTGCGCGACAGGAGCGGGCTCAGCGTGTAGCCGACCAGGCGGTCGACGATGCGACGCGTCTGCTGGGCGTCGACGAGGTTGCGGTCGATGCCGCGCGGGTTGGCGAACGCCTCGCGGATCGCGGGCTCGGTGATCTCGCTGAAGGTCACCCGGCGCGTCTTCTCGGACGGGACATGGGCGGCTTCCGCGACGTGCCAGGCGATGGCTTCACCCTCGCGGTCGAGGTCGGTCGCGAGATACACGAGATCCGAGCCCTTGGCCGCCTTGGCGATATCGTTGATCTGCTTACGCCGGTCCTCGTTGATGACGTATTCGGGCTCGAACTCATGGTCGACATCGACGCCGAACTTGCCCTTGCCGGGGTTCTCCGGCAGGTCGCGGACATGGCCGTAGGAGGCGAGGACGCGGTAGTCGTCGCCCAGGTAGCGCTCGATCGTCCGCGCCTTCGCCGGCGACTCGACGATCACGAGGTTCTTGGACACGGCCGGGAGTGTAGCACCGGGTCCTTCGCCGACAGTTAGCGGCGCGGGACAAGCATCGCGACCACTGGCGAGGTGTCGGGCGCGCCCTTAGACCTCGCGGATGCGGCGGAGGAAGTCCTCGTCGATCTCCAGGTCGGGCTCCTTGTCCGAGCCATGTGCGCTGTTGGCGGCGGCGGCGACGGCCGCCGTGACCACGGCCGCGACCGGCACCTGGGCAACCTGATCGGCACCCGCCACGGAGGACGCGGGGATCTCGATGAACGAGATCCGGTGGTAGGCGAAGATGAAGATCGACGCCGAATCGTCGACGAAGATCGGGCGTTTGCCGTCCAGCGAGCGCAGGTTCGTCATGCGCACCGCCACGTCGGCCGGGCTGGGCATCTCCAGCAGGTCCCCGATCAGGGGTTGCTCGTTGTGGAGGTGGATGACGGCGTTCTTGAGCACGCCCCGCATGGTGCCGTGCCGATCGGGCGACGGCAGTGGCCCGATGGTCCCCCTACGGGTGGTAGAAGTCGACGACGAGGCGGACCCGGCCGCCTGCCACCCACACGCCGATCCCCACGCGATCGTAGGCGCTGTTCATCAGGTTCACATAGTGACCGCCGGGCGGGCTCCATGACCGCTCGCTCTGGAAGTAGCGATGGCTGCCGAGCACCGCGCTGTACGGGTTGCCGGACCGGCAGCCGAGGTTCTCGGCCCAGCGATAGCTGGTGTAGCCCGCACGCCGAAGTCGATCACCGGGATTCCCGCCACTGAAGTGGGTGCACATGTTATTGACGGCGAGCTTCTTGGCGTACGGCCGGGCGACCTTGGTGCTGATCCCGGCGTCGAGCTTGAGCGGGGCGACACTTCGCCCGCCCGGGCTGCTGCAATCGCCGCCGGTGGTGACCAGCCCGCCGGTCCGCGTGCAGTTCATGAGGTTGAGGTAGTAGCGCTCGACAGCACCCCAGGTGCCGGAACCGACCGACCCGCCTCCGCTGCCGCTACCGCTCCCGCCGGACGTGATCCTGCGCGTCGTGGTCGTCGGCTTGGGTACGACCCTGAACGTGGCCTTGGCGGCGGCACCGAGCGCGACCCCGTCGGCGCTCTTCGCGGTCGCGGCCACGGTCGCAGTGACCCTGGCCCCGTAGGGCAGATTCGAGGACGGGTCGAAGACGAGGACCGTGTAGTTCTCCGCGAACGTCACCTTGCCGGCGACGGCCTTGCCGGCGGCCGAGACCTTGAATGCCGCCTTCGTCGAGGCGCGGTCCATCTGTTGCGTGAAGCGGACCGAGATCGCGGCGTCGCGCGCCACGTCCGTACTGGCTGAGCGCGGACGGAACCGAACCACGGCCGGCGCCTTGACGGTTCGCACCGCCATGGCCGTCGGCGCGATCTCGGCGCCTGCGGCGTCGCGTGCGCCTGTCACGATCAGGCGGTAGCGCGTGTCTGGCACGAGCGGTGCCGATGGCGTGAACGTGTAGGTCGGCAGCCCGGCGGCGTCGAGGGTCCGGGTCAGGGCACCAGGCAGGGCTGGCTCCAGGCGGATCGAAGGAGCGACGGACACGAGATCGACGGCCTGGTCGAAGGCGACCGTGAACGACGAATCGATCGCGACGCGCTTCTCCACCGTCGACGTCGCCGCGAGGGCGGCTGTCGTGGCGTCACGCGTGAGGAACGCGGCACGGACCGGCTGGGTCATCGGCCGGCCGGTGGTCGCGAGGGCGCCGGGACCGACGCTGACGGTGTAGTAGGTCGACGGTGCCCAATGCTCGGCCGGCACGATCGACACGCTCGTGGCGTCCTCGTTCCATTCGAGCGCCACGTCGAGCGAGGGCTGGACTGATACGGCGGCCTCGACCGATGCTCGTTCCATCGGCGTGCTGAACACGATCGTCGCCGGCGTCAGGAGATCGATATTGGTGCTGACCGCGGTCTTGAACGCGGCCTGCGTGAGGGGCACGATGTCGTTGACCGGTGAGGCGGTCGTCAGCGTCGGCCGCGCGAAGGACATCGCACCGAGTGCCACGACGGCGCCCAGCCCGATCGCGACGCCTCCCCGCACGAATCTGGACCGGCCCAACAGTGCCGCGGCGTACACGCCGAGCAACACGGGGACGGCCAGGATCGCGACAAGGTACTTCCGCAATACAGAACCTGGCTGCAACGTCCTGGGGAGCGACGGGGATGGGGGATCCCGTGTGTGGCCGCTCACATCCGCTGGGGCGTGATGCGCCGGTCAGGGTAGCACTGGCTGTCCAGCGCGGGCAACCGAGCGCCGCTCATCGCTCGCGGCCTCCTCCCAGAATGCCGTCTGTTCGCCGAGCAGTGGCCCGGCCGGCCGGTAGCGGCCGTGGGCACCGCTGGTCAGCCCACGGCGCTCGAGGAGCGTGAGCGCGGCGAGCACGGTCGCGACGGGTAGGTCGGTCGTGGCGACTAGCTCGTCGACCGTGGCGTGACCGTCCACCAGGCTGCGCGCGACCGCCGCCTCCGTGCGGCCGAGGTCCTGGGCGCTGGCTGTGACCAGCCGATCGTGACCGTCGTTTCGGGCCCTGCTGAAGCCGAGATCGGCGATCAGCTGGGGCACGCCGACCACGATATCGGTGACTTCGGCGAATTCACGCAGGAAGGCCAGGCATCCGGCGGATGTCCGGCTGTCAAGCGGCCCTGGGACCATGAAGCAGCCACGGCCCTGCTCCAACGCCCACGACGCCGTGATGAGGGCGCCCGACTTGGCGGGCGCCTCGACCACGACGGTGGCGTCGGTCAGGCCGCTGATGATCCGATTCCGCCGCGGGAACGTGCCCTTGCTCGGATCGACGTCCGGGGCGAGCTCCGACACGACGGCGCCACCGGCGCTGACGATCGCGTCGGCCAGACGGATGTGGGGTACCGGTCCGAGCGTCGCATGGCCGCCGCCGATGACGGCCACGGTCGTACCACCTGCGCGCAGCGTCGCCTCGTGCGCCGCACCGTCGATCCCGAAGGCCAGCCCGGAGACGACGGTCGCATCCGCGGCGACGAGGGCAGTGGCGATGCGGGCCGCCGTGGAGCGCCCGGTACCGGTCGCCCGCCGGGTGCCGACGACGGCGACCGCCCGCGCGCGGGACATCGTGGTGTGCGGACCGCGCAGGTACAGGACGTGCGGCGGCATCGCGATGGCGGCCAGGCGGGCCGGATACGACGGCTCCTCGACCGTCACGACACGGACGTCGAGTGCCCGCAATCGGGCGACGATCCGGTCGGCCACCTGCACGGCATCGGCGATCGCCTGGGCGACGCCCTCGAGGATCGGTCGCTCGCGAAGGCCGATGTCGGCGGGTGGGGTGGCCATCAACCGCTCGACGCCGTCCGCTCCGGCGGCTGCCACCAGCACGTCCCGTGCCGAGCCGAAACAGGCCAGCAGCGCGCCGAACCCGATCGGCCCGAGCCCGTGGACCGACGCGAGGACCGTCCACGCGTCGCGCTCCGGCGCATACCGATCGCCCTCGAGGTTGGCTGTCATCGTGTCGGCACGCCCACCGCCCAACCCGATCACGAAGCCAGCGCCCCTGCCGCGCGAACCATGGGCGATCGATACCACGCCGCCTCGTCGAGGTGTGCGATCTCGACGGTCGGCGACCCGGAGAGGTCGGCGATGGTTCGTGCGACCCGGAGCAACCGTTCGGTGCCGCGGCCGCTCGCGAACTCCGCGTCGGCGAGCTCCTGGACCCGACGTGCCCCAGCCTCCGACAGTCGGCACGCCCGCCGCAGGGGGCGGCCGCGGAGCCGTCCGTTGGTGCGGCCGCGGTCGAGCACGGCGCGGGCACGCGCGGCGGCGATGCGATGCGCCACCGTGGCCGAGTCCTCAGGCTCGGCCGTCCCGACCAGGGCGGCGGCCGGCACCCGCGGCATGGAGACCCATAGGTCGAGCCGGTCCCGCAGTGGTCCGGACACCCTCCGACTGTAGCGGTCGACCTCACCGACCGTGCATCGACAGCGGTCCTCCGGCATCGAGCCGGCGAACCCGCACGGGCACGGGTTCATCGCAGCGATGAGCTGGAACCTGGCCGGGAATGTCATGACCCGGCCCGCCCGCGCGACGAGGATCCGACCCTCCTCGAGCGGCTGGCGGAGCGCCTCGAGCACGTCGCGATCGAATTCGGCGAGCTCGTCCAGGAAGAGCACGCCGTGGTGCGCTCGGGTGATCTCGCCCGGGGAGAGCTGCGGCCCACCGCCGACCATCGCGGCGTAGGAGAGCGTGTGGTGGGGCGCCCGGAACGGCGGGTCGCGCCGGAGCGAGGTGATGGGCCCCTCCCCCGCCGCCGAGGCCACGATCGACACGGCCAGCGCGGCTGCGTCATCGAGCGGCGGCAGGAGGCGTGGGATGGTCCGAGCGAGGAGCGTCTTGCCGACGCCCGGGGGACCCGTCAGGAGCAGGCCGTGGCCACCCGCGAGCGCGATCTCGAGCCCACGCCGGGCCTCGGCCTGGCCGCGGACCTCGGACAGGTCGGGCACGCTCGCGGCCGCCACGGCCAGCAGGGGTCGCCGACCGAGGTCGGGCGGATCCGATGGGGCGGCGCCGGTGATCGTCACGCGCGGCATCGCGATCGGCGCCCGGCGCGGCCGGCGACCACGCACGAGCTCGGCGGCTTCGGCGAGATCGGCCGCGCCGACGACGTCGATGCCATCGACCAGGCGCCCCTCCTCGACCGCCGATGGCGCGACGACGACGCGTGGGACGCGCCGCGCAGCGATCGCGGCGACCATCGGCAGGATGCCCGGGACCGGCCGGACCTCGCCGTCCAGGCCGAGCTCGCCGAGCAACGCCACGGCGATGGATCCGGCTCGCACCTGCTCCGAGCCGAGCAGGATCCCGATCGCGATGGCCAGGTCCAGCGACGCCCCGGTCTTTCGCAGCTCCGCCGGTGCGAGGTTGACCGTCAGCCGGCGCGGTGGGAACGCGAACCCCGCATTGCGGATCGCACCGCGCACGCGCTCGCGTGCCTCCTGGACAGCCGTATCGCCGAGGCCGACGACCGTGAACCCGGGCAAGCCGGGAGCGACGTCGACCTCGACGCGGATGGATCGGCCGTCGAGACCGTGCAACGTGGCGGACGGGACGACGGCCAGCATGCCGGCACCCTACCGGCGGACGCTCACCCGGGGCTTATCGGAGGCTCACCCGGCGCTCCATCGGCGTCGACGTGCGGTCAGCGCGCTCCCACCGGTTGGGCCTGGGCCACCGCCGCCACCTTGTCCACGCCGCGCACGAATTGCAGCAGCGAGGCGCCGAGCGGCGAATCGGCCTTGGTGAACATGAAGGGCGCGCCGGAGTTGAGCGCGCTGATCGCACCGCGGTACTCGTTGACGACCTGGTGATCGATCGTCCGGCGCAGGGCGCCCTCGGCGTTCTTGACGTTGATGCCGGTGAACGCGTTGGAACGGTTCAGCACGAGCTGCACCTTGTCCGGCGGATAGCCCAGGTGGTGCATGGTCTCGAGGATCAGCCGGACGTTCTTGAGGCACGACAGGTCGGCCGTCATCACGACGAACACGATCTCGGCTGTCTCGAAGATCCCGAGGTTGACGTCGTCGAGCCGCTTGTCGACGTCGACCAGGATGTAGTCGTACATCGACGTCAGCTGGTCGGCGATGAACGGGAGGTGCTCGGGCCGGACCAGCTCGGCGGTCTCCGGTGACGGCGGCGCGAGCAGCAGGTCCACGCCGGAGTCGTGCTTGACCATGACGTTCCGGATGAGGTCCGCGTCGATCGAGGGCGCGGTCACGATATCGACGATGCTCTTGCGATCGAGACCGAGGTCCAGGAATACGCGGTGGTCGCCGAACTGCAGGTTGCCATCGACCAGGCAGACCTTGCGACCGAGCTCACGATGGAAGGCGATCGCGGCGTTGATCGCGATGGTCGTCGTACCGACGCCGCCCTTCGCCCCGTAGAACGCGAGGATCCGGCCCATCGGTGGACGAGCGAGCAGCGTGTCGCGCGGCGCGAAGCGAGCGAGCAGGCTCTTGATCCGCGCCAGCAGCTCGGCCGGATGGAAGGGCTTGATGAGGTAGTCGTCGGCGCCGGCCCGCAGGCCGCGGACCTTCTGCTCCACCTCGCGCTCGGCGGTGAGCATGATGATCGGGACGTGGGCGGTACCCGCTTCCCCCTCCCGGATCTTCGTCGCGACCTGGTAGCCGTCGAGCTTGGGCAGCATGACGTCCAGCAGGACGAGGTCGGGCGACTCTGCGGTCCACAGCCGAAAGCCTTCCGCGCCATCGCTCGCGATGACGACGTCATACCCCTCCTGCTTGAGGGTGTACTGCAGGAGTCGCTGGACGTTCGGATCGTCATCGACGACGAGGATCTTTGCCGCCATCGGTCCTCCACGGGAAGAAACGCACGGGTGCCCGGATCGCCGATAGCCACCCCGACGTCGCGATTATAGGTCGCGGCCCTGATCGCGCAGATCGTGCTCGCGCGTGCGGCGGAACGAAACCCGCAGGAAGTCCGTGACCCGCCGCTCATAGTCCTGTCCGGCGGTGGCGTGCGCCTGGCTGTGATCTGCGCCGGCCACGATCCAGTGCTCCGCGCTCCGGCCGGCCAGGTCGGCGAGTCGCTGGCCGTCGGCAAGTGGCACGGTCGTGTCCGCGTCACCGTGGATGAGCAGGACCGGCAGCGGCTCGATGAGGCCGATGACGCGGGCCGGCTCGAGGTCGCGTGGGTCGGCGCCGAGCTGCCGCGCGGCGGCGTCGAAGATGCGACCGGCCACGAATCGACGGAACGGGCTGCGCAGCCGGTTGGCGACCGGGATCTCGGCCTCCGGTGCGGTCGAATCCGCGACGACCGCGACGATCGCGGGTCGCGGGGCGGCGACTGGTGCACGCGTCGGCGACGGGTCCATGTCCGCCGCGGGCAGGCTCCCGTCGCCGAGCACGGCGACCGACGCGAGCGCCGCCATGCCGCCCATCGACGTCCCGAGCATCGCTACCCGTGTGATGCCGCGCTCGCCGAGCCACGCCAGCGCACCGGCGACATCTTCGACCTCGAGCATGCCGAAGGTCGACGGGCCTGGATCCGACTCGCCGTGACCGCGGAAATCGATCCCAAGCACGTTTGCCGTGCGCCGCAGGAACGGGCCGTATTCGACGAGATCCGGGGCGACCGATCCCGAGTAGCCATGCAGGAGCAGGACCGCCTCGTGAGGATCCGTGACCCAGCCATCCGTGCCGCCGGCGCCGATCGCGGGTAGCCAACGGCCCCCCAGTCGCAGCCCGTCCCTCGAGCGGAACCGCACGACCTCGCCGCCGAGCGCGTCCAAGGCGGGGCCCAGTGCCTCCTCCTCGGGACCGACGCGGGGCGCGGCCAGGAGCCGCTCCGAGGCCCGACGCCCGATGGCCCGCAGCGTGACGGCCGACACCACCGCAGCGCCCGCAGCCCCGGCCAGGCGACGGATCATCGCGGGTCCCCGGTCCCCACAGTGCTCGCCTCGAGCGCGTCGAACACGATCCGGCTCCACGTCTCGAGGTGATCCGCCCCGGCGGCGACCTCCGCCGCAGGCACGAATGCGCCAGACAGCTTGTCGGTCTCGCGAACGGTTACGGGACGACCGCCCGCTTCGGCGAGGACGACCACCCCCAGGTGCACGGCGCCGACGTCGGTCGTGTCGTCGTTGAGCAGCGCGAACGGCACGAACGTCGGCTCGAAGTCGGCCACCAGCTCCTCATGCCACTCGCGCCGCAGACCGCCGGCCAGGCCGTCGTCACCCGGGTTGAGATGGCCACCCACGCCGATCGACCAACGATCGTGCAGCCGGGCATCGCCCCCGGCCCGCGTCCGGCGCATCAGGAAGTAGCGCTCGCCGTCGCGCAAGACGAGATACGGGATGATCTGCTTGAACGCGGGATCCGCCTCCATTCCCTCGCGGAGCTCGTAGCGACCATGCTCGACGACGACCGCCAGGAACTCGGCGATGCCGTCAGTCCGGAGGCCGTACCAGCCCGCCTGTTCGGGGACGACGCGGCGCGGCACGACCAGCACCCGCTCAGCGATCACGGCGTCATCGACTCCAATTCGTCACGTGCCGCACGCAACCGTTCGGAGACCGCAGCCTCATCGGGCCCGCCGGTGCGCTCCAGCTCCGCGAGCCAGCCCTCGAGCACACGGATCAGCTCTCGAACGCGGGGCGCGATGGCAGGCGCGTTGGTCGACACGATGCCGGCGCCCATGGCCACGTCGCCCCGTGCGAGCCGCGTGCTGTCGCGCCAGCCGCTTGCCGCCAGTTCGGCGGTGGCAGCACGTCCCGCCGGATCGGAGGATCCACTGGCCACCGCCTCGACGACGGCGGCCGCGACGATCAATGGCAGGTGCGAGATGGCCGCGACGGCATCGTCGTGCGCGGCGGCTGTCATGCGCAGGGGTCGCGCGCCGGTCGCCGTGGCAAGCATCTCGACCCGTTCGATGGCCTCGGCATCGTCGCTTGGCACGATCACCCAAGGCCGATCGCGGAACAGATCGGGGCTGGACGCGGCGTAACCGCTCGTCTCGCGCCCGGCCATCGGGTGGCCGCCGACGAAGCGCAGACCCAGCTCGCTGGCACGCTCGACCATCGCCTTCTTCGTGCTGGCGACGTCGGTGACGACGGCGCCTGGTGCGGGGGCATCGCGCCAGACGCCCGCGAGCTCGTCGAGCTGAGCGAGGCACGCCGTCGCGGGGCCGGCCAGCACGATCAGATCGGCGCCGGAGATGGCCTCCGCCGGTTCGCGAGCGACGACATCGATCACGCCATCACGCGCCGCCGCTACCGGCCCGACTCCCGACGGCGACCAGGCGCTGATCGTGATGTCGTCGGTCCCGTTCGCGGGGCGCACGTGCAGGGCGCGGGCGATGGATCCGCCGATCAGACCCAGGCCGAGCAGGGCGATACGCATCCGCCCGAGTATCGCAGCCGGCCCGACGGCATGGCGTGTCCGTCAGGTACCGGCGCGCCGCCGTCCGCTCCGGCGGTCGGACTTCCGCCGCTCTTCGACGCCCGGCGGCGGTCCCGGGTCGTCGGGCGGGTTCTGGCGACGCAATTGCTCGCGCCGCTCGACGCCGCGCCGCTCGACGTCCAGGAACGCGCCGCAGCGTGGGCAGCGGCGCTCCTCGGCGAACAGCGATTCGAGCGGCGAGACCGTGTAGATCTGGCGTCCACACGACCAGCATGCGAGTCGCGGCATGTGATCCCCCCGGCGTTCAGCCGACCGCTGGCAGTCCCGCGAGTGCAGCCTCGACCTTCTCGCGCGGATATTCGTAGTCCTCGAGCGAACCATCGAGGTAGCGCTCGTACGCGGACAGGTCGAAGTGGCCGTGCCCGCACAGGTTGAACAGGATGACGCGGGCCTCGCCGGCTTCCCTGGCGGCCAGGGCCTCATCGATGGCGACCCGGATCGCGTGAGTGGGCTCCGGCGCCGGCAGGATGCCTTCCGCGCGGGCGAACAGGACGCCGGCCTCGAAGCTCGAGCGCTGATGCACGCTCCGCGCCTCGATGTCGCCGTGCTCCTTGAGCAGGCTGACCAGCGGCGACATGCCGTGATACCGAAGGCCGCCGGCATGGATCGGCTCGGGGATGAAGTCGTGGCCGAGGGTATGCATCCTGGCCACCGGCGCCATCTTGGCGGTGTCGCCGAAGTCATAGGCATACACGCCTCGGGTAAGGCTCGGGGCTGCCTCCGGCTCGACCGCGACGATCCGATGCTTGGCCCCATCGCGGAGATTGCGACCGAGGAACGGGAAGGTCAGGCCGGCGAAGTTCGAGCCCCCGCCAGTGCAGCCGATGATGATATCGGGCGATTCACCGGCCATTCCCATCTGCTCGATCGCCTCCTGACCGATGACGGTCTGGTGCAGCAGCACATGGTTCAGCACCGAGCCCAGCGAGTACTTGGTGTCATCCCGGGTGGCCGCATCCTCGACCGCCTCGCTGATGGCCATGCCGAGCGAGCCCGGGCTGTCCGGGTGCTCCGCGAGGACCGATCGGCCGTAGTTCGTGGTCTCCGACGGGCTCGGCACGACCTCGGCACCGTAGGTCTCCATCAGGATCCGTCGGTACGGCTTCTGGTCGTAGCTGGCGCGGACCATGTAGACCTTGACCTCGAGGCCGAACAGCGCACCGGCGAACGCCATCGCGCTGCCCCACTGGCCCGCGCCGGTCTCGGTGGCGATCCGCGCGACTCCCTGCTCCTTGTTGTAGAAGGCCTGCGCGATCGCGGTGTTCGGCTTGTGGCTACCCGCCGGGCTGACACCCTCGTACTTGTAGTAGATGTGGGCCGGCGTATCGAGCGCCCGTTCGAGTCGATGCGCGCGGTAGAGCGGGCTCGGCCGGTACAGCCGGTAGGCGTCCCGGACTGGTTCGGGGATCTCGATCTCGCGATCCTGGGAGACCTCCTGACCGATCAGCGCCATGGGGAACAGCGGCGCGAGATCGTCGGGGCCGATCGGTTCGAAGGTCGCGGGATGCAGGTACGGCGACGGTGGCACCGGCAGGTCGGCCGCGATGTTGTACCAGGACCGCGGGATCCGGCTCTCGTCGAGGACGAACTTGGTCTGGCGAGGTTCTGCAGCGACGGCCGACATCCGTGACCCTCCCGGAGGCCCGCCGCGGGGTTCGTGCGGTCGGGAGCGCGAGCCTAGCGCGCGCGACGCCGCGGGCGCAACCGCTCTGGCCGTACCAGCCAGGCCGTACCACTGGCAAACAGCGGCAGGATCAACACGACGCCGCTCTGGCCGCCCTTGCCCTTCTCCTTGTCCTTACCGCATGCCTTGTGCGGGTCGGCCGTCTTGCTGTGCCCGGGCGGCGGACCGTCCTTGGTCGGGCACGGCGGACGTGCCTTGGCCTCGCCTGCTGGCTTGGCCGTCCGATTGGCGGGCTTGGCGGTCGGCTTCGGGGTGGCACGTGGCGTCGGGCGGGCGGTCGGTGCGGCTGTTGGCCGGGCGGTCGGCGCGGCCGTCGGCCGAGCGGTCGGTGCGCTGGTCGGCGCAGCCGTGGGCGCGGTCGTCCCGGCGGCGGTCGGTGCGGCGGTCGGTGCGGCCGTCGGTCCAGCGGCGGGCTGCTGGGTGGGCGCTGGCGTCGCTCCTGGCGCGAGGGTGGGCGCGATCGAAGCGACCGCGATCGACGGCGACGGTGATGCCGAAACAGCGGACCCCGATGGCGACGCGGCCGGTCCGGATGGCGACGCCGACGGCGCCGGCTGGCTCGCCGGTCCGGGGCTGTCGCTGGGTGCCGCGGAGGTCGCGCCGGGGGTGGGCGTCGGCGTCGACACGACCGCCACGGGTGGTTGGGCGGATGGCGCAGCGCGCTGCTGGAGTCCCACTCCCCCGATGCCGATCGCGATCGTTGCGAGGACGAGGTTCAGGACACCGAGGCTCAGGACGAGTCGGGCGCGCTGAGCGGTCGTCACGTCGATTCGGGCACTCCAGTCGACCCGGTCAGGGCGGGTCCGGGGTCCCCAGATGGTACACGGGCTCGCTGGCACCGGGCGCCGCCCCGAGGGTTCGGAGCGTGACGGGAACGTATCGGGCAGGTCCGTCGCCGGTGAGACTCTCGAACAGCCCGAGGTGGTCCAGGGTGCAGCGGATCCGTCGATCAGCCATCGCTGAAGCGAGTCGATCGGCGACCAGGGGACCCACGGCGACGCCGTCCGAGCGGGCGAGCGTGAGGTGCGGTCGGAACGGCCGGTCGTCCGCCGCCCAACCGGCTTCCACGAGCGCGGCCTCGACCTCAGCGGTCAGCGCGTTGAGTGCCTCCTGACCATCGCTCAGCCCGATCCACAGCGTCCTCGGGCGGCGGCCGGATGGGAACGTCCCGGCGCCAGCGAGCTCGATCGAGATCGGGCCGGTAGCGTTCGCGGCGGCCGTCTCGACCGCGGCGATGGTCGGTCC
>DATAFZ010000107.1:0-15226 GCA_036257225.1 Candidatus Limnocylindrales bacterium | reverse complement strand
CGCCATGACGCTCGAGTTCGCCGGTCCACTCGGCGTCGCCATCCTGGGGTCACGTCGCCGGCTCGACCTCCTATGGGGCGTGCTCGCCGCCGCCGGCATCCTCGTCCTGAGCCCGCTCGGCGGCACCGTCGACCCGGTGGGAGCGGCGCTCGCCCTCCTCGCTGGGGCGTTCTGGGCCGCCTACATCATCCTCGGCGCCCGCATCGGGCGCACGATCCCGGGCGGGAGCGGCCTCGCCCTCGCCATGGCCGTCGCCGCCATCGTTACCCTCCCCTTCGTGGCAAGCGGCGGCCCGGCGCTGGGCGACCCGGCGCTGCTGGCCGCGGCGCTCGGGGTGGCGTTGCTATCGTCGGTCGTCCCCTTCTCGCTCGAGCTGGAGGCATTGCGCCGCATCCCGGTCCGTGTCTTCGGCGTCCTGATGAGCCTGGAACCGGCTGTTGCCGTCCTCGTCGGTCTGGTCATCCTCGACGAGGCGCTCGGTCCGCGCGAGCTCGTCGCCATAACCCTCGTCGTCGTCGCCAGCATCGGCGCCGAGCGCACCGCCAACTACGGCGGCAGCGAGGGACCGTAGCGCCGGCTTCGGCAGAGGAGATCCTCGGGAGATCCAAGCTGCCGTCCTGGCAACGTGACTGTGAGTCGCGTTTCCTGCTTGAAGCGATCGTGAGCGCCGTCCCCGGCCCAGCAGCGTGACTGGGAGTCCCGTTTTCGAGCCGAAGCCGTCGTCGGAGCCGTTCCGGGGCTGGAAACGCGACTGGGAGTCCCGGTTTGTGGCCGAAGCGGCGGTCGGATCCGCCCAGGGCTCGGAACCGTGACTGGCAGTCCCGTTACCTGTTCGAGCGGGTCTGGACCTTCCATCGGGTCCCTTCCCAGGCTGCGGCCTGGCGCTTCGACCCGCGACGGCCCAGGGTTCGCCACAACCGCGACCCGGCGATCACCGCGCCGATGATGGCCCCGATCGTGAGCCCGCGAAGGAACTTCGCCGCGACGCGCTCGTCCATCAGCCGGGCCGCTGCGGGGTGGGCCCGAGCACGGCGATCACCGACACGATCGCGATCCCGAGCCACGCGACGATCGACGCCCCGACCAGGTTGTAATCACCCAGCGTGATGAGGTCGATGCCGAGGCGACCGAAGATCGCGTCGCCCGCCCACGCACCGAGGATGGCGGCCGCCACAAGCGCGGGCAATCGCCCGCCAGCCGAGCCTCGGATCGCGACCGACATGGCGGCGTGGAAGATCCCGACCAGTACCGACAACACCAACGATGGCTCGATGCTCACGCGCCGGCGAGTGCCGGCTCCGCGTCGGCTCGCGAGCCGTCGTCGGGAGCACGGGACGGGACCGCGATGCGCCCGCCGCCGAGCACCTCGTCGCCGTCGTAGAACACCGCCGCCTGGCCGGGAGCCGCCGCCCAGACCGGTTCGTCCGTGCGCACGGCCCAGCGTCGCTCGCCGAGCGGGCCGACGGTCGCGCCGATCGGGGCGGCCCGATGTCGGATGCGGACCTCGGCGCGGAACGGCGACCGCGCGACGGCCGGGTCGATGAACGACGCCCGCTCGACCGTGAACAGCCGCGTCTCGAGGTCCTCGCGGCGGCCGAGCTGGATCGTGTTCGACAGCGGGTCGATGCGCGAGACGTAGCGCGGCTGACCGAGCGCCACGCCCAGACCTTGGCGCTGGCCGACCGTGTACGCCGCCGTGCCACGATGCTCGCCGACCTGCGACCCATCGGCGTCGAGCAACGGCCCGGCAGCAGGCTGCCAGTCGGCCCGTGTGCGCAGGGCATCACGGTAGTCGCCGCCCGGCACGAAGCAGATCTCCTGGCTCTCCGGCTTGTCGGCCGTCACGAGCCCGAGCGATCGCGCGATGTCGCGGACCTCCGGCTTCCTCAGTTCCCCGAGCGGGAACCGGGCATGCTCGAGCTGGTCCGCTCGCAGGCCGTACAGGAAGTACGTCTGATCCTTGTCGTCGTCACGGGCGCGGTACAGCCGGGCGCGACCGTCGTCGCCGACGAGTCGGCGGGCGTAATGGCCGGTGGCCACCGCGTCGCAGTCGTACAGGTGGCGCGCCCGGCCCAGCAACGCCCCGAACTTCACATACGTGTTGCAGTCGACGCACGGGCTCGGCGTCCGGCCGTCCAGGTACGCGTCGAGGAACGGCTGCAGCACGCCGGCGTCGAATTCCCGCTCGAGGTTCATGCCGTAGAAGGGGATGTCCAGCTGTCCGGCGACCCGGCGCGCGTCGTCGGCGGCGTCCAGCGAGCAGCAGCTCTTCTTGAACTCCGAGTAGGTGTCGGCGACGTCATGCAGCCGCATCCACACGCCGACCACCTCGTGGCCCTGGGCGTGCAGGATCGCCGCCGCGACCGAGGAATCGACCCCGCCTGACATCGCGACAAGGATTCGGCTCAAACGCCCACCCCCTGGCCGAGCGGGTCGCGCGCCACGGATGCCGAGCCCACCTGCATCGACGCGATCACCCGGGGCACGACCTCGGCCGCGGTCGCGACCTCGTCGTCGGTGGTGGTCCGGCCGAGTGACAACCGCAGTGCGCCGCGTGCCTCGTCGTCGGGATAACCCATCGCCGAGAGGACGTGGCTCACCTCGGTCGAGCCCGTGGTACACGCCGAACCGACGGACGTGGCGATGCCCTCCAGGTCGAGCGACAGGCTCACGGCGGCGCCGTCGGTCCCGCGGGCGATGATCGACAGCAGCCCGGGCAGCCGCTCGGTGGGGTGGCCGGTCAGCTCGGTCTCGGGCACGACCAGGACGGCTTTCGTCAGACGCTCCCGGGCCGCTCGCAGTCGTTTGACCGTGGCCGGTCGCTCGGCGACCGTCAGCTCGTACGCCGTTGCCAGCCCCACCGCGCCGGCGACGTTCTCCGTGCCAGCGCGTCGATGCCGCTCCTGCTCACCGCCGTGTTGCTGGGCGAGGATGTGGGTCCCGTGGCGGACGTACAGCGCGCCGATGCCCTTGGGACCCTCGAACTTGTGCCCGCTGATCGACACGAGGTCGGCGCCGAGCTCGGCCAGCTTCAGATCGACGTACGGGGCGGCCTGGACGGCATCCACGTGGAGCAGGACGGACTTCCGGCTGCGGACCCGCTTGGCGATCTCCACGATCGGTTGGATCGTCCCGACCTCGTTGTTGGCGAGCATGATCGATACCAGGATCGAGCGGTCTGTCAGCGCGGCCTCGAGCTCGTCCGGGTCCACTCGGCCGTAGCGGTCCACCGGCAGCTCGACGATCTCGAACCCGAACTTTTCGAGGTAGCGCAGGGTGTGCCCTACCGCGTGGTGCTCGATCGATGAGGTGACGATGCGGTGCCCGTGGGCCTTGCCCGCCCAGGCCGCTCCCTTCAACGCGAGGTTGTTGGCCTCGGTCCCACCGGACGTGAACACGACCTCGCGCGGCTCGACGCCGAGGCTCGCCGCCAGTCGGTCGTGGGCATCGTCGAGCCCGGCTCGGGCCACGCGGCCGAACGCATGCGCCGACGACGGGTTCCCGAAGGCTTCCGTCAGGAACGGCAGCATCGCCGCGAGGACCTCCGGCCGGACCGGGGTCGTCGCCGCGTGGTCGAGATAGATCGGCATCGCTGCCGGATTGTACGTCCGGGCGAGACGAGCCTAGATCTGCTTCACCTGATACAGCCGTCCCGAGAGCGAGACCAGGTACAGCTCGCCGTCCTCGGACTCGCCGAAGGACGAGATGTTCAACGTCGTATCGCGGCGCAGCCAGGTCGACGAGCCGGTGGCCGGCATCGACCAGATCCGGCCGCTGCAGAAGTCGGCGAAGAAGTACGCGCCGACGAGCTTGGGCTGTGTGGGTCCGCGGTAGACGTAGCCACCCGTGATCGAGCAGTTGATCGACCCATGGGCGTATTCGATGACCGGGAACGTATCGCCTGCGAGCGAGCAGCCCGACGCCGGCCGGAAGCAGTGCCTGCCCTCGTAGACGCTCCAGCCGTAGTTCCGGCCGCCCTTGTAGCCCGCCGGCTCGCGGTTGAGCTCCTCGTAGCGGTTCTGCCCGACGTCGGCGATGAACAGCATCCCGGTCCCGCGATCGAACGAGATCCGCCACGGGTTGCGCAGGCCGTACGCCCAGACTTCGTCTCGACCGGTGATGGCGCCACGGAACGGATTGGTCGCCGGGATCGAATAGCGGTCGTAGGTCCCAGCGCCGGTGCCGTTGACGTTGATGCGCAGGACCTTGGCGAGCAGGTTCTTGGTCTTGCTCTGGCCGTTGCGGTCCGGGTCGCCCGCCCCGCCGCCGTCACCCGTGCTGATGTACAGGTAGCCGTCCGGGCCGAAGGCCAGCCCACCGCCGTTGTGGTTGGTCCGCGCGCTGTGCTCGATCGCCATGAGATACGAGCCCGTGCCGGTCACCGAGGGCGACGTCGCCCTCGCCGTGAACCGGGCGACGATAAGGTCGCCATCGCCGCTCGTGCCCGAGGCCTCGCGTGTGTAGAACGCAAACACCCGCCTGTTGGTCTCGAAGTCGGGGTGGAACGCCAGGCCGAGCAGACCCTGCTCGCCGCCGTTGTCGCGCACGTGCGCGCGGATATCCATGAAGTAGCCGGGCTGGACCACGCCGCCCTGCACGACCCGCACGGTGCCGCGGCGCTCGACGACGAACAGCCGGTTCGTCCCATCGCCTGCGTTGGTGACCTGCGTGGGCTGGACGAAGCCGCTCGCGACGATCGGCAGCGAGATCGAAAACGCCGCCCCCTGGGCGGCGGTCGTCGGGACGATGAGTGCGACCAGGGCGGCGGCGGTGATGAGGAACGGGAGGCGTCGGCGGGCGGTTCGATGTCTCATGCGGTCACCCTACAACGGCCGGGTGACCGAAGTCACCCCTGACCATCCGACCCGAGCTACCCGGGCGGGGCGAACGCGCTCCGCAGGTAGCGGACCATCCGGCCGCGGATGACGGTGGTCGTCGGGCAGAACAGACCCTCCCCGCAGCGCGGGATCAGCCCGGCATCGGCGACGGCGTTGATGGCCGGTTCGGCGGCGATCCCGTCGTCGTCGGTGTAGTGGTCGGTCGTGCTCTCCGGGAGTTGCAACGCCCGAGCGAGCGTCACAGCGGCGACCGCTCGCGTGACCGACGAGGCGCCGCAGAACCGGCGCGTGCCGCAACCGTCCATCAGCCCGGCAGCGGCGACGCGGTTCGCATACACCTCGTACCAACGGCCCTCGTCATCGTCGAAGAAGTCCTCGTCGGTCGCCGGCAACCCCATCAGCCTCACCATGAAGTACGCCAGTTGCTCGCGCAGCGCCACGTTGTAGGTGCAGTAGAGCATCGGGTCACAGCCTGCCTTGAGCCCGGCGCCGAGCGCCCACGCCACGTCAGCCGCATACGGCGTGCTGCTGTAGTCGTTGATGCAGGTCGTCCCGCTGCCCACGACCCGGACGGTGCTGCCGCTGATCGATAGGCGGGCGTACGAGCAATTGTTCGTCTCGGCCGTCTCCACGAACGACCCGTACAGGTCGACCGCAGAGCGGAGCGTGTACGAACCCGACGGCAGGCCGGTGATGTCGATGTACTGGAAGGCGAAGTTCCACGGGTAGCGGTCACCCCAGCCGACCGAGATGCCGCTGCGGGTGCTGCGCGCCGTCCGGCCGCCGCAGCCCGATTCCCGGTACACGGCCGAGCGCGGCGCGCGTGGCAGCGACAGGTAGCGCGGATTGGTATCGAAGAAGCAGTACCCGATCTTGCGGTCGCGCAGCGTGCCCCGGGTCGACCACAGGTGGTAGCTCATCATCCGCCGGACGTGATAGTGGTTGTGCCCGTCGCCTGCGTAGACCACCGTGGCGTTGGTCTGGACGCGGCGGATCGTGCCGTCCGAGAGGTACACCATCTGGTCGATGTCGAACGGAGAGCTCGTGCTCGGGCGGCTGCCGCGGATCTCGAACGGCCCCGCGCCATAGTTGAGGATCTCACTGGTGAAGCGCAGGAGTTTGCGGCCGGTGCTCGTGCGCACGATGCGCAGGTCGCGGATCTTGGCGGACCGCAGATCGGGGCGCCACTCGCTGGCTGCCTGGGCCGGCGTCGCAGGTATGACAGCGGCGAGCGACGTCACGAGACAGACGATCGCAGCGATGCGCCAGCCGGCCCAACGAACCCCGCACCGCCTCACGGTGCCGACCCTACACGCCCGACGGTTCGGGGGCCAGCGCCGGTTCCGCAGTACGACGGCGGCGCTGGGCGCCGCCGACGTCCTCGGCCCGGCCAGCCTCGCGCCGGCGGTCGTGCTGCGACAGCAGCCGCTTTCGTAGGCGGATCGACTTCGGGGTCACCTCGACCAGCTCGTCGACCGCGATGAACTCGAGCGCGGTTTCGAGCGTGAGCGGCCGTGGCGGCGTGAGCCGCAGCGCCTCGTCGTGGGCGTGCGTCCGGATGTTGGTGAGCTTCTTCTCCTTGGTCGGGTTGACGTCCATGTCACCGGAGCGGCTGTTCTCGCCGACGATCATCCCCTCGTAGACCTCGACACCCGCCCCGATGAACAGGTCGGCCCGCTCCTGGAGATTGAACAGCGCGTAGGCGTTGCTCGTCCCGGCCCGATCGCTGACGAGCACACCCGTCGTCCGGTGCGTCACCTCGCCGGCCCACGGCCCGTAGCCCTCGCCGATCTGGTGCAGGAGGGCGGTTCCGCGGGTGTCGGTGAGCAACTGGCCGCGATACCCGATCAGGCCGCGGACGGGCAGGACGTACTCCAGCCGAACGCGGCCGTCGGCATCGGTCGTCATCTGCTCCATCCGGCCCTTTCGACCGGCCATGGCGCCCTGGACCTCCCCGATGTACTCGGGCGGGATGTCGACCGTGACGCGCTCGTATGGCTCGTGCGTCTGGCCGTCCATCGTTCGCAACAGGACCTCCGGTCGCGACGCCGTCAGCTCGTACCCCTCGCGGCGCATCTGCTCGATGAGCACGGCCAGCTGCAGCTCGCCACGGCCGCGCACCTCGAACGCTTCGGAGCCTTCGGTCGGGCCGACCTCGATCGACACATTGCCGAGCACCTCCTTGTCGAGCCGGGCCTTGATCTGGCGGCTGGTGACGTACTGCCCTTCCCGCCCGGCGAGCGGCGAGGTGTTTACCCCAAAGGTCATCCGCAGCGTCGGCGCGTCCACGTCGAGCCGCGGCAGCGGGCGCGGATCGGCCGGCTCGGTGAGCGTGTCGCCGATCGTCACCTCGGGCATGCCGGCGACGCTGACGATGTCGCCCGGCCCGGCCTCGGCGATGTCCACGCGGTCGATGCCGCGAGCGGTCTGGAGCGTGGTCACCGTCCCGGTCAGCGTGACCACGCGGCCGGGCTCGACGCTGCCGGACGTATCGTCAGCTTCCTCGCGGACCACGCTGATCCGCTGACCGACCGTGATGTGACCGTTCCAGATCCGGCCGACCGCCATCCGCCCGACGTAGTCGTTGGCCGCCAGGTTGGTCACCAGCAGCTGGAGGGGATGGTCCGGCGTGTAGGTCGGCGGCGGCGTGACGTCGACGAGCAGGTCGAGCAGCTGCCGCAGGTCGTCGCCGGGCTCGTCGAGCGACGTCGTAGCGGTGCCCGCCTTGGCGTTCGTGTAGACCACCGGGAACTCGATCTGGTCGGCGTCCGCGCCGAGGTCGATGAACAGCTCGTAGACGGCGTCGAGGACCTCGGCCGGCCGGGCGTCAGAACGGTCGATCTTGTTGATGGCGACGATCACCGGCAACCGCCGGGCCATGGCCTTCTGGAGCACGTACCGCGTCTGGGGAAGCGGACCCTCGGCTGCATCGACGAGCAGCAGGACCGAGTCGACCATCAGGAGCGAGCGCTCGACCTCGCCGCCGAAGTCGGCGTGGCCGGGGGTGTCGACGATGTTGAGCCGGATGTCGCCGTACTCGATGGTCGTCTGTTTGGCGAGGATCGTGATGCCCTTCTCGCGCTCCAGGTCCATCGAGTCCATCACGCGATCGACGACCGCCTGGTTCGCCCGGAAGGCGCCGGTCTGGCGGAGCATCGCGTCGACGAGCGTGGTCTTGCCGTGATCCACGTGCGCGACGATGGCCACATTGCGGACGTCGTCGCGCGTTCGGGTGGGCATGGCGACGGAGTGTCGCATATCGTGCCGCGCCGGGTCGGCGGGTCGCCCACGACGAGCGCTGCTAGCATCCACAGCGATGACCGTGGCAGCCGTGATCCTGGCCGCGACCGCCGAGGGCGCCCTCACCGACACGCTCGGGCAACCGCGGATCCGTCGCCTCGTCGACATCGCGTGGTCTGGCGGGGCGCTGCCGGTCGTGGTCGTGGCACCCGATCCCGACGGCGCGGTCGCCCGCGCGTTGGTCGGCAGCGAGGCCACGTATACCTCCCCTGCCCCGGCGGCGGCCGGCCCGGCCGGGCAGATGCTGCGCGGCGCGGAGGCCGCCCGTGCCGAGGTGGCCGAGATCAGCGGCGTGTTCCTGTGGCCCGCACGCATGACCTGGGTCGGCCCCGAGACGATCACGTCGCTGATCGAGGCGCACGGGATGGACGGATCGACGCTGCTCCAGCCCGGCTGGCAGGGCGAGGCCGGCTGGCCAGTCCTGCTGCCGCTGTCCGCCCTCGATCACCTGCGGGCGGTCGGCCCGGACCTCATGCCCCCGGACATCGTCGCGGCGCTCACAGCGGCCGTCCCGACCCGCATCATCGATGTCGGCGACCCCGGCGTCCACTACGACGCTGACACGCCGCTCGCGGACCTACCGCCCTACGAAGGACCACCGGAGCCCCCGGGCGGTCACACGCACGAATGGGGCGACGACGTGGCCGAGCGGGGCGTCGACGAGGATGTTCCCGGCCAGGGGCGCGGTCTGGCCCCGTTCCCGCAGGCTGCCGACGAGACCGCCGCCGACCTCGGCTGAGGGCGGTCGTCGCTAGACGACGACCCGCTCGAGGATCAGCGGGACGAAGTACGTAACGACCAACACGGCCGTCACGGACATGACCCGCCGTCGGTCGTCGTCAGTCGCGACGGGGAGCAGCTGCGGGCCGTGCGGACGGGTCAGGACCAGCAGCGCGCCGATCGCCTCGAGGGGGATGAGGAACTGGCCGTTGGCGAGCGCCAGGAGCGAGCGCAGCGTGCCGAACGCGATCAGCACGTAACACACCGGCGCGACGGCATGCAGCACCCACGTCGTACCAAGACCCAGACCCCGGATCAGCAGGAGCAGGACCACCAGGGTCGCCCCGACGTTGATCGCGATGAGGGCGACGAGCGGCCACGCGGTCGCGAGCCGATCCGTCAGGAGCGGCCCGGCGACCGCGGTGAGCACGAGTCCGATGCCGGTCACGATCGCCAGGAGCCCGAACAGGAACCGCGCCCATCGGCGGTACTGATCGAGCGTGGCCGGCTTCGCCTGCCGCGAAGCGTCGGGGCCGGTCGTCATCGGGAGACGCTAGTCGGACGCCATCACGGCGCCGTCCCGCGACGCGCGCACCGCATCGCGCAGCCTCGCGAGCGGCACCGTCGCGACGGCGATGCCACCGATGACCAACGCCACGCCGCCGAGCTGCGCGATCGACGGTCGTTCGCCGAGCAGGACCATGCTCAGACCGACCGTGACCACCGGCTGGACCAGCAGGATGAGCGAGGTGACGATCGCTGGTAGCTGCGGCAGCGAGATCGAGATGAACAGGTAGCCGAGTGACTGGGAGGTCAGCCCGAGCAGCGCCAGCCAGGCCAGGCTTTGGAGCGGCGGCAGCGGATCGAGGTCGCCGATGACCAACCCAGCGAGTGCCGCGACCACGGCGGTGGCCAGGGTCGCGATCGCCACCGGACCCGCCGGTCGCCGCGAGTCGCGGCCGCCGCGCCGGATGACCAGCAGGTAGCCCGAGTAGCACAGGGCGGTGGCGATCCCCAGGAGCACGCCGAGCGCAGGATCGCTGCCATACGCGTCGGCGCCGACGACGCCGCTGATGAGCACCACGCCGACGAGCACGACCGGGACCGCGATCAGGATGGACCGGGACGGACGCTCCCCGAACAGCAGCCACGCGACGACGCCGACCACGAGGATCTGAAGGTTGCCGAGGACGGTCGCCAAACCCGCGCCGACATATTCGATCGCGTGGTGCCAGAAGGTCAGGTCCCCGGCGAAGAAGATGCCGGCGATAGCCGCCAACAGGACAGCCCGCCTCGGCAGTGGGCCGTAGCGTCGGCGTTCGACCCACGCCACCGCGACCAACAGCGGCAACCCGAACAGCGCGCGGAAGACGGTGCCGGTGGACGGTGTCACATCCGCCCACAAGTAGAAGATCCCCGAGAAGGCGATGCACAGCGCGCCCGCCAGCGCCGCCAGACGCGGCCGACGGGCGATGGCGTCGAGCGGACGGATGCCGAGGCCAGGGGCGTCGCTCAGGGCCCGCGCTCCGGTCTCGTCACGTCGTCGGTGGCGTGGGTGGCTTTGCGGTGGTGCCGACGAACCGCAGGCCGAGCTCGTCGTACTGCCCGGGTTCGGGCGGCGAGGGAGCTTCAAGCATCGGGTCGCTGCCCGACTGCGTCTTGGGGAATGCCATCACTTCGCGGATGTTGGTCTGGCTGGCGAACAGCGCCGCCCAACGATCGATGCCGAGCGCGATCCCGCCATGGGGTGGCGCCCCGTACTCGAACGCGTCGAGGATCGCGCCGAACTTCTCGCGCATGCCGTCGACCGTCTGGCCCTGCAGGAGGAAGCTGCGTTCGAGCAGCTCGCGCCGATGGATGCGCACCGAGCCGCCGCCCAGCTCCCAGCCGTTGAGCACCAGGTCGTACTGCATCGCCCGCGCCCGGCCGGCGGGATCGTCCGGCGACGGACGCGCCGGGTCGCCGGACGCCGTGACGAGGAGGGCCTCGTCCTCCGGGACGACGCCGCTGAACGGGTTGTGCGTGGCATCCCAGCGGCCGTTCTCCACATCCCACTGGTACATCGGGAAGCGATAGACCCAGGCGTACGCAAGGACTGTCGGGTCGGCGAGCTCCAGCCGCTCGCCAAGCTCGGCTCGCAGGCGACCGAGCACCTCGGCCACGATCGCGGGAGCGTCGGCCACGACCAGGAGCAGGTCGCCCTCGGACGCGCCGGTCAGGTCGACCAGTGCACGCCGCAGGTCGTCGGACAGGAACTTGGTGACCGGACCGGTGAGGCCCTCGCCTGTCACCGACAGGTGAACGAGACCCTTGGCACCGAAGCGCTTGGCCCGCTCGGCCAGCTCGTCGATCTCGCGGCGGGTGACGCTCGCCATGCCGGGCGCCACGATGGCCTTCACCCGCCCGCCACTTGCCAACGCCTCGTCGAAGACACGGAACCCGGAGCCCTTGCCAAGGGCAGGCGCGAGATCGACCAGCTCCATCGCGAATCGCACGTCCGGCTTGTCCGAGCCGAAGCGCTCGATCGCCTCGTCGTAGGTGAACCTCGGGAACGGGTCTTGCGCGATCGGGCGGTCCGGAGTCGTCGCTCGCGACACCTCGATGACCATCGACTCGATGAAGGCCATGACGGCCTCCTCGTCGACGAAGCTCATCTCGAGGTCGAGCTGCGTGAATTCCGGTTGGCGGTCGCCGCGCAGGTCCTCGTCGCGATAGCAGCGAGCGATCTGGAAGTAGCGGTCGACGCCGGCCACCATCAGCAGCTGCTTGAGCTGCTGCGGGCTCTGGGGAAGCGCGTACACGCTGCCCGGCTGCAACCGCGACGGGACGATGAAGTCGCGGGCACCCTCGGGCGTCGACTTGATCAGCGTCGGAGTCTCGACCTCGACGAACCCGGCGGCGTGATGCGCCGCACGGATGGCCTGCACGAGCCGGCTCCGGAGGAGCAGCCGGTCGGCCATCGGCTGGCGGCGGATGTCGAGATAGCGGTACTTGAGCCGCAGGGTCTCGTCGACCGGTTTGTCCGGCTCGTTGATGTAGAACGGCGGCGTTTTCGCCTCGGACAGGATGTCGACCTGGGTCGCACGGAGCTCGACCTCTCCGGTCGGCATCCGCGGGTTCTCCGTCCCGGGCAGGCGTGGCGTGACCTCGCCGGCGACGCTCACGACGAACTCGCTCCGCACCCGGCTTGCGACGGCGTGCGCTTCGGGCGATTCGGTCTTGTCGACGACCACCTGGGTGATCCCGTAGCGGTCCCGCAGGTCGAGGAAGATCAGCTGGCCATGGTCGCGGCGGCGGTGGACCCAGCCGGCCAGACGGACCCGACTGCCGGCGTCGGACGCGCGGAGCTGCCCCGCCGTGTGCGTGCGATAGGGCGTCGCGAGTCCCTGGCTGGCGTCGGTCATGGCCGGCGTATCGTACGAGAACCGTCTCCCGAGGAGATCCGGGTCGCGTATCCCCTGCTGGCCCATCCCGCCACCCGAATCGGGTGATGCTCACGGGATCGCGGCAGTCCTACAGTCCGGCCCCGCGGCGGGTCCGAGACCGCCGGGTCGAGGAGGATCATGCCGCCCACCGTCCCGCGATGGGAGTGGCGCACCTTCGGCACGCAGTTCGGCGTTGCCGAGGAGCGGTTCGGTGCGCTCCGACCGGACGCTGTGCAGGAGAGCGACGAGATCTACCTCCTGACGAGGACGCCGACCGGTAACGCCAAGATCCGCGGTGGCCTGATGGACATCAAGCTCCTGCGTGAGTCGCGGGCGGGTCTCGAACGCTGGGAGCCTGTGATGAAGACGGCGTTTCCGCTCGACGCGGAGGACGCCGCCCGCGTCTTCGACACCCTCGAGCTGCCGGCACCGCCGCTGCGCCGGCAGCGGTACGCGAGAGAGGAGTTTCTTGGCGACGTAGCCGGGCGGGACGGGCCCCTCCAGCGCGTGGACGTCCACAAGCGTCGGGTCCGCTACACGATCGACGGGTGCGTGTCCGAAGTAACCGACCTCGTCGCCGGCGACCAGGCCATCCGGACGATCGCCATCGAATCGACCGATCAGTCGGCGGTCCTGCGCGCCGTCGAGGCCATGGGGCTCGCCGGCTATCTGAACGCCAACTACGCCGTGGGTCTGCGCGCTGTCCTCGATCGCCGACCCGAGCGCTACGCGGTCATCGACGCCGGGACGAATTCGATCAAGTTCCGGATCGCCGAGCGGACGCCCGACGGCTGGCGAACGCTCACCGACAGGGCCGAGATCACTCGGTTGGGTGAGGGCCTGACGGACGGGGGCGACATCACGCCCGAGGCAGTGACACGGACGTCGGACGCGATCGCCGGGATGGTCGACGAGGCGACGGCATGTGGGGTCCTCGCCATCGTCGCGGTCGGGACAGCCGGCCTGCGCGCCGCGAGGAACGCGGGTAAGGTCGTCAACGCGATCCGCGCGCGGACGGGGGTCCAGATCGAGGTCATCCCCGGCGACGAGGAGAGCCGGCTGGCGTACGAGGCCGTACGCGCCGGCATCGACGTCGCCATGGGCACGCTCGTCGTCTTCGACACCGGCGGCGGCAGCAGCCAGTTCACCTTCGGCGATGCAGCCGGCGTCGACGAGCGCTTCAGCGTCCCGGTCGGTGCTGTGCGGTACACGGAGGCCTTCGGGCTCGCGAACGCCGTGTCGCCGGAGACCCTCGACCAGGCCGTTGCGGCTATCGGGGCGGCCCTCGGTCGGCTCGACGGCCGGACCCGGCCCGATGTCGTCGTGGGGATGGGCGGGGCCGTCACGAACATGGCCGCCGTCAAGCACGCGCTCGCGCCGTACGACGCCGATGTCGTGCGCGGGACCGTGCTCGATCGCGCGGAACTCGACCGTCAGATCGAGACCTATCGCACCCGGGACGCGGACGGTCGGCGGACGATCGTCGGTCTCCAACCGAAGCGCGCGGACGTGATCCTCGCGGGGGCGTGCATCGTCCGCACGGTCCTCGAAAAGCTCGACGTGGAGTCCCTGACCGTTACCGATCGCGGATTGCGCGATGGCGTCCTTGTCGAGCGCTTCGGCGCCTGACCAACGAGAGGAGTTCTGGAGTGACGACGCACACGAGATCGGCCACGCCGGCAGCGGTCTCGGCGGACCAGCTCGCCGCGCTGCTCGGCGCCATGAAGGATTCGGACAGCGTCGAGCTGAAGCTGACCGTGCCGACGGAGGAGCACCGGGCGACGATCGCCAGCATGCCGGTGGATCCGGTCGAGGCCCAGCCGCGGCAGGTGTTCTTCTTCGACACCCCGGATCTGGCCCTCGACCGCGCGGGAATCGTCGTCCGGGCACGCCGCGTCCAGGGCGGTGCCGGCGACACGGTCGTCAAGCTGCGACCCGTCATCCCAGCCGACCTGCCGGTCCGCCTGCGGAAGTCGCCGGATTTCAAGGTCGAGGTCGATGTGCTGCCGGGCGCGATCGGCGTGTGCTCGGGGTCCCTCAAGGGCTCGACCACCGGGGCGCGGATCCGCCAAGCCGTCGATGGGACGCGGCCACTCACCAACCTGTTCTCCAAGGAGCAGCGCGCGTTCTTCGCCGAGCATGCACCTGCCGGTGTCGACCTCGATGCCCTCGTCCCGCTCGGCCCGACTTTCGTGCTCAAGGACGTGTTCAAGGCGAAGGAGCTCGGCCGGCGCATCGTGACCGAGCTGTGGCTGTACCAGGACGGCTCCCGGATCCTGGAGATCTCGACCAAGTGCGCCCCGTCGGAGGCCTTCCAGGTCGCCGCCGAGACGCGGGTCTACCTTTCGGACCACGGGGTCACGATCGGCGGGCAGCAGGCGACGAAGACGCGGACGGCTCTCGAGTTCTTCAGCAACCAGCTGTCGGCGTCGACGCGCGAAGCGGCGAGCGGCGGGAACGGCGTCCGGCCGACGTCGAGGCGTCGCACGCGTGCGGTGCGGACGGCCACCTAGACCCGGCGGTCGAGCTGGTCAGTCGGCCGACCGTGCTCCATGGCGCAGCATCCAGGCGACCAGCATCGTCAACGCCCCGACCAGCGCCGCCACGCTGTTGGGGATGGCGATCACCGGGTTGCCCAACGAGATGCCGTAGCCGATCCATAGCACGAACCCGAATTGGAGCACGGCCAGGTAGGCGATCGAGACGTCGGCGGACGACCGCCGCTCGAGCATGCGGCGGATCTGGAGGAGCGGTGAGATCGCCATCAGCACGCCCCACGCGGCCGCGGCGACCCCGAGCGTTTCGACCAAGGCGTGACGACCCTGTCCTGCTGCACGCTCGAACTGACGGCCGCGCTCGCTTGGTGCCAAGGAGGAGCGCAGGCGCGGCAGCGAGACGGTATCACGCCCGGTGACTGGTCGCGGACCCGCAGCCGTGGGGCGG
>DATAFZ010000095.1:0-28135 GCA_036257225.1 Candidatus Limnocylindrales bacterium | reverse complement strand
CCGGCAGCTCGGATCCGGTCGATGGCCGACTCGCTCCGGTCGACCGCTCGTTCGACGGCGCGCGTGATGGCCTCCGCGGCACCGGCCGGCAGCTGCAGGGCGAGTGCCTGGAGCACCTCGACGTTGCGGCCGACGCCGGCCTGTAGGATCGCCACCGCGACCTCGTCCTGGGCCGCGATCGCAGCCTCCGATGCCGAGTCCATGATCCGCTCGTACGCTGCGAGCGCTGCGGCGGCGGCCGCTGTGTCGCCGCTGCGTGTCGCTTCGTCAGCCTCGCGGAGTCGCGTCTCGAGCCGGCTCAGTTCCCCGACGGCCCGCTCCGACGGCTGGCTCGGCAGGGTCAGCGTCTCGATCCACACTCGTGGCTCGTACAGCGCGCCGCCTGCTCGCGCCGCAAGCACGGTGCCGGCGCCGCCGCCGAGCACCACGGCCGCGGCCAGGAGCGCTGCCAGTGGGCGGCGCAGGCGGGCCCGGTCGGACCGCATGCGTCGGGCCCGCCGATCGGCGATGGGCGTGCTCACCGCGATTCCGCGGCCGCCGACGACCGTCAGCGCGGCATCCGCGCGCGCGAGGTCCGCCCGACGGTGCGCCACCGCGAGGACGCGAGCGCGCATCCGCGACGTGGCCACGAGGTCGGGGGACAGGCTGGTATGGGCATACGCCTCGAGGCGCCGCCGCAACCGTGCATCCCCGGCCATGAGATCGATCATCCGCTCGTCCATCAGCCGATCCGCCCCCTGGGATCCGCGGCGTCGCCGCCGGCGGCTTCCGGCTCGTCGATCCCGAGCTGGCGCCGCAGTGCGGCGATCGCCCGGAACTGGAGCCCGCGGATCGTCCCTTCCTGCTTGCCCATCACCGCGGCCGCTTCGCGGGCCGAGAGGCCGGCGAAGAAGCGCAGGGCGATGGCGTCTCGTTGGTCGTCGGTGAGGGCGGCCAGTGCGACCGCGACCTCGTCCAGCTCCTGCCTGGCGACAGTGACCTCGTCGGGTCCGGCGTCCCGGCCCGCCTGGGCACTCGCGGTGTCCAGGTCGAGATGGTCGTGACGCGTGCGCACGTGGTCGATGACACAGTTCCTGGCCAGCCGGAAGAGCCAGCCCCCGAACGGGATGCCCCGAGCTTCGTAGCGCGGCAGGGCCTCCAGGGCCTTGACGAAGACAAGCTGCGTCAGATCCTCCGCGTCCGACGGGCGGTGGACGCGGCTGGCGATGTAGCGATAGACCGGCAGGTGATAGTGGTCGAACAAGAGGCCGAACGCCCAGGCGTCGCCCGCACGCGCTTCCTGCACCAGCCGCTCGATCGCGGAGTCGTCGAGGGTCACAACGAACGTCCCGCGATGGCGTTAGGTCCGGTGGTCAGCGGCACATCCACCGAAGCGCTGCCCCGGCGGAAGGCGAGCGCATCGAAGCCGGCGGCCCTCGCTGCGTCGTAGCCGTCGTCAAGCCCCCAGGCGAAGGCGTCCACCCGATGGGCGTCGGAGCCCACCGACACGCCTCGTCCCCCGAGCTCCTGGAAGCGCGCCACGATCGGCGGGGCCGGATATGCCTCGTTCGGGGCCTGGCGCAAGCCGCTGGTGTTGATCTCCAGGGCGGTCCCGCTTTCGACCAGCGCGGCAAGGATCGGCTCATACAGCTCGGGGGCCGCGGCGAGGTCGGCGGGGGTGACGTGCGGCGTCAGCCAGCGCTTCACGAAATCGATGTGGCCCAGCGCGTCGAACAGGCCCGATCGGGCGGCCGCGGTCACCTCGTCGAAGTACGGGGCGACGATCTCGGGCAGGGAGCGGCCGGCGATCCACGCAGCGATGTTGTCCGCGGCGAACGGCGAGCCGCGATAGATGTGCACCGACCCGATCACGAAGTCGTAGGCATGCGTCGCGAGGTGATCGCGGATCTCGGCGGCGTACCGACTGTCCCAGGTGATCTCGACCCCGTAGCGGATCGCCACGCCGCGATCGGCCCACCGTCCCGCTGCCTCGCGGACCACGCGCTCGCGCTGCTCGAACGTCGTGTAGGCGAATGCCGGCGTGTCGGGCACGAAATCGACATGGTCGGTGATCGCGATCTCCGCGATGCCGCGCTCGACGGCGGCTTCGGCATACGCCTCGATCGGCACGTCGCTGTCCGGCGACAGGTCGGTGTGCACATGCGCGTCGAGCGGCAGGTCGCGCGCCTGGCGGTCGATCATCGCCCGTCCCCCGACATCCCCGTCAGCCCCCGATCACGCCGAGCTCGCGCCCGACGCTCGCGAACGCGGCCAGGGCCCGGTCGAGCTGCGTGTCGTCATGCGCCGCGGTCACGATCGTCCGGATGCGCGCCTGATCGAGGGCGACCGTCGGGAACACCACCGGTTGGGCGAAGACGCCTTCGCCCATGAGCCGGTCGCTGAACCGCATCGCGGTCTCGGGGTCGCCCATCATCACCGGGGTGATCGGCGTCGCGGAGCGGCCGATGTCGAAGCCCAGCCGGCCCAGCTCGGCCTTGAACCGACGCGTGTTCGTCCACAGCCGCTCCAGGAGCTCGGGTTCCTCCTGCATCACGCGGATCGCTTCGCGGCATGCCGCCACGACGGCGGGCGGATGCGACGTCGAGAAGAGGAATGGGCGCGCTCGCTGGGTGAGGATCTCGCGCAGCGCCGTGGATCCGGCGACGTAGCCACCGAGCGAGCCGACCGCCTTACTGAGCGTGCCGACCTGGATCGCCACGCGGCCGTGCAGCCCAAAATGGTCGACGCTGCCGCGCCCATCCCGGCCGAGCACCCCTGAGGCATGCGCGTCGTCGACGAACACCGCCGCCCCCGCCGCCTCAGCGGCCTCGACGATCCCCGGGAGCGGCGCGATGTCGCCGTCCATCGAGAAGACCCCGTCCGTGACGACCAGGATCAGGCGATACGGCTCGCCCGTCCCCTCGCGGCCGTACTCGACTGCCTCCTCAAGGATGGTTCGGAGCGCATCGACGTCGGCGTGCGGATAGATCTTGCGCGGCGCCTTCGACAGGCGCATCCCGTCGATGATCGAGGCGTGGTTGAGGCTGTCGCTGACGATCAGGTCGGTCTCGCCGGTGATCGTCGGGATGACGCCGGTGTTGGCGGTGAAGCCCGACTGGAACGTCAAGACGGCGGGTGTGCCCTTGAACTCGGCCAACTCGGCCTCGAGCTCCTCGTGCATCGACATCGTGCCGGCGATGGTCCGGACGGCACCCGATCCGACACCGAAGTCGCGTACGGCTTGGAGCGCCGCTTCACGCAGCCGGGGATGGTGGGTCAGGCCGAGGTAGTCGTTCGACGACAGGCTGATGACCCGCTCGCCGTCGACCGACACGAGCGGTCCCTGCGCCGACGACATGACCCGCAGCGATCGGTACAGGTGGCGCTCACGAAGCGCTGCCACCTCGTCGTCGAGGAACGCGAGCGGGTCCTGGCGTGGTGTCGTCGTCATCTCAGGTCGTCCAGTCCATCACCACTTTGCCGGAATCGCCCGTCCGTGCGGCGGCAAAGGCGTCCTCGTGGTCGCGATAGCTGAACCGATGGGTGATGACCGGCGCGATGTCGAGGCCGGACTTGAGCATGACCGACATCTTGTACCAGGTCTCGTACATCTCCCGACCGTAGATACCCTGCAGCCGCAGCTGGTTGAAGACCACCCGGCTGACATCGATGGGGATCTCCTCGGTGGGGATGCCGAGGATCGCCATCCCGGCGCCGTGGGCCATGTTCGCCAGGGCGTCGCGAAGGGCGCCCGGGTTGCCGGACATCTCGAAGACGACGTCGAAGCCTTCGACCATGCCGAGCTCGTGCTGGACGTCCTGCAGGTCGCGCTCGCGTGGATCGACGACGAGGGTGGCGCCCATCCGGGTCGCCAGGTCGCGGCGGGTGGCATTCGGTTCGCTGACCACGATGAAGCGGGCGCCGGCATGTCGGGCGACCGCGGTGGCCATGAGGCCGATCGGGCCTGCTCCGACGACCAGGACGTCCTCACCGAGCACGGGGAAGGCGAGCGCGGTGTGGACGGCGTTGCCGAACGGGTCGAAGATCGCCGCGACGTCCTCCTCGATACCCGGCCAGTGGTGCCACACGTTCGTGACGGGCAGCACGACCTGCTCGGCGAACGCGCCGTCGCGCTGGACGCCCAGTCCGACGGTGTTCGCGCAGAGGTGCCAGCGGCCCGCGCGGCAGTGGCGGCAGATGCCGCACACCACATGACCCTCGCCACTGACGATGTCGCCGGGGGCGATGTCGTGGACGTTGCCCCCGATCTCGAGGACCTCGCCGACGAACTCGTGCCCGACGATGAGCGGCGGCTTGATCGTCTTCTGCGCCCACGGATCCCAGTCGGCGATGTGCAGATCCGTGCCACAGATGCCGGTCTTGCGGACGCGGATCCGGACGTCGTTGATGGTCATCGCCGGTTCCGGGACGTCACACAGCTCGAGGCCGGGTCCGGGAGCGGTCTTGACGAGCGCTTTCACGCACGGAGCGTACCGCGAGGCGTGTTGCATGCGGGCAACCTGCGCCTCGATGGCGTGTGTGTCAGGGTCGTGCGGCCGCGTCCGTCCAGTCGACGATCGGGTTCTCGACGGAGCCGATGCCCTCGATCTCGCAGCGAACGCGGTCGCCGGATTCGAGGAACACGGGCGGATCGCGGAAGACGCCGACACCGGCTGGGGTGCCCGTGGCGACGACGTCGCCCGGCTCGAGCGTGATGACGGCGCTGATGTACTCGATGAGTTCTGGCACGTCCCGGACCATGTCGGCCGTGGTGCCGTCCTGCATCAGGTGCTCGGTGCCGTCCGGTGTGATGCGCCAGCTCCTGAGTCGGAGGCCATCGGTTGGGTCGAGCTCGTCGGCGGTCACGAAGACAGAGCCCAAGGGCAGGAACGTGTCGCTGCCCTTGGCCCGCAGCCATTGGCCGTCGCCCTTCTCGCCCTCGCGGAGCGCCGCAGGAACGCCCTGCCAGTCCCGGGCGCTCACGTCATTGACGACGACGTAGCCTGCGACGTGGGCCATCGCGTCGGCCCGTGCCACGCGACGCGCCGTCCTGCCGATGACGACGCCCAGCTCGACCTCGAAGTCGAGCGCATGCGTTCCCTCGGGCCGGACGATCGGCTCGCCATCGGCGATGACGGTGTTGGCGAACTTCGAGAAGAGCAGCGGCCGCTCGGGTGCAGGGCGGCCACCCTCTGCGACGTGCGCGCCGTAGTTCAGGCCGACGCAGACGATCTTGCCCGGTTTGCCGACCTGCGCCGGCACGAGGGACGCGATCTCCTGGGACGCCGACAGACGCATCGTCCCGTGCCGATCAGCTCGGGGAGGCGGCCGGCGACGCGCTCGGCGCCGCTGACACACTCGGGCCTGCTGAGGGGCTGCCCGACGGCGCGACCGAACCGCTGGGGCTCGGTCCGGCGCTGGACTCGGGCACCTCGCAGTACTTCTCCGGGTTCGTCCGCTCGCCATAGCGCGCATAGAAATCGAGGATCGCCGCCTGATCGAGCGTTTCGAGCGGCAGCACCCGGTCCCACACGAGCGCGACATACGGCCAGGCCATCTGGTCGAACCGTGCGATCACCGGTCCGGGCGACTGGCCGCCCGGCTCGAACCCGCACAGCGGGCTGGCCGGGACCGCGTCGTACAACGCGCGCAGCGCTACCTGGTCGGCTTCGGCGTCGCGGTACAGGACCACCAGACCGCCGTGCTCGAGGTTGTGCACCCAGCCCTGCGGGATCACGGTGTCGTTCGGCCCATAGGGTCGTGCCGGGATCGGTCCGATGCCCGCGCCGTTGAAGTGCCGGCCCGAGGCCGGCGGGCAATGGGTGTACCTGACGACCGTGCTCGCCGCGACGTGCGAGTTGCCCATGTCCGGTTGGACATAGCCGGGCTGGGGAGAGGCATCGGCGGCCGGACTGGACGTGGGATCGGGCTCCCACTGGGTGGAGCAAGCGAACGTCGGCTGCGTGGCCGCCGCGAAGACGCCCGCCCCGACGATCGCCACGACGGCGACCACGCCGGCACCGATGAGCCACGGCCGGTAGCGCTGGAAGAACGAATCACGCGGTCTCGGTCGAGCACGCTCGCGCCGCCCGGCGCGCTCGGGGCTGCGCTGGCCACCGACCGGTCGGCTGGTGGCAGGCCTGCTTGGCGCCGGGATGGTCGAGCCGGCGGTGGGACGGCCGTCGCCGCTGGCGGGCCGCGGCCCCGACTGTTGGTCGGCCGTGCGCTGACGCCGGCGCGATTCCTTGCTCAAATGGTGGTCCTCGGTGCGGTCGATGGGGTCGCCGGATCGGGATCGGATCCGGCGGCGACGAAGGCGCGCGCGGAGAGGGTACCCGCCCGGCTGCGATCTCGTGCGCGAGCGCGGTCAGGCCTCGGACAGGTAACGCCGGACCTCCGGTCGGAGCAGGCCTCGGAACAGCAAGAGGCCGAAGGCTGCCGTGAAGACCGGCAGGGCGGGGTGGACCGGGCTCGTCAAGAGGAGGATGACGAGCGGGATCGTGAGGCTCGCGAGACCGACCGCGAGTCCGAACGCCGCTTGCTTTCGCTGCAGCACGAGTGTAGTCGTGAAGATCGTGTATGCGAGGAGGATCATCACGACGACTCCCGGCAGGCTCACCGGCGCCGAGATCGCCTGGTCGACCACATAGCGCAGGCTCAGCCCGATGCCGACCAGGATCACAAGCGCGTACAGCAGGAACAACCGGATCCCGCCAGGCATGCTGCGGATCGATGCGACCATCGGCCGATCGTAGCGGTGTTCGGCTGGCGCCACAGAGGCGCGCGAGCCAGTCCGGGCTTGAAGCGGTCGGCAGCCACCCCTACGATGCGCTGACCCGGCGCTACCACGTACGGGGTCCGTCCGCGTCCCGCCTTCGGGTGGGACATCGCCTCGGCGACTGGGACGCATGGACCCGCGATGGCAGCAGGGATGGAGGAATGCGTCGATGGCGACGATCACGTTCGACCACGTCGTGAAGAACTACGGCGACGTTTCGGTCGTCAAGGACATGAACGTCGAGATCGCAGACGGCGAATTCATGGTCCTCGTGGGGCCATCAGGCTGCGGGAAGACGACCGCGCTGCGGATGATCGCCGGCCTCGAGGAGATCACAGCAGGCACGGTGAAGATCGGCGATCGAGTCGTGAACGACGTCGCCCCCAAGGACCGCGACATCGCGATGGTGTTCCAGAGCTATGCGTTGTATCCACACATGTCCGTCCGCGAGAACCTCGCGTTCGGACTCAAGCTGCGCAAGATGCCCAAGGCCGAGATCGAGCGCCGGGTCAAGGAAGCGGCAGAGACCACACAACTCAGCAATCTGCTCGAGCGCAAGCCGAAGGAGCTGTCCGGCGGGCAGCGCCAGCGCGTCGCGCTCGGCCGCGCCATCGTGCGCGAACCGGCGGCGTTCCTCATGGACGAGCCACTGTCCAACCTCGACGCCAAGCTGCGGGTCCAGACTCGGGCGGAGATCGCACGCCTTCACCAGCGGCTCAAGACCACGACCGTGTACGTCACGCACGACCAGGTCGAGGCGATGACCATGGGCCAGCGCATCGCGGTCATGAACGAGGGGATCCTTCAGCAGGTCGGCCCGCCGCAGCAGCTGTATGACCACCCGGCCAACCGATTCGTGGCCGGCTTCATCGGCAGCCCATCGATGAACTTCGTCGAAGTGTCGGTCGATGGCTCGGGCGACAGCGCTCGGCTGCGCGGCCCGGGCGAGTGGTCCGTTCAGGTCCCGCCGCGGTTCCGCGACGGCGATCAGCTGTCCGGTCGCAAGCTCGTCGCCGGATTCCGCCCGGAGCACCTCGACATCGGCGATCCGAGCGGCCACCGCGCATCGTTCCGGGCGCGGGCAGACGTGGTCGAATACCTCGGCAACGAGGAGCTGTTGCACGTCAACGCCGCGGAGCAGGACATCGTCGCGATCGTCAACTCCAAGCACCGGGTCAAGCCTGACGACGTTCTCGACCTGATCATCCCGCTCGACCTGCTGCACTTGTTCGACGCGGAGACAGGCGAAAGCCTGCAGCCCAGAACGGCCGCGACGACCGCCGCCTGACGCTATCCCGGCAGCGCTGCCGGGCGAAAATCGCTTGACACCGGACTGCACGGTGCGTAGAGTCGCCTAAACCGGTTTGCTAAACCGGTTTGCACGATGCCGGGCCCTCGCTCCTCCTCCTCCTGCGACGGCCCGCATCGCAGCCGACGGACTCGTCCGTGCAGCGGAGTCGAGACCTGGTGGAACCCCGGACCCAGCGAGCACGCATCGCCGACGTCGCCCGTGAGGCTGGCGTCAGCAAGACCGCCGTGTCGTTCGCGTTCAATGCGCCGGATCGCCTGGCGCCCGAGACCGCGACCCGGATCCGGGAGGTCGCCGAGCAGCTGGGCTACACGCCCCATCCGGTCGCTCGGATGCTGACCCAGCGCCAGACGATGACGATCGGTGTGCTCACCCCGCAGGCGCTGAGCGTCATCTTCAGCAACCCGTTCTTCGGTGCCTTCAGCGAGGGCGTGGCGCTCGTCGCTGAAGAGCACGGCTACGGATTGCACTTCATCTCGCCACTACACGGCAGTCTCGTCCGGGCGATGACCCGGGCTACCGTCGACGGTGTCGTCGCGATCGGACTGTCGGACGGCCACCCCGAAGTGGAACAGATCCGCCGAGCAGGCCTGCCGATCGTGCTCGTCGACTCACTGGCCCTGCCGGAGCACGGCTCGGTCGAGATCGACGACGTCGGTGGGGCCCAGGCGGCCGCGGCGTATGTGGCCAGCCTCGGCCATCGCGACATCCTGGTCCTCGGCGTCGAGCCGCCGGCACCTGGCGGGCTCGACCCCGAAGGTGTCACCAGCCGGCGGCTACGCGGCTACCGTGAGGCCTTCGCGGCGGTCGGTGTCGAGATCACCGACGAGCGCGTCGTCGTCGGCCCCGCAAGCATCGATGGCGGCATCGCCGCGACGACCAGCGCCTGGGAGGATGGCCTTCGGCCGACCGCGATCCTGGCGATGTCCGACGCCATGGCGATCGGGGCCATGCGCGCATTGCGCGACCTGCGCCTCGATGTCCCGGGTGACGTCAGCGTCGTCGGCTTCGACGATATCGACCTCGCCCCGCACGTCGACCCCCCGCTCACGACGGTCCATCAGCCGATCCGTCGCAAGGGCGAGGAAGCGGTCCGTGCGCTTCTGACCGTCGTCGAACGACGGGGTCCAGCACAGCCCGAGCATCGCCGGCTGGAGACGCGGTTGATCATCCGTGGCTCCACTGGGCCGGTGCCACTGCACCGGAGGGAGGTGGCCGGGAACCGACACTGAGATCGAGACGGCGAGCGACGTCCGAGTCTGGTGCGACTCGCCACCGAACGTACCGACACGACCGCTCATCGCGGCGATCACAGGCCGGGGACACCGGCCGATCCGGTCGGCATCGGGCCGACCACGGTTGTCGGGACCGGACGGGACAATCCGTCCGGCTCGAGAGAGGAGACAACAGACACGATGAAGAAGCAGCTTCGGCTGGCGTCGATCGTGGCAGGGATGGCGATCATCGCCGCTGCCTGCTCGACGCCGGCGACGACCACCGCCCCGAGTGCGGCGCCGTCCGCGGCACCGGGCTCGGAGGCTCCCGCATCGGAGGCGCCTTCAGCCCTGAGCGGCGAGGTGACGGTGTGGCACTCGTACGGATCGGGTGGCGGAGAGACCGGCGCCCTGAACACCGTCCTCGAGACGGTCCGTGCGGCCAACCCGGAACTGACCATCGACGTGGTCGAGCAGCCGTTCGACCAGATCTTCACCAAGTGGCGCACCGACGTCGCCGCCGGTGGCGGCGCCGACATGTTCATCGCCCCGAACGACGACCTGGGCAGGGACGCCCGCGAGGAGTCGATCCGCGACCTCGACGAGTACCTCGCCGGTAACGCAGCGCTCGAGGGCTACCTGCCAGTCGCGCTCGATGGCTCCAAGGTCGATGGCAAGTTCTACATGGTCCCCGAGTCGCTCAAGGCCGTTGCCCTGTGGTACGACAAGTCCGCGGTCGCCACGCCGCCTGCGGATAGCGATGCGCTACTCGCCGCCGTGAAGGACGGATCGGTCAAGCTCGGCATCAACCAGGGCGTCTACCACCAGTTCGGCTGGACGGGCGCCTTCGGTGGGCAGCTCATGGACGATACGGGCAAGTGCACTGCCGACCAGGGCGGGTTCGCCGAGGCGTTCGCGTACCTGAAGTCGCTCAAGGACGCGGGCGCGATGTTCAATACCGATGGCAACGCGCTGAAGTCGGCCTTCCAGACCGGCGCCATCAACGCGATCATCGATGGCCCATGGCAGACCGCTGACTTCCGGACCGCCCTCGCCGACAAGCTGGCGGTCACGGTGATCCCAGCCGGTCCCTCCGGCCCGGCGAACCCGTTCACCGGGACTGACGGCTGGTACGTCAACCCCAACCTCGAGCCCGACCAGGCCAAGCTGGCGGTCGATGTGGCACTCGCGCTCACGGCGCCGGCTGCGGAGCAGGTCTTCGTGGACGACGCCGGGCACGTCCCGGCCAACCCGGCGGTCTCGATCAGCGATCCCATCACGCAGGGCTTCGCCGACGCCGCGGAAGCCGGCCTACCGCGACCGCAGAACGCCCAGTTCGGCAACTGGTGGGGCCCGTTCGGCGACGCGCTGAACAAGGTCATCGACACCGGCGCCGACCCGGCCACCGCGGTCAAGGACGCCTGCGCGCTGATGAACGAGGCCAACGGCCTCTAGTCAACCTCGCGCAAAGACGGGGCGCCCACCGGGCGCCCCGTCATCGATACTGACGCCCTCCGCCACCCGAGACCAAGGAGACTCGAACGATGGCGACCGCCACCGCAGCGATCCGCCAACGCAGCCGCGGCGCGCGGATCCAACGTGGCCTCCAGCCGTACCTCTACCTGGTGCCGGCCTTCCTCGTGATGGCGGTGATCACGTTCTATCCGTTGATCTTCCAGGTGTGGATGTCGTTCCACGACTTCGGCCAGATCAACTTCCGCGTACGGAACCCGGTGCCGGCCGAGTTCGTCGGCCTGGACAACTACATCCGGATCGCGACGAGCAAGCTGCAGATCCCCAACTTCGAGTTCCTGCGGCTGGTGCTGTTCAACCTCTTTTGGGCGTTCAGCAACGTCGTCGTCCACATCATCATCGGGGTCGCGGTCGCCGTGATCCTCAACACCCAGGGCCTTTGGGGCCGGGGGATCTATCGGGCGCTGTTCATCCTGCCGGTGGTCATCCCGCAGATCATCGTCGCGACGGTCTGGCGCAACATGTTCGACCCAGATGCGGGCGCGATCAACCTCGGCCTGCAGGGCCTTGGTGGTCTGTTCGGCATCCCGGCCGGCAACCCGGCGTTCCACCTCAACTGGATACGCCAAGCCGAAGATCCCATCTCATGGATCCCGCTGCCGCTCGCGTTCTTCGCGATGATCACCGCGAACACGTGGTTGGGTTGGCCGCTGAACTCGGTCGTCGCGACCGGCGCCCTGCAGTCGATCCCAGGCGAGCTGTACGAAGCCGCCGAGATGGACGGCGCCAGCCCCTGGCAGAAGTTCAAGAACGTGACCGTGCCGTTCCTGCGCCCGGCGATGCTGCCGTACGCGATCTACGGTTTCGTCATCACATTCAACCTGTTCTTCCTGCCGTTCTTCATGACCCAGGGCGAGCCGTTCGGACGGACGGAGATCCTCGTGACGCAGGCCTATCGGCTGGCCTATGAGCGGCGATTGTTCGGCGTCGCCGCGGCCTTCGCCGTGTATCTCTTCTTCCTCCTGCTGATCGTGACGCTCGTCACGAACCGAATGACGAAAGCGACGAGAAGCTATGCCGAGTGACGGTGTGCTGACGGAGATCCGCCGATGACCGCTCCCGCCACGGCGACGATCACCCGGCGCGTCCTCGAGCGTGGCGTTCGCGCGCGAGGCCGCAGTTCCGGCGAGCGGCGGCTGCCGCTCGCGCGTCAGCTGTTCCTGCAGCTGTTGTTGCTGTTGATCACGTTCAGCGTGCTCTTCCCGCTGATCTGGGTGGTGAGCATGGCGCTCGATCCGCGGAACCTGGCTCGGCCCGTCGGCCTCAGCTTGATCCCCCCGGGTGCATCGCTCGAGTCGTTCGCCAAGGTCATCGCGCAGCCGACCAGCAACCCCATCAGCTTCGTCGAACTGGCACTCAACAGCCTCAAGATCGCGATCGCCAGCTCGGCCATCGCAGTCGGGATCGGGATCCTGGCCGCCTACGCCTTTTCACGGCTCAAGTTCCGCGGTCGCGAGGCGCTGATGATCGCCGTGCTGGGCGTGCTGATGCTGCCCGCCGTCGCGACGATCATCCCGCTGTTCATCTTCCTCAACCAGTTCCAGGTGAGCTTTGGCGAGCTGTCGTTCAACCTACGCAACTCGCTCCTGGGGGTGACGCTCGCGGTCATCTCGGCGCAGCTACCGTTCGCGATCTGGAACCTGAAGGGCTACCTGGACACGATCCCCAAGGATCTCGAGGAGGCCGCGGCGGTCGACGGTGCGACGCAGAACCAGGTCTTCCGCAAGATCGTCCTGCCGTTGTCGATCCCGGCCATCGCGGTCACGGGCTTCCTCGGCTTCCTGGGCGGGTGGACCGAGTACCTGACGGTGGCGATGTTCGTCAGCGAGGTCCATGACTGGACGTTGTCGCTCGCGCTCAACAGCATGGTGGGTCAGTTCGCGCGGACCACGAACTGGTCGCAATTCGCGGCGTTCGCGATCCTCTTCGCGTTGCCGGTGTCGATCGTGTTCTTCCTGTTCCAGCGCTACCTCGTCGGCGGTCTCGCCGTGGGCGGCGTCAAGGGCTGACCCGGCCGACGCCTGCTGCCGCGGCGACCTCCGCCCGCCACGCCCGCATGGCGTCGAACCACGACTTGGTGGCGAGCAGGATGCCGACGACCAGGATGTCGGCCAGACCGAGCATCAGCGAGAACGGCGTCGCCCCGCCACCGAGCAGGTCGAGGAAGCCGAGGACCGCTGCGTAGTTCACGGCGAGTAACCAGGCGCGACCCCTGCGGATGAGCAGGCCGAGCGCGATCGAACCCGCATCGAGCGCGACGGCGCCGACCAGGAACGGCTCGGCCCCCGGCGGCAGCCCGGACCACGACGCCGCGACCTGGATCAGTCCGGCGACCCCACCGACGATGAGGATGGCCGTCGCCAGCTCGACGACGGCCGGGCGCGGTGGCTTGGCGGGTTCAGCGACCTGCGTCGTCATCGGACGAATCCGAACACCAGGACGTCGCGTGGCCCGAGCTCATCGACGGGCACGTACCCGTCGAACCCGCCCGCCGTCGTGATGGTGGGTGCTGTCGCGTCGACCGCCCCATGCAGCGTCTCCACGCCCGTCACGCCGCACAACGGTCCCGCCTGGAGATCCAGCGAGACGGATAGCGCCGGCTTCTCGGCCACGTTGGCCACGACGAGGACTGTCTCGTCCGGCGCGTGACGCACGAAGGCGACCACGGACGCCTCGCTCGACCGGACCGGCACGAGGCCGCCGTGACCCAACGCCGGATGGGCCGCCCGCAGCGCGATCAGGTCGCCGTAGGTCGACAGCAGCGAATCGGGATCCGTGCGTTGGGAGGCGACGTCGGTCCCGATCGGATCGTCGCCGAGGGGCTGCCACGGGCGGCCCGACGTGAATCCGGCTGTCTCGGGCGTCGCGTCCCAGCGCATCGGCGTCCGGATCCGCTCGTCGGGTTTCGTCCCGCTCAGGCCGATCTCCTCGCCGTAATAGATGAACGGCGTGCCGGCGCCCGTCAACAGCAGGCTGGCCGCCTCCTTAGCCGCCTCGACGTCACCACCGAGCTCCGTCATCAGCCGCTCCTGGTCGTGATTGGTGTGGAACGTCGCCAACCCGCCGTCCGGATAGAGCTCGGTGACCTCCGTCAGGGCCGCCCGGATCGCGCCACCATCCCCCGAGCGCAACGACGTGATCGTCGCGCTGGCGAGCCCGAAGTCGAAGGTCAGGTCGAGCGCGCCCTCGCGCACGTACCGCGCGGCCATCGACGATGCGTCCCAGACCTCGCCCAGGACGAGCGCCTCGGGATGTCGATCCTTGATGCGACCGCGGAATCCGGCGAGCCAGTCGAACGTGGCGTCGACGTTCTCGAGCTTCCGGCCGTCCTCGATCAGGTGCCGCGCCGCGTCGATCCGGAACCCGTCGACGCCCATCTCGTCGAGCCAGAAGTCGGCGACGCCGTCGAGCTCGGCGGTGACGGCGGGGTTCTCCAGGGCCAGATCGGGCATGCCTTCCCAGAAGTAGCCGTAGTAGAAGCGATCGCCGTCGGGGTGCCACACGCGGCTGCCATCCGACCGCGCGATGCCGGGGTGGTCGTCAGCCCACAGGTACCAGTCCTCGTGCACGGAGCCGGGCGCGCGTGCGTCCACGAACCACGGGTGCTCGCGCGAGGTGTGGTTGATGACGAGATCGAGGATCACTGCGATGCCACGTTCGTGCGCCGCCGCCACGAGCGCCCGAAGATCCTCAGCCGTCCCGTAGTCGCGCTCGACGGCCCGATAGTCGACGACGTCGTAGCCGTGGTAGCTCGGGGACTCGGCGATCGGCATCAGCCACAGGCCCGTGACGCCCAGATCGTCGGTGGTGGCCGGGTCGCCATCGTTGAGGTCGTCGAGGTGGGCGATCAGGCCGCGCAGATCGCCGATGCCGTCGCCGTCCGAGTCGGCGAAACTGCGCACGAAGACCTCGTAGAACACGCGATCGCCCCACCAGCCGGTCGGCGTCGCGCTCGCCTCCGGCCCAGCGCACGCCTCGCCCGGCGAGGCTGGCGTCGAGGTCGACATGGCGGCTGCGCTCGATGTCGACGGAGCGGTTCCGGCACAGCCGGCGACCGCGAGAGCGATCGGAACCAGCATCGCCCAGGCGCGACGGGAGGACATCGGATGGAGTATCGCATCGGGTCGGCGGGACGAGGCTCGTGACCGTCGAGACCCCCGGCTGGGTGCGTGACGCGGTCTTCTACCAGATCTTCCCTGACCGGTTCGCCTCGAGTCCGCGCGTCCCCAAGCCGGGCGCGCTGGAGCCGTGGGATGCGCCGCCCTCGAACCACGGCTTCAAGGGCGGTGACCTGCTCGGCGTCGCCGAGCACCTCGACTACCTCGATGAGCTCGGCGTCACGGCGCTCTACCTGACGCCGATCTTCCAGTCGGCGTCGAACCACCGCTACCACACCTACGACTACTTCCACGTCGACCCGTTGCTCGGCGGCGACGGCGCGCTTCGGGAGCTGCTCGATCTCGCGCACGAGCGCGGCATGCGCGTGATCCTCGACGGGGTCTTCAACCACACGGGTCGTGGCTTCTGGCCGTTCCACCACATCCTCGAGAACGGCGCGGCGTCGCCGTACCGCGACTGGTTCCACCTCGACCCGGACGTCCTGTCCGGCCGCCGCGACCCGCTGCCGTACCCGCCGCGCGATGCGCCTCGCGGCACCTGGCTCGGCTACCAGGCGTGGTGGAGCCTGCCCGCTCTGCCCAAGCTGAACACCAGCCACGCGGACGTCCGTGAGTACCTGCTGTCGGTCGGTGAGCACTGGCTCCGCTTCGGGATCGACGGCTGGCGGCTCGACGTGCCGTCAGAGATCGATGACCCGCCGTTCTGGGCGGCGTTCCGGCAACGCTGTCGGGCCGTGCGCCCGGATGCGTACCTCGTCGGTGAGATCTGGGAGACCGCACCGGAATGGGTGGCCGGCGACCGCTTCGATGCGTTGATGAACTATCCGCTGGCTGAGGCGATCCTGGGCTACGTCGGTGGCTCGCGGCTGGACATGGCGGCGGTCAACGGGCATCACGAGTACCGCCGGCATCTGCGGCCGCTGGATGGGCCGGCGTTCGCGCGTCGACTGGTGGAGCTGCTGGGTGTCTACGACCCCGATGTCGTCGCGGTCCAGCTCAACCTGATCGGTTCCCACGACGCGCCCCGTGCCCAGACGGTCCTTGGCGGCGACACGGCCGCGTTGCGCATGGCGACGCTGCTGCAGTGCATGCTGCCGGGCGCCCCATGCATCTACTACGGCGACGAGATCGGGCTGACGGGCGGCAACGACCCCGGATGTCGCGGGGCGTTCCCGTGGGATCCAGCACGTTGGGACGGCGATCTGCGCGCCTTCGTTCGATCGGTCCTCGCGTTCCGGGCCGCCGAACCGGCGCTCCGCCATGGGGCGACGTCGGCGATCGGGTCGGCCGGCGCCGCCATGGCCATCGAGCGACGCCTGGATGGGGCGCGGCTCGTCCTGGCGCTGAACCCGGGCGACGGGGCGACCGAGCTCGACGTCGCGCTCGAGGGCCTCGGGAGCGGCCGGCTGGAACCGGCCCTGTCCACCGAGTCCAGTGGGGCGATGCCGGATCCCATCGCGATCGTCGACGGGCGCGCGCGCGTCGCCATCCCGTCGCGCTCGGCCATCGCGCTTCGTGTCGCGGTAGACGCCGCCTGACCCGATCCCGGTGCGACCTCGCCCTATACTTCGCGCCCTGTGGCTGATCTCCCCATCGACCTGGAGACCGGGCTGTCCGAACACCTGGCCCGGATCCTGGATGTCGAGGGCAAGATCCCGCGGGCGATCGAGGCGCTGGGTCCGGTGGAGGGGCGAGACGTCGTCGTCGTCGATGGATCCGCCGGTCTTCGCGCTCGGCAGCTGACCGGACTTGGCGCTCGGGTGACGCTCGTCGACTCGGGCGGTCCCGCGCCGTTCGACGCGCCCGATGCGTCGGCAGATGTCGTGGTCGGACTCTGGTCGGCGTTTCGCGCCGGCGGCTCGAACGACATCGAGCAGGCTGTGCGGCTGCTGCGGCCGGGCGGCCGTCTGCTCGCCATCCACGACTACGGGCGCGACGATGTGGCCGAGCTTCGCGGCGAGCTGCCGGAGTACGGCGCATGGAGCCGCCGCGACGGTCCATTCCTGAGCGCAGGCTTCAAGATCCGCGTGGTCCATTGCTGGTGGACGTTCGCCTCCCTGGACGAAGCCCAGACGTTCCTCGACGCGGCCTTCGGCGAGGCCGGGCGGCGGGTCGCGGGACGGTTGACCCGGCCGCGCCTGTCGTACAACGTCGCGGTCTACCATCGGACCCTGGGAAAGGAGCACGCATGACGGAGCGCCCCATCCGCCGGGATCCCTACGCCGACCCCCGAGATCCTTACATCGACGCTGACGACGAGCCTGGCTACGAGCCTGCGGAACGCCGGCGAGGCATCTCGCCCGTCGCGATCTTCCTGGTCATCGCGATCGTCGGCTCGATCGCGTACATGGCATTCGTCGTCACGGTCCGCGAGGCGACCCAGATCCCGCTGCTTGCATCCGGGGCTGTCGTGCTCGCGATCGTCTTTGGCGCGCTTGCCGCCTTCTGCCTTCGCACCATCTGGCGAGCTGGGTTGGAGCGGGGCAACGCGGGCCGGACGATCCTCACGGCGCTCGTCGGAGGAGGCGCAGCGATCGCTGCCTCCGGCTTCGCGGCCGGCGCGATCGTCCTCTTCCAGCTGGCGGCCCGGGCGGCCTGAACGAGACCCTCTGCTAGACTCGGCCACCGGCGCGCCCGCACGCCCCCATCGTCTAGAGGCCTAGGACGCCACCCTTTCAAGGTGGAGATCAGGGGTTCGAATCCCCTTGGGGGCACTCCCGCTGTCTTTCGAAGAACGGGCGGACGGCCGGGACCCACTCGATGGAGGCCAGCAGGCGGTCCCTGACGACAACGCGCTGGACCACGATCCGGCTCAGTTCCTCGCGCCGGGCGGGGGAGGCGGCCTCGATCGCGTCGGGTAGCTCGAGCACCCGTGCTCGGTACACATCGAACGTAGCGTCCGAGGAGCGTTGCTCGCAACCGCGCCATGGGGCAGCGGCCCCGCATCAGCGCTCCGGAAGCCCCTCCGATGACTTTCGTATCCGCTTGATCACCACCGCGCCGTCACCGGCCGCCTCGAGCAGGTTGGGCTGAACGAGATCGACCATGACTGTCGGGTGCAGTCGGATCTGGGTCGCTCGTGCGCCAGCGAAGGTGATCTCCACGATGAGTCCCTCGACCGTCTCTTCAGAGCGCGTGAGGTCGAACACGAGATTGCCCAACGAATAGAAGACGGGGCTGCCGTCGACGAACTCCATGGCGCCGACCCAATGGCTGTGGCTGCCCAGGATGACTGTGGTACCCGCCGCGACCAGCGCCTTAGCGTGGGCGCGTTGCCTGGCGGTGGGAGCGGCCTTGTACTCGACACCCCAATGGGGCAGGACCACGACGACATCCGCGCCGGCATCGCGCGCCGCGGCGACGTCGGCGCGGTAGTGCCCCGAGACGAGGCCCGCGCTGCCAGCCCGTCGAGCGGTCGCGTTGTCGGCCGGCCGGACCGCGTCGTAGCCGAACAGCGCGACCCGCTGGCCGGCGACATCGAACCACGCCGGGGCGCGGGCGGCCGCGCCATCCCGTCCCGCCCCGACATGGGCAAGACCCAGCTCGTCGAGGTGACGGATCGTCTCGATTACGCCGCCCCGGCCGGCATTCCCGATGTGGTTGTTGCCGATCGTGACGACGTCGATGCCGGCTTCGCTCAGGCCGCTGAGGAGTTCGGGATCGAAGGTGAAGACGAGCCCGTGCGGGTGCCAGCGGAAGTCTTTGACGGCCGGCCCCTCAAGGTTGACCAGAGCCAGGTCGGCGTCGCGGAACAGGGCGCGCACGGCGCCGGCGTGGCCCGTCCGCCGCACGATCGGCAGCCGGTAGCCGGCCGCCGAACAACAGCGCCGGCCCGTGATCTCCGCGAAGCCCCCGTCCCACGGGTAATCCGCGCCCTTGCCTTGGCGGACGGTTCGCCGGTAGATCGATCGGTCGAGCATCACGTCGCCACCGGCAACCAGGGTCCATGTCGTGGCCGGGTCGAAGGACGGCGGATCGACGCCCCGCGCCGCCGGCACGAGCAGCGGCCAGTCTGCGACGTCCCGGAGGCGGTCGTTCCCGAACAGGTCGACGCCGTCCAAGCTGAGGGCACGCACGTCCGGCGTCACCTCGCCGGCCGGGAGGAGGCCTAGCGTTCGCGCGTCGGCGTTGACCGCCTCACGGATCGCGTCGGAGGTCGACGGAGTCCCTCCCGGAAGCGTTCCCGCCACGAGGACGCGTCGGTAGGCGCGGCTCTTTTCCGTCAGCGCGGCGTCGAGTTCGGCCCGTGAGATGCCCGCCGTGGCCGACCAGAAGCCGACCACCGGCACCAGGGCGATTGACGATGGGGTCGGGGTCGGGACCGTCGTGGGGCTCGGCTGGGGCGTCGACGACGATGTCGTGGTCACGGTCGGTGTCGGGTTCTGTTCGGGCAGCGACGGTTGTGTCGACGCGCAGGACATCACGATCGCGGCAATCGCCGCCATACCGATCCCTGACCGAGCCATCCTGGATCTACGCACGGGACCAGCGTAGAGCCGGTGGGCGGCTCATCTGGGCGCAGGCAAGATCCCGCCCGCCCCTCGCGGCCCCGGTCAATAGCGTTCGGCGAGGCCAGATCCGGCTAGGCTCGACTACTCCCGCGATCGTTGGCTCCGCGGCGGGGAGAGGGTCCCCTCCGGGGGCCGGCCGACGCGGCCTCGGACAGCCCACTCGTACTCGTCCATGAGTCGGCGCATCTTATTGTGCAGCGCGTTGGCCTCCTTGGAGCCCGGGGCTGCGTCGGCGTAGAGGCGCTCTGCGGCACGCCACGCGGCGAGCAACTCTGTGGGCGTCGCCGACATCTGCTTACTCCCTGGGCCATGAAAACGGCCATCGTCATCGCCGCCGCCCCCGGCTCGCTCGATCGGCTCGCTCGGCTCTGCCCTACGGTGGACCCCGTTGTGGGCGTGTCAAGCCGATATGGGCGGAATACGCTGGTTTCCGCGGTAGACTCGGAGCGTGCCAGCGCCGGGCGAGACGGTGGTCGTTGTTGTCGTCATCGGACTTGCCGTCCTGTTATCCGTTCGCATCCTGATCGCCGTCCCCGGCTGGGTCCGTCAGGCACAAAGGCCAGAGACGCGTGCGTTCCGCGTCATCGGCGTCGGAGGTGGCGGCAGCAACGCGGTCGATCGGATGGTCCAGGCGCGGATCCAGGCGATCAGCTTCGTCAGCTGCAATACCGATGCCCAGGCCCTGCGCCGCTCGAGCGCGGAGTCGAAGATCCGGATCGGTAACGGGATCACGGGCGGCCTCGGCGCTGGCGGAGACCCGGAGATCGGGCGCCGGGCTGCAGAGGAAGACCGCGATAGGATCGCTCGGGCCGTCGCCGGCGCCGATCTCGTGTTCGTCACCGCTGGTCTTGGCGGTGGAACCGGATCCGGCGCAGCACCGATCGTCGCTGCCAGCGCCAGGGACCAGGGCGCCCTGACGATCGCGGTCGTGACCAAGCCATTCGGTTTCGAGGGATCGCAGCGTAAGCGCATCGCCGACACCGCGGCGGCCGAGCTGACCGCAAATGTCGATGTCCTGATCGTCGTTCCGAACGATCGTGTCGGCGACGTCCTTGCCGAGGACGCCCCAATGATGGACGCGTTCCGAGTCGTCGACGACGTCCTGCTGCAGACTGTCCAGGGCATCATCGACCTGATCGCCGGGCAGGGGTTGATCAATCTCGACTTCGCCGATATCCGATCCGTGATGAAGGACACCGGCCCTGCGGTCATCGGCCTAGGTCGTGGCACTGGCGAGCACCGCGCGACCGACGCAGCTCGTCAGGCGATCGCCAGCCCGCTCCTCGAAGCGAGCATCGACGGCGCTCGCGGCATCCTGTTCAACATATCCGGCCCGGCGGACCTCGGATTGCGCGAAGTTCGAATGGCGGCCGACGAGATCCGCGAGCGCGCCGATGTCGATGCGAACGTCATCTTCGGGACGACCTTCAGCGAAGCGCTCGGCGAGGACGTTCTCATCACCCTGATTGCCACCGGGCTGAACGGGCACGATCTGCGCAAGAAGCCGGCGGTGGAGGCTTCTTCGAGCGGTCGCCGTCCTCAGGTGGCCGCAGAAATGCGGCCGCCGAGCCGTCCGCCGCGCGCGGTCAATGAGACGTCTGATGTGGACGCGCTCGCCTCTCCGGCTGAAGCCTCTGATCAGGCATCACAGGGCTCGCTGTCTGCGGATGAAGATGACACCGAGGTGCCGAGTTTCCTGCGTCGGAAGGGGCAACCTACCGGCCGCCCCTGAGTCCTGGCCCGGTACGCGATCGGCGGGCGTCGGCCTATCGTGGATCGGCGCCGACATCGGGTAACCCAGCCTCTTCTACGTGAGCGCATGCGTGGCCATCCGAGAGCCGGAGACGATCTCCTCATCGTGTTGCAGCTACACGTAACTCAGCTGCTCGACCTTCTTCTCATGAGTCGTCACCAGGACGTCGATCCGTCCAGACGCCCACGAGACGGCGGCCGGCGACCCAGTCATCGAGTAGAGGGGTGCCGCGAGCTCCTCATATCCCCAGGAGCCTGGCGAAGCGATGGAAGCCTGGAGCCACCAGTGCCCGAGGGCCTCGAGCGGCCAGCCCCATTGGTTGTCCGATCGCACCCGAGCGAAGACATCGAGCCGCCCGGAGGCCCAGGAGGCGACAGCGGGGCCGCCACCGAAAATGACCTTGGCCCGCGGCGCGTCGATGGGTGACCAGCCGGTGAACTTCGTACCATCCCAGGTGCCACGAACCAGACGATCGTCCATGCCCCGGGCGAACAGGACGATGGAGTTGACACCCGCGAAACTCCAGCGGATCGCCGCGGGAGCCTCCTTGATGGTTCCAGACAGGGCGGTCCAGCCTTTGAAGGGCGGGTCGTTCACGTCATACGCCTTGTGATGGACGAGGTTGTCCGTCCCCCGGGCGAATACGTCGAGACGGCCTGCCTGGTACGACGCGACGGTCGGCGCCGAGGTCAACGCTTCGGACAAGAACTCCGGGCCGCCGAATGCCCGGTCGTACCACGTGTGCAGGAGGCTCCCGTCGAGCGCGCGGCCGAACACGTCGATACGGTTCGGACCCCAGGACACTGCGCCCGGCGAGTCCTGCATCGCGTACCCGAGATGCTCCGACCCCTTCCAGCCCCCGGCTGACCACCAGGCATGCTGGAGCGTCCCATCGGGGCCGCGCCAGAACGCGTCTAGTCGGTCCTGTCCCCACGAAGAGATACCAGGTCCTGATGTCGCATCGCCCGTCCCGGGGACCGGCGTCCACTTGCTCCAGCCCATTCCATGACCCCCATCCCGCTATGACAGCTGACTGGGCTACCGTCATCCCGATCGCGTCGCCATGGAGACGCAGATCAAGTGACCTTGTTGCAGCCGATCACTCCGAGTACGTCGAAAGCTGGCGTGCCAGGGTCACTTCGGTCAGAAGGGGTACGCATCGCTCCGCACCGGCTGCGCTCCGCCACCCGCGATCCTGCGCCCTCCCCGAGGCGGCCAGCCTGTCGCAGCCGACCGGGCACGCGGTGCTCTTATTTCACGACGCACTCATAGTGATGGCCTGGCGGCTACCGGGGGTAGCGGCCACCGACGCCGTCCTGCCGGCGCGTTCCCATCGGTGCTTGGAAGTCCTTGACAGCGATGGCGGGAGGCAACGGTCCCGAAGCTAGTTGCAGGTGAACGTGACTCACCTCGACGACGCCAACGGCCGAGGTGTACGGTCTACATCAGGCGCGTGAACGCCACAGCCTACGAACCAGGGTTGCTGACTCAGGCTGGGACTCCGCGTAACCGAGTGAGGCTCCGGGTGGCGCGTCCCCGAGGCAGGGAGGACGCATGGCCAGAACGTCCAGAGATCCACGATCCGGCGATGACCGGAACATGGCATTCGAATTGGGCGACGCCGAGCTCGAGGACCTCAAACCCGGCGTTGACCTGAGCGAAAAGAAGGCGAAAAGGGCGACCGAGGGAGAGCACGACCGCCTTGCTCGGTCAGATCGGAGCCACATCCCCCAGGAACCGCTTGCGGACCGCATCCGCAAGACCAGGAAGGGAGCCTGACAATGTCGCACGGGCGATCGGAGGTCAGGTTCACCAATTCATACGGACAGAAGCTCTACGTCGCTTACATGCGACGCGACTTTGACTGCCAGTCGGACTGCGGCGCCCCGTGGGACGTGCTGGGCTGGATCAATCTCGACCCGGGCGAGACGGAGACCCGCGCCAACCCGACCGACAATCAGTGGTTCTACTACTACGCCGAGGCGGTTGACGGCGCCTTCTGGGCGGGACCGTATAGCGGGAATGTGTCCAACGACCGCTTCGAGAAATGCAACTGCCTCGGGGTGATCGTCTCTCACGGCCCACAGCCGTGGTACGACGTCGGCATGCGCGAGCTCGACACCGTTCGATACGGCGGTGTGAACTTCGTTCCCTAGACGACCTCGGGTCAGCTGGTCCGTATCCCGACTCGCAAGGTCACCCTAGCGCGGAGGCGCTGGCACGAGCAAGGGCATCGACCACAGCGCCGGTGCCGGCTTCTTTGACCAGGGGATGACGAAGTCGTGGCACGCCCCCTGGATCGGAGCCGCGTCGCGTGATTAGGTCTGATAGCGCGCCGGTCGCGAAATCAAGCATCGCTCGTCCCCGACCGCATGTGGCGTGGCTCTGCCAGAAGGCCTGACCGGACGACCCGAATCTGGAGGAGATTGCGATGAACACGTACAAGATCTTCGCCTTGCCGGGGCCAGACAACAGCGAATCGATGGCATTTGGGCTGAATGAGAGAAATGATGTTGCGGGCGTTGCGTTAGAGCGCGACGTGGGGGTGTTTTGGCAGGCAGGCAGTGCCCCGTTCTCACTTCCCGCGACCAGTCGGAGCACCTTCCACGGCTTGAACGAATCGGGTGAGGTGGTGGGTCAGCTCGGGGAAATCACGTATCCAGCCATTGCGCTGTTGGTGCGGGACCACGAGGCACAGCACCTTCCGCTGCCGAAGGAGGTGGGGTGGCACGCAGTCGGAATCAACGACAAAGGGCTGATCTGCGGACAAGCATTCTATGACTTCCGCTCGTTTGTCTATGACGCTCACGCGAGCAAGCTGACCTACCTGGGAGAGATCATCTCCAAGGATATCCGTGGGATTTCGGGCTATTACGTGGTGGCCATCAATGGACGTGGCACGGTCGCGGGCTACACCCCTTCGAATGTATTCGTGTTCCAGGCCGGCGGCGTGCCCAAATTGATGGGGCCAGGGGCCGCCTACGACTTGAACGACCTCGGAGTCGTGTGTGGCTCGCAGAGCCAGCCGGCCGCGAACTTCCCCAGCAACGAGCTGCCTGTCACTTGGGACAGCACGACGACTTCGCCAGCTCCGAAGGCGGTCAAGCTGCCTTCGGGATTTGTCGCCGGGCGAGCCTGGGGCATCAACAGGCACGGCGACGTTGTGGGCTCTTGCTGGAACCAGTCAGACGACACGTCTGCCTTCATTTCCTCCGGCGGGGAGAGCGAACTCCTCGATACACTCGCTTCGGATCCCGACTGGCATTTCCAAATGGCGACCAGGATCAACGACACTGGTCATGTCATCGGCCATGGGCAGTACCGGGGCCAGTCACCGGTGGCCTTCCGCCTGGATCCACGGGTCGGCGTGGTCGACGACCCACATGGGCCACAGGGGTTCCCGCACGAGATCGATGTCGACTTGCCGGTCAGTTTCGACATCATTGTCGGCAATGTGGTCGTGGGTGGTGGCCGAGGCTGGAGCATCTCGTTGAAAGGGGGCCCACCACGGCCCGTGGATCCAATGCCGAAGTCAAGGATCCAGCTCAGTCCCGCCAAGCGCGACGCGCTGCTCAGATTGGTCGTGGACGAGCTGGCGACGCATATTGCTGATGTCAACAAGCAAGAGAATGTGCGGAGAGAAATGCTCGAAGGCGTGCAAGTCAGCGTTGATCGCCTGTTGCAATCTGTCGCGGGAAGCTCGTATGGGCAAGCGGAAACCTCGCCGGAGGTGAAGGCCAAGATGGATGAAATCCTGACACGCCGATTCGGACCCGGCGCTACACCCCGGTAGCCGGGACACCGTTCGACCCAACAGGGCCAGCGCAATGAGATTGGGCGTCGCCTGACTCCGCAACGGCCACGACCACCGCCAGGATCCATACCCCGACCACCACGGCTACGGCCACGTCGCGCCGTGTCATCGCGAATCCTACGGCGGCGGAACGACCGTCAACGAGGCTGACACCACCTCGGCTCCCTCGGGTCGCGCGATCCCGCTTCGGCGGCCAGACGGTCCGGGCCGACCGGACAGGGCTATGCTCCGACCGATGGAAATGGAAGTGACGGGAGGGAGCCGGGGATGCCGACGTTGGTCACCGTGGGTACACACGGGCACAGTTTCGAGATAGAGGATCCCGACCTCCTCCGGGGCTACGGCCGCGCCGGTTGGGGGCTGACGGTCAGTGGGAGCAGACGTGGGGGGTCAGAGGTCCCGTTCACCTGGGTGCACGCAGCGATACCGCTGGTCGCATCGAGTTCAGAGAAGACGTCCAAGACGATATTCGCGCGGCTCATCGAGGTCCGCGTCGCGTTCACGACCAACCAGACCACGACGGGGATCATGGGGGGGACCGTGACCCATCTTCACGTGTGGCATGGCCAGGATAGGATCGCGGTTTTCGAGGACTTCAGCAGCCAAGGACCGCTCTTGGAGAAGGCCCTGGATCCCGTTGTCACGCTCAGCCCGCTTCGGGCCTTGGGCCTGTCGATCGGCGTCGACTTCCCGCAGTTCATCGACGAGCTCCCCTCGGAAATCGGACTTCCCTGGCCAGCTGTTACGTTCAACTGGGCCGCGGCCGATTACGAGGTTGAAAGCGGCCCGCGAATCAAAGAGGGTGGTGGCGTGGTAGCTGAACCGCGCCAACCAGGGACCCGTGGATAGCCGAGGGCCTACCCCCGTGACCATTGGCTCCGGGCCTGCCGCTGGAGGCGAAGAGGCAAAGGGGTGGGGCGAGGGTATCTGGGGCGATCCGCGGCATTACACCCTGTCGCGAGAGACACCACGACGAGCGCCCACTAACAGGCCGCCGCGAGGACGGACTATCCGCTGATAGTGTCCTGTGGCGTGCAGCATCGCGACGAACTGGGGCTTGCCCAGCGCCTTGCCCGCTGCCACTGAGCTGTCCCGGATCAACGCTAGGAAGTGGACCTCGTGGCAGCAACCCGTTGGCCGTGGCCGGCCTGGTCTTCTGTTGCGTCATGGCCGCGATATCGCAGACCGTCTCCCCGTCCCGGCAATCGAGCCAGTGACCGACCTCGGCAGCCGCGGGCGTCGGTTCGTTGGGATCGTTCGTCGGTTTCGCGCTCTCTGACAGTGTGGTGGGGGTTGGGGACGGCCTTGTGGATGGCGCTGTCCCGCGTGACGCCGCTGGATCCGGTGACGGCGCGATCCCGGTCGTGCATCCGACGAGGAAGACTGCGACTACCGGGAGGAGAAGCGGGCGGGCAGAACGGGCCATTGTCAGGAGCCTCATCAGGATGATAGATGCCCGTTCCGACGCGTCTCAGCTCGCGATGTGTCACAGGTGTCAGCGATTTGACCACTCGCTGGCTAGGCAGCCGCGTCCGTTCGTTAGCGGCCAGAGGAGATGACCAGACCCAAGCTCGCTTACATCTTCGGTTGAGATCGCCACACGGCTTGAGTCGCGACTCCATCCGGTTGTCGGACGTCATCAGGCAGCGGGCGGGTCCCGGGACCCCCTTGGGGGCACCACCGCTGTCCTAACCTACCGGCATGAAGCCGCGCATCTTCCTCGGCTCGTCAGGACAGCAGACGAGATTGGTGCAGGCCCTGGCGCGCGGGCTCGCCGACGTGGCTGAGGTCGAACCGTGGACCTCGGTCTTCAACCCGGGTGTCTCCACCCTCGACCGGCTGGTGGAACTCACGCGCGAGGTCGACTTCGCGGCTTTCGTCTTCGCGCAGGACGACTGGACGAGCAACCCGTCCGACATGACCGCTACGGGCCAGGCCTCTCCGCGGGATAACGTCGTCTTCGAGGCCGGCCTGTTCGGCGGCGCGCTGGGCATGCGCCGCACGTTCATCCTCCACGCGAAGGGCGCCAAGCTGCCGACGGACCTCCTTGGGATGACGGCCATCCGCTATCCCGTGACACTCACGCCGGCCGACATGCGGACGGTCAACCAGAAGCTTCGGAAGGCCATCGAGGAAGAGGGTCGACTGACGAGGCTTGAGGGCGACTGGTGGCAGCACTCGTTGACGCTGCGAAGCGCGCGCGAGCCGTCGGCGATCAGCCTCCTCCGGATCTCGCGCGATCGGGAGGGCAGCCTCGAGGTCGCCGGCCGAGCCTGGCAGGAGGACGGCACCCTCTCGGCGCGGTACTGGAGCGAGGCGTCGAAGGAGCGCCGCGACCCGCCGAGCATCCTCTACTTCTGGAAGGGCGAGCGACCGCGGCATCCGAACGCCCCACAGCTCGAGGGCACGGGCGAGATCCGGCTTGAGTCGGCCGATCGGGCCTCGGGCTACTGGACCACCCGGTCCGAGACCGATCCCGAGCTTCGCGAGCGGACGGCCGGCACATACCTGCGGGCCGATCCCGCCGACATGCGCACGCTGGACGGCGGCGATGCGTGGTCACGAGCTGCGCTACTTGCGCTGCGACTCCGGGAGTGGAAGGCGATCTCGAATTCCTGAGGATTGATCGAGCGGATCCGCGACAGCCGTTAGACGGAGGCGGAGTACCCTTCGGCCGCGAGCGCGCCAAGGCCCGGCTGGGTGACGATCCACGTCTCAGCGATCGTCATCCTCCGCGGCGAGATAGGGGCTGGACGATGGCCGACCCGCTACGCATCCATCTCATCGATGTCGGCGATCGCGAGTACGGGGAGTGCCTGCTCGTCGAGGCCGGCGGCAAGCGCATCCTCATCGATGGCGGGCACCAGGGCGACGATGCTCCCGCTGGTGCCTATCTTGGGATCGCCCGACAACTTCGCGACCTGACGGGTCAGCAGAAGGTCGAGCTCGACCTGCTCGTCCTGTCGCACGCTCACTCGGACCACCTGGGCTCGATGCCTGACCTCGTGACCGATGGCGTGGTCGAGGCCGAATGGGCCCTCTTGCCTGACCCGGACCTGTCGTGGGGTCGGCCGATCGGGGCGGCCCCCCCGGACGAATCGGATGTGCCCGACGCGGTCCGCCAAG
>DATAFZ010000083.1:0-8895 GCA_036257225.1 Candidatus Limnocylindrales bacterium | reverse complement strand
CTGCCGGTCGCAGCGGTCATGGCCGGCGTCGTCAACTTCGCGTTCGGCCTCATCCCGCTGTTCGCCCTGATGCTGCTGTTCTTCCGGGACCGGATCGAGCTGACGCTGCTCCTGATCCCGGTGATCGCGGCGGTCCAGCTCGTGTTCAACCTGGCCCTGACGATCCTGCTCGCGGCGGTCAACGTGTTCTATCGGGACGTGGGCAACCTGGCGCGGCACTTCATGCGGCTGTGGTTCTACGTCTCGCCGGCACTGTTCTCGCTGGACCAGCTCATCAACGCCACCCAGTCGTACCCGGAGATCCAGCGCCTGCTGACGCTCAACCCATGGGCGACCCTGTTCACGGCCTACCGGGCGGTGATCTACGACGGGCAGTTGCCGGACTGGACGTCCCTCGGGTTCGTCCTGGGCGGATCGATCATCCTCCTCGGCCTGACGACGCTGCTGTTCAAGCGACTCGAGCCGTCGTTCGCCAAGGTCCTGTGATGACTGAGGTCGAGGACCGCCTCAGCCCCGCTGTGCCGGCGCCCATGGCCGCCGATGCCCCCGTGGCCATCGACGTCCGCGGTCTCGGCGTGCAGTACAGCCTGCGGTTCACGCGCAAGACGACGCTCCAGCGCTCATTCATCAACCTGTTCCGGCGCGAGCCGGCCGACCGGTTCTGGGCGCTCCGCGACGTCACCTTCCGGCTGGTGCACGGGGAGTCGCTGGCGATCATCGGGCCGAACGGTGCCGGGAAAAGCACGCTCCTCCAGGTCCTCGCCGGGATCATCACGCCATCGGCCGGTGTCGTGGAGGTGGACGGCCGGATCTCCAGCCTGCTGACGCTCGGGGCAGGCTTCGACCAGGACCTGTCCGGTCTCGACAACATCCGGCTGGCCGGGGCATTCCTCGGCCTGGAGCCGTCGGTGATGCGCCAGATCACGCCCGAGATCGTCGAGTTCGCCGATATCGGCCCCTTCATCGAAGCCCCCATCAAGACGTATTCGTCGGGCATGCGTGCCCGCCTGGGCTTCGCGATCGCGACGGCGATCGACCCCGACATCCTGCTGCTCGATGAGGTACTGGCGACCGGAGACCAGACATTCCGCGCGAAGTCGAAGCAGCGCGTGCTCGACCTCGTCCGCAGCGCCAAGGGCGTGGTGCTCGTGACCCACGACATGAACTGGGTCATCGAGTTCTGCAACCGCGCCATCCTGCTCGAGCAGGGCCGGATCGTGGCCGAGGGCGCTCCGGAGGACGTCGTCGCGATCCACCGCGAGCATTCCGAGCGGACCAAGGCCGAGCGCGACGCCGCGCTGAAGCAGGCCATGGCCGATTCGGGCCGGGGCCCATTGCCGCCCGACGCCGCGCGCAGCCGGCTGCCGACCTAGGTCTGTCGTACCGTTAGGCCAACTCCAGGAGGCACGTGAGCACAGACAGCACATCCCTGCGCGGCCGGCGGATCCTGGTGACCGGCGGGTCCGGGACGGTCGGCTCCCGACTCGTCGACCACGTCCTGCGGCTCGACCCCGAGGTCGTCCGGATCTTCGGCCGGGACGAGACCAAGCAGTTCTACCAGCGGCAGCGGCTCCAGGACCACGCCAACGTGCGGTTCCTCGTCGGCGACGTGCGCGACCGGGACCGCCTCGCCCGGGCGATGGACGGGGTCGACACGGTGTTCCACTGCGCCGCCCTCAAGCATGTCGAGTCGGGCGAGTACAACCCGTTCGAGGCGACCCAGACCAACGTCGTCGGCACGCAGAACGTCATCGACGCCTGCCTCGAGACCGAGGTCGACACGATGATCCTGACCTCGTCGGACAAGGCGGCCAACCCGACATCCGTCATGGGCGCCTCGAAGCTGCTCGCCGAGAAGCTGGTGACTGCGGCGACGAACTACCGCGGCAGCCGTCCGACGGTGTTCGCGAGCGTCCGGTTCGGGAACGTGCTCGGTTCACGCGGATCGGCGATCGAGCTGTTCTTCCGGCAGGTCGCCGCCGGCGGTCCGGTCACGGTGACGGATCCGCGGATGTCGCGCTTCGTGATGAACACGGACCGCGCGGTCGAGCTCGCCATCCGCGCCGCCGAGATCGCGCGGGGCGGCGAGGTGTTCGTCTTCAAGATGCCGGTGGCGACGCTTGGCGATCTCGTCAGTGCGGCCATCGACGTCGCCGCGCCCGCACACGGGCTCGACGCTGCTGCGATCGCGACCCGGACGATCGACCCGCGACCCGGCGAGAAACCCTACGAAGAGCTGATGACCGAGGAGGAATCCAGTCGCGCCTGCGACATCGGGGAGATGTTCGCAGTGATGCCCTCGATCGAGTCGCACCCAGCGGTCCTCGAGGCATACCGATCGTCGCCATCCGCGGAGATCGGCGCGTACCGATCCGACCATGTCACACCGCTGTCGCGCGAGGCCGTCCGCGAGCTCGTGGCGGCCACCTTCGCGAGCGACGGTCCCTGGGCGTGAGGGTCCTCGTGACGGGGGCGGCTGGCTTCATCGGGCGCTGGGTCGTCGGCGAGCTGCTCGAGCGAGGCCACACCGTCCTGCCGATCGACAATCTCGCCGCCGGCGACGTGGCGAATCTCGACGAGTTCAGCGGTCATCCGGGCTTGCTGCCGTTCGATGAGGGAGACATCCGCGATGCGGCGGCCTGCCGTCGCTGGACGTCGGAGGTCGACGCGGTCGCCCACCTCGCGGCATCGATCTCGGTGCAGGACTCGATCGACGATCCGGGCACGACGTTCGAGAACGACGTGGTCGGCACGTTCCACATCCTCGAGGCGGCGCGGGCGGCCGGGACCCGGGTGCTGTTCATGAGCACGTGCATGGTCTACGACCGGGCCACGACCCCGGAGGGGATCTCCGAGACGCACCCGACCAAGCCGATCTCGCCCTACGCCGCGTCGAAGCTGAGCGGCGAGGCCCTGACGCTGTCGTACTTCCACGCCTACGGGCTGCCGACGACCGTCGTCCGACCGTTCAACACGTACGGGCCGTTCCAGCGCTCCGTGGGCGAGGGCGGGGTGGTCGCCATCTTCACCCGGCTGTCGCTGGCCGGCGAGACGCTGCGCATCTACGGGGACGGGACACAGACGCGTGACCTGCTCTATGCCTCGGACTGCGCCCGGTTCGTGTGCGACGCGCTCGTGGCGGACGCGGCGACAGGTCGGATCCTCAATGCCGGCACCGGCGTCGATGTGAGCGTGAACGACCTGGCGGCGCGGATCGAGCCGGACCCGTCGCGTATCACCCATGTGGAGCACATCCACCCACAGAGCGAGATCCCGGTCCTGCGCTGCGACGCGCGCGAGGCCGAGCGTCTGCTCGGCTGGCGACCGGAGGTGTCGCTGGATGATGGGCTGCGAGGAGTCAGAGAGTGGATGGAAGAACGGGCCGCAGCCGGGGCGGCGGCGCGATGACGACGACCACGGCTCGCTTGGCGATCGAGGGCGGCGAGCCGATCCGCCGCACGATGCTGCCGTACGCGCGGCAGTCGATCGACGACAGCGACATCGACGCGGTCGCCGCAGCGCTTCGCTCCGACTGGCTGACGACGGGCCCGCGCGTGCCGGCATTCGAACAGGGACTGACCGGGGTGACCGGCGCCCGACACGCCGTCGCCTTCAGCTCAGGGACGGCGGCCCTCCACGGTGCCGCCGCTGCGGCAGGACTCGGCCCGGGGGATGAGGCGATCACGACCCCGATGACGTTCGTGGCCACCGCGAATGCGGTCGTGTACATGGGCGCCGAACCGCGGTTTGCCGATGTCGATCCGGGCACCCTGCTGATCGATCCGGAGCGAGTCGCCGCTGCCGTGACGCCGCAGACCCGCGCGCTGCTCCCGGTCGACTATGCGGGCCAGCCCGCCGACTACCGGGCGCTCCGCGAGATCGCAGATGCGGCGCCCGCCGGCCCGCTGACGATCATCGCCGACGCTTCGCATTCGCTCGGCGCCACGCGCGACGGCCGGCCTGTCGGGACGCTCGCCGACATGACGGTCCTCAGCCTCCACCCGGCCAAGATCATGACGACGGGTGAGGGTGGCGCGGTCCTGACCGATCGCGAGGACCTGGCCGAGCGGCTTCGCCGGTTCCGAAACCACGGGATCGGCACGGAGCTCGCGGCACGCCGGGACTGGACGTACGACATGGTCGAGCTCGGCTACAACTATCGCCTCACCGATATCGGCGCGGCACTCGGGTCGAGCCAGCTCGAGCGCATGGAGACCTTCCTCGCGACCCGCCGCCGCCTGGCTGCCCGGTACCTCGAGCGCCTGGCGGGACACGAGCTGCTCGACGTGCCGGTCGTCGAGGAGGGCGCCGATCCGGCCTGGCACTTCGCATTCGTCCAGCTCCGCCTGGACCAGCTCCGAGTCGGACGCGCCGAGATCTATCGCGCCCTTCGCGCCGAGGGCATCGGCGTCAACGTCCACTACATCCCGGTCCACCGCCACACGTTCTACCGGGAGCGCTTCCCGGACGTCTCGGTGCCGGTCGCCGAGGCCGCCTACGAGCGGCTCCTGACGCTGCCGCTCTTCCCGGCGATGACGTCCGCGGACCTCGACGACGTCGTCGTGGCGCTGGACAAGGTCACGACGGCCTACCGAGCCGGATGAGCCCGACGATGCGGATCGTCGCCGTGATCCAGGCACGGATGGGCTCGACTCGCGTGCCTGGCAAGATCCTCGACGACATCGCCGGTCGCCCCCTTGTGTTCTGGACGATCGACGCGGTGCGCGCGGTCCCGGACATCGACGAGGTCGTGGTAGCAACGACCGACCAGCCGACCGACGACCCCTTCGCCGATCGCCTCGTGACGGCCGGGGTACGAGTCCATCGCGGGCCGACCCACGACGTCCTGCGGCGGGTCGTCGACGCGGTGCGCCCGCTGGCTCCCGACGTCGTCCTCCGCCAGACCGGCGACAACCCGTTCCCCGACCCGGACGTGATGGGCGCGCAGGTTCGCCGACTCGTCGAGGGTGGGTTCGACTACGTGGGGATCAACGGGCTGCCGCTCGGCATCGGCGCCGAGACCGTTGGGATGGCGGCGCTGGAGACGGCTGATCGCGAGGCCAGCGAGGCCGCGGAGCGCGAGCACGTCATGCCGTTCCTGTACGCCCGCCCGGGCCGGTTCCGGATCGGGGCACTGGTCGATCCGCCGTCGTGGCGGCACCCGCGGTACACGGTCGACACGGACGAGGACATGGCCTTCGCCCGTGCGATCGCCGCGCGGCTGCCGGCCGGTAGTGGGCCGGCGCGCCTCGCCGAGTTAGAGGCGATCGTGGCCGCCGACCCCGAGATCGCGGCCTTGAACCGGGACGTGGAGCAGCGCCACCATCGCGTCGCTGAGCTGACCTCACCCGTGACGGAGCGCGCCTGATGGACACCGTACGGATCGGCGATCGGGTCGTCGGAGGGGTTGCGCCGGTCTATGTCATCGCCGAGGCCGGCTCGAACCACGATCGGAACCTCGACCAGGCGAAGCGACTGATCGATGTCGCCGCCGAGGCCGGCGCGGACGCCGTGAAGTTCCAGACGTTCGCGTCCGACCGGATCGTCGCCGAGACGACGACGCGCGCGAAATACCTGGACGACCTGCTGCCGCCGGACAAGACGATGTCGGACCTGTTCCGCGAGCTCGAGCTGCCGCGGGAATGGCACGCGGAGCTGTTCCGACACGCCACCGACGCCGGGCTCGACTTCCTCTCGACGCCGTTCGACTTCGAAGCCGTCGATCTGCTCGACGACCTCGGCGTCAAGGCATTCAAGGTCGCCTCGTATGAGCTGTGGCACCTACCGCTGATCCGGGAGGTCGCATCGCGCGGCAAGCCGATCATCTGCTCGACTGGCATGGCCGACATGGCCGACGTCCAGGATGCCGTCGACACAGTGGCATCGACCGGCAACGACCAGCTGATCCTGCTCCACTGCGTCGTCAACTACCCGCCCCCATTCGCCGACCTGAACCTGCGGGCGATCCAGACGATGCAGTCGGCGTTCGGGGTGCCGGTCGGCTACAGCGACCATAGCCCGGGGATCACCGCACCCATCGTCGCGACCGCGCTCGGGGCGGCGGTGATCGAGAAACACTACACGCTGAGCCGCGACCTACCGGGACCCGACCATCGATTCGCGATCGAGCCGGACGAGCTGACCGCCATGGTTCGGGCGATCCGGGAGGCGCACGAAGCGCTCGGGACGGGGATCAAGCGGATGGCGCCGGCCGAGGCGGACCTCTACACCACGGCGCGACGGTCACTCTTCGCGGCGCGGGACATCGCCGAAGACACGGTCCTGACGGCCGATGACATCGCCGTCCTGCGCCCCGGCACCGGCATCGAGGTGCGCGACCACGACAAGGTGGTCGGCCGGACGGCACGCCGGGCGATCGGTCGCCACGAGCCGCTGGCCTGGGACATGTTCTAGGTGGCGGCCGGATCACGACCGCCGACCGTCCATATCGTGACCGCGGGCGGCCCCGCTGAGGGTCGCGGGCACGTCGCCCGAGCCGTGTCGATGGCGGAGACGCTGGCGGGTGCTGGCGCGGACGTCAGCCTCGAGCTCCTGCGCGGCGAACCGACCCGCGCCCAGGCCGATCGCCTTGGCGGGCTCAGGGTGACCACGGGGGTGCCCGCGGTCGTGGATGCCGTGCTCGTCGACCTGCCCGACCCGAACGAGATCGGCGCACGGTGGCCGGCTGGCGCCCTGGCGGTCTTCGACGACCGGGAGTGGTTCCGGGGGGCGGCCGCGCTCGTCATCCAGCCGTCCCTGGATCGCTGGTCCGGCTCGGCGGCGGCGGGCGAGGTCCTGGCGGGGTACGCGTACGCCCCGATCCGGAGCTCGCTCCGGGAGCTCGCCGCCCGACCGCCGCGGCAGGCAAACACTTCGGAGGTGCTGGTGTGCTTCGGCGGCAGCGATCCTGCCGACGTCGGCGGCCGGCTCGCGCCGGCCGTGGCCGACGCCGGCGGCTGGCCGACCACGGTCGTGGTGGGACCCGACTACCACGGCCGTCTGGACGAGTCGACCGACGTGCTGCGCGACCCTCCAGACCTCGACGGGCGACTGGCGAGCGCCACGCTCGTCGTCGGCGGCGCCGGGACGATGAAGTTCGAGCTCGCGCTGCTCGGCCGGCCCGCGGTGCTGCTCGCCGTCATCGACGACCAGCTCCCGGTCGGGCCGCCCTTCGCGGCCACCGGCGCGGCGCGCTACGTCGGTGACGGCCGCGAGATCGACCCGGCCCAGGTCGCAGCGGCGGTCGCGGCGCTCATGGCCGACGAGGCGGCCCGGACCGCGATGGGCGAGCGTGGGCGCACGGTCGTCGACGGTCGCGGGGCGGACCGCATCGCGGCCGCCGTCCTACGACTGGACGGAGCCTCGCCGGATTCGGCTACCCTGCCCTGAGCCGGACGGCGAGGTCGAGGGAGGCGCGAGGAGCACGATGACCCAGGCGACGGAGCTCGAACAGCTGTGGGCGGGCGAATTCGGGATCGCCTACAACGAGCGCAACCGGGTCCTCGACGAGCGGCGCGCTGCATTCTGGACGAACCTCATCAGATCGCATGGCATCCGGTCGGCCCTCGAGATCGGCTGCGGCCAGGGCGGCAACCTCAAGCCGATCGCCGCGCTGCTCGACCCGCACGACGTGTGGGGTGTCGACGTCAACGACGATGCGCTCGCCCTCGCTCGGATCCACGCCCCGGGCGTCAACGTCGTCGCCAGTCGCGCCCGGCGACTGCCGTTCCGTGACGGCCTGGCTGACCTGGCGTTCACGGTCGGCGTGCTGATCCACCAGCCGGACACGACGCTGCCCATCGTCATGGCCGAGGTCGTCCGCTGCTCCACCCGATACGTGCTGTGGGGGGAGTACCACGCCGAGACGACCGAGGAGATCCCGTACCACGGTCAGTCGGGAGCGCTCTACCGCCGCGATTACGGGCGGATCTACCGCGAGCTGTTCCCGGAACTCACGGTCGTCCAGGAAGGGCTGCTGACGCAGGATGATGGCTTCGACCGGGTGACCTGGCAGCTGCTCGAGAAGGGCTAGCAGGCTAGCCGGCGTCCGACCCCGGCACCAACCAGGCGACGAGGTCGTCCGCGATCCGCTCGGCGGCGAGACCGGGCAGGAAATGGTCCTCGAGGAAGGCTCGGCGAGCGGCGGCATCCTGATCGGTCAGTGGCAGCACCAGGGCGGCCGCGACATCCTCGGGGGAACGCACCGGGATGGCGACACCCGCGTCGACGTAGCCGAGCAGGTCGCTGGCGGCCTGCGTCGCGGCGAGCAGGTTGCGGGTGCCGGTGACGACGGCCTCCGTCAGCACGGTCGAATACAACCCGAGGTGGGCGTCGGCGGACGCCAGGAGCCGATACAGGTCGACGCGCTTGACGACGCTGACATCGGTGCGTGCCGGCTCGCCGCCACCGCGCAGCCCGTCGAGCAGCCGGAGATAGAGCTCGCCGTCCTGCTCACCGGGGTGCAGCTTGATCACGACCCGGACTCCGTCGAGTGGACGACCGATGAGCGAGGCGAGCGCGACCGGCGCATAGAACCGCCGGAACACCTCGGCGAAGGTGGTCGAGATGACGAGCAGCCGCTCGTCCGTGGCGACGCCGAGCTCAGCCCGCAGGGCGGCGGCGTCATCCGCGGCCGGAACGGCCGCGTCGACGAGGTCGAGCCGCGGCGACCCGCCCACCACGACCTCGTCCGGCCGGTACTCGCCTGCCTCGAGGAGCAACCGTCGCTCGAAATCGCCGAACGTGTAGGTCCGCTGCGGCACCGCGCGCACCGAAGGCCGGGTCCGGTGCTGATAGCCGGGGTGCCAGGGATGGACGATGCCGTGCTGGACGGCCACGACCGGGATGCCGGCCTGACGAGCCGCGCTGAGCCACTCGGTCCGGCCATATTCATCG
>DATAFZ010000045.1:0-1972 GCA_036257225.1 Candidatus Limnocylindrales bacterium | reverse complement strand
CGCGGCATCAGTTGCAGCTTGGCGCAGGGCACCGAGCAGATCGGGGTCGAGGTTGGCTACACCCGGAATCTCGTCATCAAAGACCGTCGTGCCGTCGGGGACGGCAGCGTCGCCAAGCGCACCACGGTGCTCACTGCGACGGACGTCGGTGGGTGATGCGGCCGTCGAGGACGAGATGGGTGGCGCGCTCATCGAGGACGATGAGGCTGGCAACTGGTTGCCGAGGGCTGCGGCGATCGCCGCGAAGGCGACTAGCAGGCCGGCGACAGGGATCGCGGGAATCCGACGGGTCGTTGTTCGTCCTGGTTCGCTGTAGGTCATGCCTCCATTCAATGCAGCGTGCTGTTACCAGGACATATCTGGTTTTCGATACGCCGGCGATATGCGCCAGCTCGTTAGCATCGGATGAGTGTCACTCTCCTCTGCGTCCGACGGGTTGGCTCATAGCCTCGGTGCCCACCGCCTCGGTGTGGCCTGCATGCGTAATGCCGCCCGCCGGACACGTCGGACCGGCCGGCGTGACTTGATAGGAGCGTGGCCACGCCCCCACTCAGCCGTGTCCGCCGACCGGTCCTCGGTCGTCACCCCTTGAGGAGGGAGACAGAGGACATGGTCGTCATCGGACTCGATGCGCACAAGCGCAGCCACACGGTCGTCGCCATCGACGGCACGGGACGCAGGCTGGCGGAGCGGACGGTGCCCACGTCGCGGGCCGGACATCTCGAGCTGCTTCGCTGGTCGCGCCGCTGGCGCCAGCGGACGTGGGCGCTCGAGGACTGTCGCCACCTCACCCGCCGGCTCGAGGTCGACCTGCTGGCCGTCGGCGAGCGGGTCGTTCGCGTCCCGCCCAAGCTCATGGCCGGTGCCCGCCGCTCGAACCGCGAGCCCGGCAAGAGCGATCCGATCGACGCCCTCTCGGTCGCGCGGGCCGCGCTCCGCGAGCCGGATCTGCCGACTGCCCGCCTCGACGGCGTGGAGCGTGAACTCCGTCTCCTGGTCGACCACCGCGAGGACCTGGTCGTCGATCGGACCGGCCACCAGGAGCGCCTGCGCTGGTTCCTCGTCGAGCTGGGCATCGCCGAGCCGGCGGCCCGTTCGCTCGATCGCCGCATCGTCCTCGACCGGCTCGACGCGGAGCTCGCCGACCGGACCGAGCCGGTCGCCCGCTTCGCCCGCGATCTCGTCGCCCGGATCCGCGAGCTAACCGCCGCGGCCAACGCCCTCGAGGGCGAGATCCGAGCCTTGGCCGAGCGCGTCGCACCAACGCTCCTGGCCCTCGCCGGCTGCGGCCACCTGACGGCCGCCAAGCTCGTCGGCCAGACGGCCGGCATCGGCCGGTTCCGGTCTCGGGCGGCGTTCGCCCGGCACAATGGGACCGCGCCCGTCCCGGTCTGGTCGGGCACCACGGTCCGCCATCGGTTGAACCGCGGCGGCGACCGCCAGCTCAACGTCGCCCTCCACCGGATCGCGATCACCCAGCTGCAGCGGGCCGGTCCCGGTCGGGAGTACCTGGCCAAGCGGATGGCTGCCGGCGACACCAAGACCGAGGCCATCCGGGCCCTCCGCCGCCGCCTCAGCGACGAGGTCTTTCGACGGATGACCAGCGACGAACTCGGCCGCGACCAGGCCTCGCCCGCCTTGACGGCGGCAGCGGCTTGACATAGGAGCTAGTCGTGGCCGCCCCGGATCGTCCCGTCGCTCTCTCCGCCGCGACGCGCCGCCTGCTCGAGGCGATGCCCAAGGCGGAGCTCCACCTGCACCTCGATGGATCTCTGCGCGTGGCGACGGCGCTGGAGCTGGCCGCGTCACGCGGCGTCGACGCGCCGACGACCTGGAACGGCATGTTCGATGCGCTCGTAGCGCCGGAGCGGTGCCGTGACCAGGCCGAGCTGCTGGAGCGCTTCGATCTGCCGATCGCGCTGATGCAGGACGCGGACGCGCTCGAGCGGATCGCGTACGAGCTGGTCGAGGC
>DATAFZ010000152.1:0-5678 GCA_036257225.1 Candidatus Limnocylindrales bacterium | reverse complement strand
GTCGAGGACCTCGGCCTGATCGAACGCCAGCTCGCCTGGTACGAACGGTCGGCGCACGATGTGGCCTCGCGGTTCGGCTGGCGACCCGCGAGGGTCGTGAGCTGGCTACTTCTTCTCGCGACCGACGAGGTCGAGCACTCTCTCCGTCGCGAACGCGATGCCATCCGCGAAGGCTTCCCGGTTCGCGCGAGTGAGATGCGAGCGGTTCTCCAGGGCACGATGCCTACCGCGGACCAGCGCGGTCTGGCTCTGATCGATCCGTCCAGTCGACGAGCTGCCTGGCTGATACCGAGCCGGCTGGACGGCCGCCGCAGCCCACCGCCGTACCGTGACTACGCCGACGCTGCTCGAAGGATGAACTCCTGATCTGGAAACGCGGTCGCCCGCAGCGACATGTCGGTCAGGACGACGATCTACCAATGAACCCGCACCGCCGGGCGCCCAGATCACCCTGGACGGTCGTCTGGTCCATCGATCCCGCGTGGCTGTATGAATCCGGTCGGCAAGGGCGACATGTCGCTGACAGCGACATCAGGGCGTGCGGGGCGCGGGGCCCAGCATGGTGACCCCTGGAGGGTCGGGTGGCTCAGCGCCGTCGGTAGCGGCGCCCGACCAGGTAGTTCGCCGGGATCGACCCGAGCGCGGACGACAGCGACATCGAGCGCCCATCGCGACCCTCGAGCGCCAGCACTCGATCGGTCTCGGTGGCGTCCGCCGGACGGGCGTCGACCACCGCCAGGTCGATCGCGACCTTCCCCGGCTCGGCCTCGCCCAGCGAGGCGACGACGTCCGCCGGAGGCTCTGCCGTCTCGTACTCGGCTCGCACCTCCGCCTCCGACCGCCAGGTCGGTCGGCGCAGCAGGATCGCCCGCCACGCCGCGGCCAGCGCTGGTCGGACGCGACCCTCGCCGGACGGAGGCTCTGCTTCCCCGTCAGCGGCGACGTCCAGCCCTCGCGCCCAGCGGGCCGCCTGATGGAGCAACGCGTACTCGTCAAGGTCGGCGTAAGCCGCCAACCGCTCGGCAGGCGAGCCCTCGCCGAAGATCGCCCGGATCGAGGGCCCGAAGACGCTCGCCAGATCGAGGTCGATGGCGCGGACCGTGCGGTGGAAGTAGACCTGCTGGTACATGAACCGCCGCGCGCTGAGGAACATCTCCAGCGCCCCCAGACCCGGCTCGAACAACGTCAGGCCGTCCGGGCCGATGAACGAGTACCGCCGCAACCGCTCGACGTCGACGGGACCGGTCGTCACCCCGGTCAGATACGCGTCCCTCCGGACGTAGTCGAGGTTGTCGACGGTGAACACGCCGGACAGGAGCGGCGCCAGCCAGCGGACCCAGCGCGGCATCGATGGGTCGGTGAGCGCCGGCTTGGCGATGAGGAACGCGACCCACGCGGGGTCGATCGCCTCGTCGTCACGAAGCGCATCACGCTCGGCGACCGCGCCGGGCGCACGCCGCAGGCCCCGCAACAGCGCACCGAGCTCGCCGATGATCGCGCCGCTGAGATCCTCATGGGTCAACCGCTTCGCGTCGGGTCGCCGCGGGTCGGTGGGGGCGTCGAACGCCGCGAGGACATGGTCATCGAAGAAGTGCGCGAACGGTCCGTGCCCCACGTCGTGCAGCAGCCCGGCCATCCGCATCGTCTCGGCGACGAGCCCCTCCGACGGGATCGGGTCGTCGCTCCCGGCCGCGACCAAGGCCGACCGCAGGCTCGGATAGAGGGCACGGGCCCACAGCCCCGCCTCGTGCATGACCCCGAGCCCGTGGGTGAATCGAGAGTGCTCGGCGGTCGGGAAGACCCACCGAGCACTCTGCAACTGGCTGATCCGGCGGAGGCGTTGGAGCCAGGCCGTGTCGAGAAGATCTTCCTCCGCGACGTCTTCGTCCGGTAGTCCCGCGGCCGCCGACTCTGCCGGCGTCAGCCGCTTGGTGAGTTCGATATAGCCGTGGATCGGGTCGCTGATGAGGTTGACCGCGGCAAACGGGTGCCGCCTCATGGATGGGGCGCTATGGGATCCAGAGACGCGTCTCGGCACTCCATGCGCCCACATTGCCACGTCGATCGGTGGCCCGCACGCGGAGCGCGTAGCTCCGTCCGCGCGACCTGTCGGGCAGGGTGAGCGACGTTGCCGACGTGTTGTCCCTGAGCAGGACCCACGTCCCGTAGTTGATGCGGTACTGGACGTCGTAGTCCCGCAACCCGGCCGTGTGGGTCTGCAACCGCGGGTCGTAGCCGGTCCACGTCCAGCGCAGGTCGTTCCCGGACCTCGTCCCGCCGGTCATGCGGCCCACGGCCCGCGTGTAGTCCACCGTCTCGGCGAACACCGCCGACCCGAAGGTCTTGCGGTTCGACGATCGGTAGGCGAGGCCCATGCCGATGTAGTTGAAGCGGTCGCTCAGGATCAACGCTCGATGCGATGAGCTGTTCATCCACATGTTGAAGATCGCCTTCGCCGACGACGACGGCCAGCCTGCCGTCGACCAGCCGATGTTCTCGCCATAGCGATACCACCGCACGTTGTAGGCGTTCAGCTGGGAGCCGAGGTTGCCGCCGATCGTGTGGCTCATCGTGTTCGATGCCGCCATCCGGCTCGCGCGCACGCCGGAGATCGAGGTCAGACTGCTATGCGGTCTGAGGGGGACCAGGCCGCGGGCGGTTCGGGCGTTGTTGATCAACCCGATGACCATGGACTCCGCGGTGGAGACGGATGTGGCGTTCGCCGTGGGGGCGAAGACCGTGATCGCGAAGGTGGCGATCAGGGCGGCGCGCGCAACGACAGCGAGCCGCCCGGGGGCGGGGGAAGGGTGCATTGGCACGTCCTTTACGTGTGGGGGGCACGTTGGTTCGTGGTCCTGGCTACCCTACCCCAGTCGGCGGAGACTTGCCCGGCGCCGCATATCTGCCCGCCGCTCGGCGGTGCGTGGAGGCAACGTCAAATCGCAGATCGTGGGGCGCGATGACCTCCACGTCGTCGCCCCACGACAGGATCCACAGCCGGATCTCGATGGTTCCAGCGACCGTGGCGTGCCACGTCAGCGAGCCGTCCGTCTCGACCTCGACACGTTGCGTCGGGTGCCACGTCGCCTCCTGGACGCGCGCCGCTACCGACGGCGCGAACCGCAGCACCACCTCGGTCGGTGGCTGGTCCGCGATGATGTCCCAGGCCCGCCGGATCGCGCCCTCGACGCCGTCGCCCTCGGGCAGATCGAAGGTCCGCGGCGTGAGGGCCACGTCGCGGATGCGCTCGATCTTGAACGTTCGGAGCCCCTCGCGGGTCTCGTCCCAGCCGATGAGGTAGAGGGCGTGCGTCTGGAGCGACGGCTCGATGAGGTACGGGCGGACGACGGCGCGCCTGGCCGTGGCACCAGGCACGTAGCGGGCAGGCTCGTACTCGAGGGTCACCACGCGCCGCTCGGCCCACGCCCTGGTGAGTCGGTGCACGCGTTCGCTGAAGGCGGCGTCGCGCGGATGTTGTGCGAGCACGTCCAGGGTTCGCTCGACGTGCTCGGCCAGTGGTCGCGGCAGCACCTCCTCGAGCTTCTCGAACGCGGCAGCCAAGTCGGGGTCGTACTTGTCGGCGTAACGGACCATCAGCCGCGCCGACAGCACGACCGCCATCGCCTCGTCGAGGGTCAGCTTGAGCGGCGGCAGGAACTCCTCGCCGACCACGCCCCACCGCCCGTCCTCCGACCAGACGGCCACCCCGACCTCGGTCTCGAGGGCGCGCAGGTCGCGGTACACGGTCCGGGTCGCCACCCCAGTGCGACGGGCGATCTCCGCTGGGCGGATACCTTCGGGGTGACCGCGCAGCACGGCGACGACGCGCAGCATCCGCGCCAGTCGATCGCGCTTGCCGAACGGGCGCTCGTCGTCCTCGAACGTCATGGCGCCGGCGCCTGGACCGTGACCTTGCGACCCCGCTCCGTGGCCGTCAGGAGCACTTCGACACGGCCCTGGATGGCCTCGTCGGCGAGGCCGCCGCCTTCGCCGTTCACCGAACCCGCAACCTGACCGAGCGCGCCATCGAGGAAGACCCAGTAGTCGAGCTGGCCGCGCCACCGTCCGAGGTCGTCGTCCCCGACCAGCCAGGCGACCGGTGGGAAGCTTGCCCGGAACGTCCGGCCGTCGATCGACACGCGGCAGCGACGCGCGGGCGCGCGCTCGATGACCTCGATGCCGTGGTCTTCCGCGGTCGCCCGGGCACCGCCGGTGAGGGCGAGTCGGACCGCCTGGAGGTCGAGCGTCGAGTCCTCCACGGCACTGAGTTCGGTCCGTGACCAGCCACTCTCAGGTGTCCGGAGCCACGCCACGTGGCCGCGCCGGGCGCGACCGAACTGCCCGAGGCGTCGATTGGTCGCGACGTACGCAAGCCACCGGAACTCGGAGCCGGCACGGATGCCGGTGAGCTCCACCGTGCCGGTCTGCCGGCCATCGATCGACGCGACGAAGAACGCCGTCAGACGCGACGTGAGGCCGGCCACCAGCCGACCATTACAAGTGGGCGGTTCGACTCCCGGTCCGAGATCGGTCGGCCCGAATCGCGAGGACACGGATGGTCGGTCGATGCCGCGCAGGCTGAGCTCGTTGGCGATGGCCGCGCCGCCGAAGGCGGTCCCCGCGACGAGCGTCAGCGCGCTGGCGATCGCGACCCCGAGCCGCAGCCGCTGCCGGCGGCGAGCGACGCCACCCATGACTCGCCGCGCCTGGCCGAAGCCCGTGAACAGGCTCGTGCCGAGCAATGCGAGGAGCCAGGGATAGGCGGCCTCGAGCGATGGCAGCAGCGTCTGCGACCCGTAGGCCTGGACTTGGTTCAAGACACCGCCGATCGATGGCAGCAGGACCAGCAGGCTGGCGATGCCGAGCGCCACGATCAACGCGTGCGAGACCTCCCGCCGTGCGAGTGGCGGCCAGACGACGCCGGCGACGGCGATGGCGAGGGGGAGCAGCATCGTGACGCCGACCACGATGTCGAACGGGCCGCCCGGCCGGTAGGCCAGCAGCACCAGCGCCGCCGCCAGTCCCCACGCCGCGACCAGGCCGAGCCCGATCAGCCGCAGACCCAATCGCCGAACACGCACTCGCCGAGTCTAGCGACGGCCGTCCGGAGGCCGTTTTCGGGACGACGCCGGAAGTACCGGTCGGCATAGGACCGATGGGTCATCGCGACCGTTGCCAGCTGGGACCAGCATGCCCCTACCGCACCGGGCCGTCCGGAGCGGATCGAGGGGATCCGAAGGGCACATGGGACATGGACGGGCCGGCACAGCGAGGTTCACGGGGACGCGGGCGATCGCCTCGCCGCGCTTCGTCGGTGCACTTGGTCGAGGCCGCGTCCACGGTCGCACCTGGGTCCGCGGCAACGACAGCGCTGCCCTCCCGGGCGGCGACGCCGGCCCCGGGCGGGATGGCCCAGCTGGAGACCCGTTCGACCTATCGGCTCCTGGTGGGCCGGGGTCTCGCCCCTGACGAAGCCGCGACGCTGACCGCCTTCATGTGCGGCATCCCCATCGCCGATGGGCGTTGGTCGATCCGCCAGGTCAACCAACTGCTCTTCCTCAAGGCCATGGTCCAGGCGGGTCGCTTCGGCCCAGCCGACGGAGGCGCCGCCCGGCCGCACTGATCCTGTATATCTCCCGATCGCGAGGGTGTGACCCTCCTCCCGCCCGAGCGATCGA
>DATAFZ010000148.1:0-23344 GCA_036257225.1 Candidatus Limnocylindrales bacterium | reverse complement strand
CAGCTCCCCGACCGCGATCGCCTGGCTGTACGGACCGACTGCGGCGGGTGCGTTCGTCGTCGAGATCGCTTCACGCGTCATGTCACCTCTCCCTCGGTCTCGGGCTTCGCGGTCCGGATGGCCGTGGCGATGATCGATGGCGGGCCGTCGCCGATCGACGGGACCGTGCCCTCACCCAGGGCCGCTCGCACGACCGCGGCGGCCGCCTCCGCATCGCCGAGCGAAGGATAGAGCGTCCAGAGCGTCGGTCCGGAGCCGGACAGCCCGATCGGCTGACCGAGCAGTCGCGTCAGCGCGCGCCGGACCCCGACGAGACCCGGTTCGACCAGGACGACGGCCGCAAGCAGGTCGTTGGCCGAGGCCAGCACGCCGGCCCGGGCGAGGAGGTCGGTGGCCGACAGGCCGTTGCCGAGCTCCTGGGCCAGATGCGCCGACGTCATCCGCACCGAGCCGTCGCCCGTCCCGCGCGCGCCGTCGAACACCGCGAAGACGTCGGGTGTGCGGATCGCCACGGCCGGCGTCACCAGCAGGATGCCCGGATGGCCGTGGACCCCGGTGAGTGGCGTGACGCGCTCACCCCGGCCCTCGACCAGGGCGGGACCGCCCCCGAGGAAGAACGGCACGTCGGAGCCGATCCCTGCGGCGCCGGCGAGGCGGCGCTCCGGGTCGATGTCGTCGGCACCCCACGCCTCGAGCGCACCATCGAACGCCGCCGCGGCATCCGATGAGCCGCCGCCCAGCCCGGCGGCGACGGGGATGCGCTTCTCGAGCCTGGCGGCCAGCGATGGCGTCGCGGGCCGACCCGGACCCTCGCCGACGACCGTCCGAGCCGCGTCGATCCCCCGCAGCACGAGGTTGTCCTCGAGCGGACCGGCGTCGAGACCGCTGACGTGCAGCGTGTCGGTCGTACGCGCCGTACGGCCCGGCGCCAGCGTCAGGACGTCGTGCAGGCCGAGCGGCACGAACACCGAGTGGAGGTCGTGGAACCCGTCGGACCGTCGACCCACCACCGACAGGGTCAGATTCAGCTTCGCCGGCGCGAGCCGGACCACGGGCGTCAGGTGCGCCGCCTGCGGTGCGCCCCCGGTCACTCGCGTCGTCCCCGACGGTCCGGGCCGATCGGAGCGAGCGCCTCGCGCAGCGCCAGCCACTCCCCGACGGCGAGCGTCTGCGGGCGCCGGTCGGGATCGATGCCCGCGGTCGCGAGGGCGGCGGCCACGCGCCCGGCGTCCACCGGGAGCTGGCGCGCCAGCACGTTGTGGATCATCTTGCGCCGCTCGCGGAACGCCGCCTGGACCAGCCGCCAGAGCTCGTCCTCCGTGTCGGGATCCAGCCGGTCGTCCGCGTCGTACGGCTCCGCCACGATGACCGCCGATTCGACGGCCGGCTCGGGCTCGAACGCCTCGGGCGGGACGCGGAACGCGACCCTGACCCGCGCGTGGTACTGCACGAACACCGATATATAGCTCATCTTCCCGGGCGGGGCGGCGATCCGTTCGGCCACCTCCCGCTGGACCATCAGCACGAGCCGGCGCGGCCGCGGCGGCTCCCCCAGGAGCGCGTGCAGGATCGGCGACGTGATGTGGTACGGCAGGTTGGCCACGACGTCGTACGGCGGAGCGACGAGCCGGACGAGATCCTGGTCCAACGCGTCGCCCTCGACCAGCGTCAACCGATCGGCATCGAGGGCGGCCGCGAACCGATCGCGCAGGAACGCCGCCAACCCGGTGTCGAGCTCGACCGCGGTCACGGTCGCACCGGCGTCGAGCAGGCCGCCCGTGAGCAGGCCCAGGCCTGGCCCGATCTCGAGGATGCGGTCGCCGGTTCCCGGAGCGGCCTCCGCGAGGATCGCCGATAGGACCTCGGGATCGGCAAGGAAGTTCTGCGAGAGGGCGTGGCGCGCGCGGAGCCCGGCCGCCCGCAGCGTCTCCCGGACCTGTGCCGCGTCGATGGTCGCCGGGACGCTCACCGTGACATCAGCGGGTCGCGAGCGGAAGCGACGGGCGGGCGTCGAGGTCGAGGGCCGCGCGGTCGCCGGCCGTGAACCGCCGCGCCCCGGCGGCCCCGATCATCGCGCCGTTGTCCGTGCACAGGGCGGGTCGCGGGACGATCAACGGCAGGTGGAGATCGGCCGCTTCGCCGGCAAGCCGCTCGCGCAGGCAGGCGTTCGCGGCCACGCCCCCACCGAGGATGATGGAGCGGGCGCCGACCGCCCGGGCGGCCCTCGCCGTCTTGCTGGCCAGCACGTCGACCACCGCGTCCTGGAAGCCCCATGCCAGCTCCGCGGTCGTGGCCGCGGACAGCGCACGCTCGGTGTCGTCGGACGCGATCCCCTCCGCGGCCCGCGCGTCAGCCACGATCCGCCGTGCCGCCGTCTTCAGGCCGGAGAAGCTCATGTCGTAGCTGTCGCCCATCCAGGCACGCGGGAACGCGACATCGCGGCGAACGGCGCCCTCGGCGGCCCGTTGGATCGCCGGCCCACCGGGGTAGCCCAGGCCGAGCAGCCGGCCGACCTTGTCGAACGCCTCGCCCGCGGCGTCGTCGACGGTGGTGCCGAGCAGTCGGTAGGTCAGGTGGTCGGTCATCTCGGCGAGGAACGTGTGCCCGCCCGATACCACGAGCGCGACGAGCGGGAAGATGGGCGCGACGCGCGACTCGGCGTCGTCACCCGGGTCGAGCAGCCAGCCCGCGTAGACGTGTCCCTCGAGGTGGTTGACGCCGATCAGCGGCACGTCATGGACCCAGGCGAGCGCCTTGGCGAAGTTGATCCCGACCAGCAGCGAGCCCGCCAGCCCCGGGCCGTAGGTGACGGCGATCCCGTCGACGTCCGACCACGACACGTCAGCGGCCCCCCACGCCTCGTCGAGCGTCGGCACGATCCAGCGCAGGTGCGCCCGGGCTGCGAGCTCCGGGACGATCCCACCGGTCGGCGCGTGGAGCGCGACCTGCGACGCCACGACGTTGCTCAGGATGCGGCGACCACCGTCGACGAGCGCGATGCCGGTCTCGTCGCACGACGATTCGATCGACAGCAGCAGCGGGCCGCTCACGGTCGGCCGCCGTCCACGACCGGGTTATCGGGCGTCGTGGGACCGGTCGGTGCGGGGGACGCGTCCAATCCGGCCCGGAGGCGCGCCATCCGGTCGCGCATGGCCGGATCGGACAGCGGCAAGGTGGTCATGATCAGGGCGTCCTCCTGGTCGTCGCTGTAATAGCGCGGCCGGAGTCCGACGGGCCGAAAGCCGTACTTCTCGTACAGCTTGCGCGCGGCGAGGTTGGAGAGGCGGACCTCGAGGGTCGCCTCGTGAGCGCCGCGGTCGATCGCCACATCGAGGAAGGCCAGCAGCAGACGCTCGCCGATCCGCTGCCGGCGCCATTCGGGGTGGACGGCGAACGTGGTGATGTGGGCCTCATCGACCATCAGCCACATCCCGCCGTAGGCGGCGACCACGTCGCCCGCCCGCGCGACGAGGTAATGCGCGAGCCGGTTCGACTCGAGCTCGGTGCGGTAGGCGTGCGGTGGCCAGGGCGCGCTGAAGCTGGCGTGCTCGATCGCCTGCACGGCACCGAGGTCCTCGAGCCCCATCGGCTCGACGACGATCCTTACCGGTGGTCGCGCGACCATGCGATCGAACCGTCGGCGGCGCGGACGCCACGTGGCAGGGTGACGTAGTCGGGCACGAGCGTCTCGAGCTCGCTGGGACCGCCCGCGCGCAGACGCTCCGCCCCCATCCGGATCAGCTCGTGGCCCAGGCGCTCACGGGTGACCTCACCGCGTTCGAGCGCGTCGTCCGGTGCGCGGCCCTCCAGGTCCAGCGCGACCAGCCGCTCCCCGGCGCCCAGCTTGGGCTCGGTGCCGGCGGGCAGTGGCTCGGGCTTCTGTCCGGCCCGGACCATCAACCGGTCCGACGGCCCGGCGGGCAGCACCAGCACGGCGCGCTCCACGCCCGACGCGGCGAGCAGCGCCTCGGCGGTCGAGACCCCCACGATCGGGATGCCGAGCCCGTGCGCGATGCCCTTGGCCGTGGCGATCCCGACCCGCAAGCCGGTGAACGCGCCCGGTCCACTGCCGACGACGATGCCGGTCAAGCGCGAGCGCCGGATGTTCTGCTCGCCCAGGAACCGCGTGATCGACGGCAACAGCGTCTCGCCGTGGCGGTGACCGGCCTGCCAGGTCGAGATGCCGTCCGCGACCCCGGTCGGCGACCCGGTGGCGATGACCACCCGGCTCGTCGCTGTGTCGATCGCGAGGATGGCCGGCCGGCGGCCGTCGTGGGTCACCGAGCGACCTCGAGATAACGGCGGTAGCGGTCGCTCCAGGCGGTGAGCGTGATGGTTCGCGGCTCGTCGCCGGTCCCGCCGATGCGGACATCGAGACGATCCACCGGGAGCGCGTCGCCGAGGCGCTCCGGCCACTCGACGATCGTGACACCGGTCGCCTGTCGCTCGTCGATGAGTCCGCCCGCGAGAGCATCCTCCGCGCTGACGAGCCGATACGGGTCGATATGGAAGAGCGGCAACCGGCCTTCGTATTCGGCCATCAGGATGAAGCTCGGCGAGGTGATGATGTCCGTCACGCCGAGCCCTGCGCCGAACGCCTTCGCGAGATGCGTCTTCCCGGCGCCCAGCTCACCCCACAGGCAGACGAGGTCGCCCGCGTCCGCGACGGCGCCCATCGCACGGCCGAGGGCGGTGGTCGACGCGGGGTCCGGGCAGACGCGGACCACCGAGTCGGCCGACCGCGCGGTCATGGCGCTCACGCGAAGCGCTCGAGATCGCCGAGCGGGACCGCGACGATCGAGCCGTCGTCGAATCGGACCGTACCGGCCTCGAGGTGGACCCCGCCGGCGAAGCGACGCGGCCCGACAAGCCCGGTCCACGTCCCCTCACGGCCGGACAGCTGACCGGCCCGCACCCGCACGTGGTCGGGACGCGGCGCCGGAAGCTCGAGCTCGGGCAGATCGAAGATCAACATCGGCGGGTCCGCGACGATGGCGACTTCCTGGCCTTCCAGCGCGTCGAGGATGTCCATCACCGGACCGGCCAGCGGTCGCCGCACCGCACCCTCGAGCACCAGGACCGCGAAGGGTGGCAGACGGTGGAGCGCAGCCCGCTGGCGACCCTCCGACGCGAGGTAGTCGCGCCGCTCCTTGCTCGCCAGACCGGCCACGATGATGCCGCGCACACCCATCGCGCGGGCTCGCGTCAGCGTCTCGGCGTCGATGCGCGAGCCGACGACCAGGATCTTGCCGGCCAATCCGACGTCGACCGACCCGCCGCGCAGCTCACCTTCCACCCATGATGCAACGTGGAGCTCGCCGCGTGTGGGACCGCCGAGCGCGACGATCCCCCGGAGCGCGCGGCCCGTCGCGCGCACGAGGATGCCGGTCCCCGCGTGGACCTCGCGGACGATCCCGGCGATGGGGCTGTCGATCGGCTCGGTGACATCGCCGCCGGCGACCCGCCAACGTCCGCGCCACTCGAACAGGAGCTCGCCATCGGCGATGTGTCCGCCGGGGCTGGGTTCCGCCGTTTCCGGCACGAGCGCGTCGACCAGCCGGATGTCTCGCACCCGCTCGATGATCGGGGCGCCGGGGACGACCGACTCGCCGGCGGCGACCAGCGCCCGATCGCCAGGGCCGAGTGGGAAGGTCACGTCGACCGGTCCCTCGACCAGACGTCGCAACTTGACGAGCCCGAGGTCGGCCGGCGGCGCTGCCTGCTCGGTCGGGTCGCCGCGATCCGGATCCGGCGCCGCGTCCTGTGCGACGTGGCCGTTCTGCTCGTCGTCGTGCCGCCCGTCGTGGTCGGTCATGCTTCGGACCCGGCCCACAGCGAGGATTGCCACGCGGCCAGGAGGTCGCGCCGGCGATCGGCACGATCGGGCAACTTCAGCGGGACGTCGCGCAGGTCGACCACGAGCCCACCCAGCCCGCCCGCCACGTCGATCGCGAAGTGGCGGCCGCGCCCGCCGAGTCGCACCCGGTCGCGGAACTTGAACTCCGCCACGGCGGTCGCGCCGGGTGGCAGGTCGACCAGCTCGAGCCCACCCGGGACGAGGTCGAGCTCGCTCGCGCCGTCCGATGCATGGACGACGACGCTACCGGCCGACTTGCCGGCACGCAGTCCTGCCGGCGTCACGACGCTCCCGAGCGGTGCGAGCAGGTCATCTACGAGGTCCGAGAACAGCACCCGCCGCTCCCCTGCATCCGGGATCGCCCCCAGCGCGCCGAGCAGCCGGGCGTGATCGAGCGCGTACTGGCTCGCCCCCGGCCGGCGCAGCACGTCGATGTGGGCGAGCGACACCGCGGGTGCCGGGACGGACGTCCAGACCCCGCTCGCGACCACGATCAGGTCCGGCACCGGACCGTCGTCGAAGCGAGCCGTCGCCGCGCCCAGCCGCACCAGGGCGGCGCGGGCGGCCGCCATGCGGAGGGCGGCACCCTCTCCGGCGGCATCCGACCACGGCGCGATCCGGAGCTCGCGCATGCGGTCCCGGATGCGGTGGCGGTCGGCCGGGACCGTGATCCATGTCAGCACGCCGTCCACCAACGCGTCATCCGGATCGTCGGGCGCCACAGCAGCCGCCGGGACGACCGCGAGTCGCACGGACGACGGCCGGCCACCGGCAGCCGGGATCGCCACCGCCCGAGCTCCGGCGTCATGGCCCAGGACGATCGCCTCGATCCGGCGGTTGAGCACGTCGGCGAGTGCTCGGGTGCCCGCCCCGAGTGCGCGCCGCGGGTCGTCCGCGGGCAGCGCGAGCTCGAGGAGCAGGTCGGCGAGAGGATCCTCGGCGTCCGGGTCGGTCGTCGATGTCGGCTTAGCCACCGCCGGTGCGAGGAGCACCTCGCCGGGCCGGGCGCCGACGTCGCCGAAGACATCGAGCCCTTCCGACATCGAGCCCGACAGGATGATGGGGATGTCCGGGCGTCGCGTCGCGACCGCGGCGACGAGCGTCGCGAGCTCGCGGATCCCCGCCCGCTCATCGGCACGCGGAGGATCGCCCGCGCCGACCACGATCGCCGCGATCCCACGGTCCAGGAGCAGACGCGACATCGCGAGCGGGTCGGTGGTCTCGACGCTCGCCCCGCTGGGCCGCCAGCCGCTCCGCCCGGCGGTGGCCACCAGCCCCGCGAGGGTCCGCTCGGAACCGGCGACCACGGCGATCCGACGCGGACGCTGGCTGCGCACCTCCAGACGCGGCAGCACGTCGCGGTCCATGCCGGCGATCCCCAGCCCGTGGGCCACCATGGGGTCGGCCGCGACGGTCCGCGCGACGAGCAGATCGACCGCCGGGTCGAGCTCGGCACCGGCCGGGATCGACAGGCTGCCGATGAGCCGCCACGCCCCGCTGGCACGGCCGATCAGCGCCACGGACACCGTGGCGGCACCCTGGTCGATCACGAGGAATGCGTGCGGCTGCGTCACCGCCTGATGCTACCCGGACTCGCTCGGACGGGCCGACCGGCCGATCGGGCGTCGGTGCGGGTCAGCCGTCCCAGACGAGCTCGTCGTCGAGCTCTTCGAGCCTTGCGATCAGCAACTCGATCCCGGTGTCGTCGGCGAGGATCTCGGTCGCGGACGCGAGATCGCCACCGAACACGCCGCGCAGCACGGGGTCGAAGAACAGCATCGCGTTGGCGCCGAGCGCGCGGTACGGGCGGCTCGCCTCGAGGAAGTGGACCGCGGACGAGGTCAGTCCGCGGAGCTGGATCTCGCGCGCAACCTGTTCCACGAGCTCGTTGCGCTGCTCCTCGTTCGCCTCGATCGGGAAGCTCACCGGACGCCGCCTGCCTGGCCTGTCGCAGCGCTCGTCTGGGCGATCGCGGCTTGGAACGCCTCGTACGCGGCGGCGCCGCGGAGTGCGAACGTCACGTGCTCGATCGACGGGGAGCGCGTCAGCTCGTCGCGGACCGCCTCGACCGTGACGCGGGCCGATTCCTCGAGCGGGAACCCGCCGACGCCGGTGCCCAGCGCTGGGAATGCGACGCTCGTGGCGCCGATCTCGCGGGCGCGGGCCATCGCGCTGCGGGTCGCTGCATCGATCACCGGGCCGCTGGTCCGCCGGTCGCGGTCGAGCGACACGGCGTGGATCACGGCACGGGCCGCCAAGTTGCCGCTGTCGGTCACGATCGACTCGCCGAGGGGCACGGGCGCCTGCCGTACCGCGGCGAACTCGATGGCGTCACCCCCGGCTCGCTTGATGGCACCGGACACTCCTGTCGACATCCACAGGGACACGTTCGCGGGGTTGACGATCGCATCGACCTCGAGGTCGCAGATATCGCCGTTCCAGAGCTCGATGCGCGCCACTACCCTCTCCACGCGGTGAGCGTCCGCAGACCGATTTCTCCGGCTGCGGCATGGTACACCCGGGGCAGACGCCCAGACATCTGGGTCACGACCTCCCAGGTGTTGGTGGTGCGCAGCCGCGCCAGGTCCTCCACCGTGATGCGCTCGGCGCCCTGCGTTCCCAACAGGACGAACTCGTCATCGGGCCCGACTGGCGGTCCCGGGACGTCCGTGACGTCAGCCATGACGGCATCCATCGTGATGCTGCCGACGAGCGGGACGCGGTGGCCACGCACCAGCACTTCGGCGCGGTTGGCCAATGCTCTCGCATAGCCGTCGCCGTAGCCGAGGGGCAACGTCGCGATGCGGCTGGGCCGCGACGTCGTGAACGTCGGGCCGTAGCTCACGCCGTGGCCGGCCGGCAGGTCGACCACCCGGACGGGACGCGCGTGGAGCGACATCACCGGTCGGAAACCATCGGCTTGGGGCGCTCGGTGTTCGCGACCGGCCAGCTCGTCGGGCACGATGCCGTAGATCGATAGGCCCGGGCGGACGCCGGTGTAGCCGGGGACGCCGGTGAGGAGCCCACCGCTCGCGGCGACGTGCCGGGTGGATCCGACCTCCGGGCCGGTCTCGAGGCCCGCGCCGGTCAGGTCGTCCGAAGCCTGCTCGAACCGCTCGAGCTGGCGTGCCGTGATGGCCTCGTCATCGCTGGCCTGGAGGTGTGTCCAGATCCCGACGAGCCGGGCCACGCCCGATCCCTCGATGATCTCGGCGATCGGCACGACCTCGTCCGGGTCGACGCCGCCGCGCCCGAGACCGGTCTCCACTTCGAGCTCGAGGCGGAGCGGACGGTCGGCTGAGACGCCGTCGACCCGTGCGGCGGTGAGCAGCTCGTCGAGCGATCCGCGGTCACCGGCGGCCACCGTGATGTCGCGCGCAACGGCGTCGCCGGCGAACGCCGGGGGGATGGGGTAGAGCACGCGGATCGGGACGGTGATGCCAGCGTCGCGGAGCTGCAGGGCCTCGTCCATCGTCGCCACACACAGTCCGTCGATGCCGCCCGACGCGAGGGCCTGGGCGATCGGGACCGCGCCGTGACCGTAGGCGTCGGCCTTCACGACCGGGTGGACCGGGACGCCGCCGCCGAGCGCCCGGAGCGTGGCGACGTTGTGTGCCAACGCGTCGAGGTCGAGCTCCAGCCACGCCAGCCGCGGGATCGGCGGGAGACCCGCTCTGGCAAGCCGCTCCTCGATAGGCGGTCGATTCCGAGGCGTCACCGTGGCAGTACGACGTCGCGGCGATCAGGCAGGCGCGGCGTCGGGTTCCTGTACCGGGCGGGCAGCGTCGCCGACCCGGAACCCGAGGCGCTTGCCGCTGCTCCGCCGCTCGGCGATGGTGGCGAGCCGACGGCGCGCGATCGCCAGTCCGTCGGGCAGGTCGGACGCCAGCAGCCCGGCGTCACCGTATCGCTCCCGGAGGCTCTCGCCGGCCGTCCCGTGCAGGTAGACCCCGAGTCGTGCGGCGGCGAAGGGCGCCAGCCCTTGCGCGAGCAGCGATCCGATCGCGCCGGCCAACACGTCGCCGGTGCCCCCGGTCGCGAGGGCGGGGTTCGCGAACGGGGCCACGACCACCTCGCCATCAGGGGATGCGATCACCGTGCGGGCACCTTTCAGCACGACCACCTGCCGCCAGGCGGTGGCCGCGTCCTTCGTCGCGGCGACCCGCGCGTCGTCGTCGTCGATCAGGTCGCCGTCCGCGTCGGGGGCCACGCCGCTGCCGGTTCGGAGGCGCTTGAACTCGCCGGCATGCGGCGTGAGGACCGCCGCCCGCCGCTCACCCTCCCACCAGGTGTCCATCGAGGCGAGTGAGCGCAGCGCCTCGGCGTCGAGCACGAGCGGTGGACGCTCCTCGCCCGCCGCGTCGATGAGCTCGCGGACGAGCTCCGCGGTCGCGAGGCCGGGACGCAGCCCCGGACCGACCACCAATGCGTCGTGCTCGTGATCCAGGATACGGGCGAGCGCCGGCTCAGGATCGATCTCCTCGACGTCATCCTCGGGTAGCGCCATCGTCGTCGCTTCGACGACCTTCGCGGCGAACAGCGGCTGGAGGGTCTCGGGTACGGCCAGCGTCACGAGCCCGACGCCCGTGCGCCCGGCCGCCCGACAGACCAGCAGAGCTGCACCCGCGTAGTCGAGCGAGCCGGCGATGACGAGCAGCTTGCCGAACGAGCCCTTGTGCCCACGCGCTGGACGGATCGGAAGGAGTGCGACCGCCGCGTCCTCATCGAGCCGGGCCGCGTCCTCGGGCCAGGGCCGCTCGTCGGGTCCGCCGGGTCGGCTCGGGACGGCCGCATCGGCCCGCCGGCCGAAGCCGAGCGCCCGTCGCTCAGGCACGGGTCTGCTCAGGGTCGGGCGCGTCGGTGGCCAGGCCCGCCGCACCGTTCGATTCGGCCAGGTCACGCAGGCGCTCGATGCGCGCGAGGATGCGCCGCTCGCGATCGTCGAGTCGGTCCTCGATGTCGGGCGGGAAGAGGTAGCGACCGCCGGCCGTCCGCAGGCCGAACGCCATCGCGACCGCGTAGTCGGCCTCGTGGCTGATCGTCACGGCGATGCGGCCCATGCCGAGCTGTGCGGCGCGGGCCGCGGCACGGCCATGCAGGCGCACGGCCGGCTGACCGGTCGGCAGCCGCTCGATCTCGATATCGCGCCAGCCGATACCCCGTACGCCCAGGCCAAGGACCTTCGACACGGCTTCCTTGGCCGCCCAGCGGCCGGCCATCGTCTCGGGCCGGCCTCGCACGTACCGCTGCTCGGCGGGCGTGAGGACGCGGTCCGTGAACCGCCTCCCGAAGCGCTCCAGGGAGGCGCGGATGCGGTCGACCTTGATGATGTCGATGCCGAGCTCCGTCATGCCGGCAAGCGCGGTATCGCTGGCGGACACAGCCGGTGCGTCTGTCGTGTCCGCCATCACGTCACTCCACAGTGACCGATTTGGCCAGGTTGCGCGGCTGGTCGACGTCCGTGCCACGGGCGACCGCGACGTGATAGGCGAACAGCTGGAGCGGGATGATCGCAAGGACTGGGCTCAGTGCTTCGTGCGTGTCCGGCACCCAGCAGATGTCATCCGCGAACCGCTCGATCTGCGGGTCGCCCTCGGTCGCGACGGCGATGACGCGGGCATCGCGCGCGCGGCCCTCCATCACGTTCGAGATGAGCTTGTCGTAGACCGACGAACGGGTCGCGACGGCGACGAGGGGACACTCCGCGTCGAGCAGCGAGATCGGCCCGTGCTTCATCTCGCCGGCGGCATACCCCTCGGCGTGGACGTAGCTCACTTCCTTGAGCTTGAGCGCTCCCTCGAGGGCCGTGGGGTACGTGTAGCCGCGACCGACGAACATGAACCCGCGCGAGTTGACGTATCGGCGAGCGAGCTCGGCGGCGCCGGACTCGTTCTCGAGCGCCCGCTCCGCGGCTTTTGGCAGCGCATGCAGGGCGGCACCCAGCTCCTGCTCCTGCTCCAGGCCCAGTGCGCCGCGTGCCTTGGCGATGGCCGCGGCCAGGATGACCAGAGTCGTCACCTGGGCGACGAATGTCTTCGACGCCGCAACGGCGATCTCCGGACCTGCCTGGAGGAACAGCACCCGGTGTGCCTCGCGGGTGATCGCGCTACCGACCGTGTTCGTGACCGCGATGATCGGCGCCCCGCGCTCGCGGGCGAGGCGGGTCGGCGCGATGGTGTCGGCGGTCTCGCCTGACTGGGTGACGGCGATGACGAGCGTGCGCGCGTCGATCGGCGGCGGGCTGTAACGGAACTCCGAGCCGACCGTGGCACGGGCCGGGATGCCGATCCAGTCCTGGATCGCGGCCGCCCCGACGAGCGCGGCGTAGTACGCCGTGCCGCACGCGACGAGCTCGACGCGATCGATCCGGGCCAGGGTCTCCGTGAAGCCTTCGAGTTCTTCGAGCCAGATGTGATCCTCGCGTGTCACCCGGCCGGCGATGGCCTGGCGGAGCGACTCCGGCTGCTCGTGGATCTCCTTGAGCATGAAATGCTCGTAGCCACCCTTCTCGGCGGCTTCCGTGCTCCAGTCGATCGTGGTGACGTCGCGCTGCTGGGGCGTGCCGTCGACGTTCGTGATCGCGACGCCGCCCGGGCGCAGGTCGGCGACATCGCCGTCCTCGAGGAACTGGACCTGATCGGTGTGGGCGAGGATAGCCGCCACGTCACTCGCGAGGAACGACTCGCCATCCGCCAGGCCCACGACCAGCGGCACGTCCTTGCGCGCGCCGACCAGCCGGTCGGTCTCGCCCCGGTGCATGACCGCGATCGCATACGCGCCTTCGACCTGGCGGAGCGTGCCGCGGACCGCGTCGGCTAGGTCACCCTGGTAGCACTCCTCGACGAGGTGCGCCAGCGCCTCGGTGTCGGTCTCGGACGTCAGGCGATGGCCGCGCGCCTCCAGCCCGTCGCGGAGCTCGCGGAAGTTCTCGATGATCCCGTTGTGGATGACCGTGACGTCGCCGGTGCAGTCCTGATGCGGGTGCGCGTTGAGGTCGTTCGGGCGGCCGTGGGTGGCCCAGCGCGTGTGCGCCAACCCGATCGCCGCGTGCGGCGTGCGGTCGGCGATGGCCGCCCGCAGGTTCTCGAGCTTGCCGGCCTTCTTCTCGACGAAGAGATCGCCCCCATCGTCGACCAGGGCGATGCCCGCCGAGTCGTAGCCCCGATATTCGAGGCGCGCGAGTCCCTCGATGAGGATGGGGCCGGCCTCCCGGGGTCCCGTGTAACCGACGATGCCGCACATGTGCCTGGCTGCTCTCCGTTGCGGCCCGTCAGTTTAGCCGCTCGCCAGCGAGGGTCGCGAGCGCGTCGGCTAGCTCCGTGACGAGCGCCTCGTCCGGTCCCTCGACCATCACCCGCAACGCGGGCTCGGTCCCCGACGGTCGGACGAGGACGCGCCCCGAGTCCCCGAGCCGTGCGCTCGCGTCCGCGATGGCGCGCCGGAGCTTGGAGTCGCCCTCCCATTGGTCCTTGTGCCGCGCCTTCACCGCGCGCTGTTGCTGCGGCAGGAGTGGGATCGCCGCTGCCAGCTTCGCGAGCGGCGCACCCCGGGTCGTCATGACGCGCAGGACCTCGAGCGCCGTGACGATGCCGTCGCCGGAGGTGGTGTGCTCGAGGATGATCACGTGACCCGACTTCTCGCCACCGAGCATCGCCCCGGCCACCTGCATACCCTCGAGGATGTACTTGTCACCCACGGGGGTCCGCACGACCTCCCCGCCGGCCGCCTCGACCGCGGCCTGCAGCCCGCCGTTCGACAGGATCGACACGACCAGCCCGCCCGGCAGGGCGTCTCGTTCCAGCCGCTCGAGGGCAAGGATCCCAAGGACCTGGTCGCCGTCCACGATCCGGCCTTGCCCGTCGACCGCGATCAGGCGGTCGGCATCGCCATCGAGCGCGAAGCCGACGTCGGCCGCGCGCTCAACGACGGCCCTGGCCAGCGCGCCCGGCGATGTCGCGCCCGACTCGACATTGATGTTGATCCCATCGGGCTCGACGTTGATGGCTTCGACCCGGGCGCCGGTCGCGGCAAGGATCTCGCGCCCCGCCGCACCACCCGACCCGTTCGCTCCGTCGAGCACGATGTGCAGCCCGCCGGCGTCGATGGCGCCGGCCAGAGCGCGCCGGTGGTCGAGGTAGCGGTCGATGGTGTCGGCCGCGTCGATCCGCCTGCCGAGCGTCGCATTGCCGACGCCGCCGAGCTCGCCCTCCCGCCAGATGAGCGCCTCGAGCTCGTCCTCGATGGCGTCGTCGAGCTTGAGGCCGTCGGCGTCGAGCACCTTGAGGCCGTTGTCGTCGGCCGGGTTGTGGGACGCCGAGACCATGATCCCGGCTCGGTAATCACCCGAGCGCGTCAGGTAGGCCAGCGCCGGCGTCGGCACGACGCCGACGACATGCACATCGACCCCGAGGCTGGTCGCCCCGGCCACGATGGCCGCCACGAACATGTCGCCAGACCGCCTGGTGTCCTGGCCGACGACGATGGCGGCGCCGGGCTCGGCCAGTCGTTTGGCGGTCGCCCGGCCGAGGGCGTACGCCATGGTCGGCTTGAGGTCGACGTTCGCGACCCCACGGATCCCATCTGTGCCGAACAGCTGCCCCATCCGCTCAGGACGGTGGCGGCGTCGCGCGGGGGGTCACAGTGACCGACACCTCGGGCGGGCTCGCGAAGACGAGGTTGATGCCCGTGGGCAGGGTGGCCGTGACCGTCACGTTCGTCGTCCCGGGACCGAGCCCTGAGACGTCGAGGTCCGCGGCGAGCGTGGCCCCGACGATCCGGTCCAGATCGGTCGGGCTCCCGCCGACCGTGATTCGCACCCGATCGACACCCACCGCGTAGTCGTACTCGGCGCGCACCCCGATCGTGCGAACGCCCACCTCGAAGGTGCGGGTCCCGGTCACGGCCTGGACGCCGATGCTCACCGTGACCTCCTGGGCGTCGAGGGCGATCACGCCACTCGGCAGCGCAAGACCCACCGTGACGGTACGCGGTTCCGACAGCCCGCCGACCGGGATCGGTTCGGTATCGATCCTGGCCAGGGGCTGGAGATCGTCGGCGTCACCCTGGACGGTGATCAGGGCAGGCTCGACGGTCGTGGTCGTCAGCTCGAAGCCGGCAGCCGGCGAACCGATCGTCTGCGGGGTCACCGGCAGTGTCTTCGTCTGGCGGTTCGAGAAGACCGGGATCGAGACGTGCGTGGTGGACGGCTCGACGTTCACCTGCGCGACCGCGTCGCCGACGCTGTCGACGGCCACGAGCTCGACATCCTGGTCGACGTCGATCCCGGAGGTCGGGAAGATGACGCTCGCGCGGGCGGCGGTGACCCGCTCCAGGACCGACGCAGGCCCGAGGACGCGGACTTGGGCCGGATCGGCGGTCTCAGCACCCAGCGTCATCGCCGGGGGCGCTTCCCCGTGATCGATCTGGACCGGCACGACCTTCTCGCTGAGGCTGTCGAGGTCGACGGTCACGTTCTGCGGCTCGAAGCCCAGGACGCGCACGCGCGGATCGATGGAGCGCAGCTGGACCGGCACGCTCTGCGGTCCGTCGCCGGGGTTGATGCCGCCGAGGTCGACCCACGCCTCGAAGTCGGATTCGATCGGTCGGACGTTCGATGGCGTGAAGTAGCGGATCTCCGTCACGGGCCGCAGGTTCTGGAGCAGGTGCGTGTTCGGGGGCTGCTCGCGCGGCACGACCGGCACGACGCCCGTGAGGGTGGCCGAGCTCTGCGACAGGACCAGGCCCCCGTACAGCAGCGTGGCGAGCCCGATCGCCGCGAGTTTCAGGGGCCAATTGTGGACGAGGACCCCGATGACTCGGGTCACCGCGGAGCCCGTACGGCCGACGTCGACGCGGGCTCCGGTGCGGAGCGCCACCCGCCAAGAGCCCGCCGGCGGCGGCCCTGGCTGGGGTCGAGCAGCTGCCGGATGGTGCGGGCAAGCTGCGACTCGTTGAGGTTGCGCACGATGCGCGACCGTTCGACCAGGCTGATCTGGCCGTTCTCCTCGGACACGACCACCACGATCGCGTCGGTCTGCTCGGCGATGCCGAGCGCAGCCCGATGGCGGGTGCCGAAGCGCTCCACCTGGACCGTCGTCTCGGCGAGCGGCAGCAGGACCCCGGCGGCCAGGATCGCCTCGCCGCGGATGATCACGGCGCCGTCATGGAGCGGCGTACGCGGCGCGAAGATCGTCCGGATGAGGTCGGCCGATACGTCGCCATGGATCATCACGCCGGTCTCGGCGGTATCCTCCAGGCCGGTCTCGCGCTCCAGGACCATGAGGGCGCCGTGGCCCTCGGCCGACAGCTCGGCCGCCGCACGGGCCACTTCCTTGGCCACGTGCTCGACGGCACGCGAATCCGCGCCGGCCAGCACCCATCCGAACGAGCCGACGCGGCCGATCCGCTCGAGGGCCCGGCGGATCTCCGGCTGGAAGATGACCACGAGCGCGAACAGGCCGACCACCGCACCGCCCTGCAGGATGCGCGTCAGCAACTCGAGCCCGAGGGCGACGGCAAGCACGTACACCACGATCAGGACGCTCACGCCGATGACGAGTCGGACGGCCCGCGTCCCCCGGATGAGGCTGAACAGCCAGTAGATCAGCAGCGACGTGATCGCGATGTCGAGGATGGTCGTCAGTCGGACCTGTTCAAGGATCGAACTGATGAGCTCCGGCATCGTGCGTCGAGTGTAGCATCGCGGCCCGCCCGACCCGCCTCGGCGGGCCCGTTCGGGTCAGGCGCAGATGGCCTCCAGGCGAGCGTCGTCCGGAAGTCGCGTGGCGAGGCCGCAGAGGCGTTCGCGGATCGGCCCATCCTCGCCCAGGTCGACCAGCCGCGAGAGCAGGACGAGCTTGTCGGCGGCGGTCGTGCGCCAGCCACGGTCGAGATACAGCTCGGCGAGGGTGAGGTGGAGGGTCGGGTCGGCCGGGTTCGTGGCGAGCGCTTGATAGCACGCATCGATGGCAGCGTGGATCTGACCGGTGGCCCTGTGGCCCCGCGCGGCGGCGAGCGCCGCCGTCCGCGTCGCCTCGGCATCACCGGACTCCGCGGCAGCCTCCACGGCCGCCATGGCCGCAGCCGGATCGAACGGCGGGGGCGGCGCCTCCGGTTCCGGTCCGATCGGCCCGGCGAGCAGCGTGCGGGCCCGGCTGAGCGCGTCGCCCGCGGCAGCGGCGGCGTCGGGCTCGACCGCCAGGCGATCGACCATCGCCTGCAGGGTGGCGCGTCGCCCGCGCGACTCGGCGAGATCGAGAGCCCGACCGGCAGCATCAAGGGCATCGGCACGCCGGTCGGCCGCGTCGAGGAGGGGCACCAGCCGATCGAGCGTCTCGGCGGCCCGGGCGCGATCGCCCATCGCGAGCAGCGTGTCGATCCGACCGCGGAGGGCGGTCTCGTCGGTGGGTGCTCGATCGAGCGCAAGGTCGAACGCCGACAGCGCCTCGGTCGTCTTGTCGAGCCGCGTCAGCACCAGGCCGATCCCGACGAGTGGCAGGGCCCGGTCCGGGGCGACCTTGGCAGCCTCGGTGTAGGCATCGAGCGCTTCGTCGAACCGCCCGCGCTGGCTCGCGACATGGCCGCGGCGGAGCGCTTCCTTGTAGCGCTCGAAGAGGGCTTCGCTCATCCGTCGGTGCCGATCAGCTCCACGAGCAGCGCCTTCTGCACGTGCAGCCGGTTCTCCGACTGTTCGAAGATCAGGCTCCGCGGGCCGTCCATGACCGACGAGGTGATCTCCTCGCCGCGATGTGCCGGGAGACAGTGCATGGCCATAGCATCGGGGCCGGCGGCGTCCATCAGCGCGTCGTCAACGCGGTAGAGCGCGAACGCGTCGCGGCGCGCCTCGGTCTCGACTTCCTGACCCATCGACGTCCAGGCGTCCGTGTACACGATATCCGCGCCGGCCACCAGCTCCGATGGGTCCTGCCCGAAGACGAGGCGTCCCCCGGCGCCCGCCGCCCGAGCTTGCGCGGTCGCGACGATCCGCGGATCCGGGGCGTAGCCCGTGGGGTGCGCAAGACGCACTTCCATGCCGAACGCGGCGCCGACGAGCGCCAGGGAGTGATAGACGTTGTTGCCGTCGCCGACGAACGTGATGACGCGGCCATCGAGCCCGCCCAGATGCTCACGGATCGTGAACACGTCCGCGAGGGCCTGGCAGGGATGCTCACGCAAGGTCAGGCCGTTGATGACCGGGATCGAGGCCTGCGCGGCCAGTTCGAGGACCACCTCGTGGGGTCCGGTGCGAGCGACGATCGCGTCGACGAAGCGCTCCAGGTTGCGGGCCACGTCGCGGACGGCCTCGCGGGCACCCATGACCGCGTCCTCGGGCAGGTAGATCGCCGCGCCGCCGAGCTGGGTCATGCCCGCCTCGAACGTGACCCGGGTGCGGAGGCTGGGCTTCTGGAAGAGCATGGCCAGCGTCCGGCCGGCGAGCCGTTTGTCGGCGTGGCGTCGGCTGGCACGGAACTCCGCCTTGAGCTCCGCGGCGGTCTCGAAGACGCTCGTGACGTCGGCCGCGTTGAGGTCGGCCGCGCTCAGCAGGTCGCGGCCGCGCAGGGTGCTTGCGTCCGTGTCGGTCGAGGCCGTCATCCCGCCACTCTAACGGGTCCCAGGCGGCCCACCGGGAGCCCGTTCGTTCGATGACCGGGTGACCCGAACGCCGGATGGGCGCGGCCCCGAGGCCGACGCCACGAGCTCGTCTAACGCTCGCCCACGGGGGCTTAGGCACCGAGTCGTGAGTAGACCACACCCGTCCCTGCACGGAGCGGCGGTCGCTGAGCCCGACAACGTCCCGCGACGGTCACGAAAAGGCGCCGAAGCCCCGCCTGGCGAGTATCTGACGAGGATCAGCCGCAGTGACGCAGGGATCGCCGGATGGGCGCGGCGCCCGACGGTTTGGGTCACCGGGTGGCTCACCTGGCGGCTGGACGCCCCGGATCGACGGTTCGAACGTCCGTTGGGGCACCGGGTGGCACGGAGCTGCTTCGCGCGCCGGCGTTCCGGATCTGCCGTGCTTCACAGTCGCGTTTTCACGCCGAGGGACGCGGCGGAGCTCGATTCGGGCCGAACACGTGCCTGAGAGACGCACTTGGAGGCCGAAACCCCGGCGACGAACCGATTCGGCCCGAAAACGTGCCTGTCAGTCGCGCGTGGGACGCCGCCGTGGGACGCCGACGTGGCCCGCCGATCGGGCGCCGTAGCCGCCGCACCCGCAGCCGGCAACGCGGCGATCGGCGCTCAGGGGCGCGCTAGCGCTTGGTGTACTGCGGTGCTTTCCGGGCGCGCTTGAGCCCGTACTTCTTGCGCTCCTTCATGCGCGGGTCGCGGGTGAGCAACCCGGCCTGCCGAAGGGGCACGCGATTGGCGTCGGCGTCGACCTCGAGCAGCGCTCGCGCGATGCCGTGTCGGATCGCGCCGGCCTGGCCGTGCACGCCGCCGCCCTCGACCTTGATCATCGCGTTGAATCGCCCCTCGGTCCCGGTGACCCGGAACGGGAGCCGGACCTCGGCTTCGTTGACGGCATTGCCGAAGTGTTCATCGAGCGAGCGCCCGTTGACGACGATCTCGCCCTCGCCCGGCAGCAGCCGGACGCGAGCGATGGCCGTCTTGCGGCGGCCGGTCCCGGAATAGAAGGCGGGGATGGACATGATCGAAAGACTCCTCGTCAGGCGAGCGGCTCAGGCTGCTGAGCCTGATGGGGGTGGTCGGATCCGGCGTAGACCTTCAACTTGCGCAGCTGCTGGGCGCCGAGTCGAGTGCGCGGCAGCATGCCCTTGACGGCGCGGCGGAGGACCTCCTCCGGGCGGCGAGCGAGGAGGTGACCGAGGGTCTCCTCCTTGTAGCCCTGGGGATAGCCGCTATGGCGGATGTAGAGCTTGCTCTCGAGCTTGTCGCTCGTGACCGCGATCCGGCCCGCGTTAAGCACGATCACGTGATCGCCTGAGTCCAAGTTGGGCTGATAGCTCGGCTTGTGCTTGCCTTCGAGGACGCGCGCGATGCGCGATGCGAGACGCCCGAGCGTCTCGTCCGTCGCGTCAACGACGTACCAGCGTCGCTCGATCTCGCTCTCACGGACCGACATGGTCTTCGCGTTCATCGTTCCTCGTGTTCTCCGTTCGTCCTGGCCGTGTTGCCTCGCCCGATGGCGACGCGCCGCAGACACAGTCCCTTTGCCGGGGCCGCTGGCCCCTTCTGCCCGGATCCGGGATCGGCGAGTGCCGACCGGACCGAGTCGATCTCCGTCTTGCCAAGGCCGATCTCCAGGAGGAGGCCGACCATCCGGCGGACCTGCCCCCGCAGGAACGAGTCGGCACGGACGTCGATCGTCACGTACCGGCCCGACCGGCGGATCCGGACCGCGGTCACGGTCCGGACCGTGGATCGATCCGCTGCCCCGAAGGCCCGGAAGTCGTGCCGGCCGATGAAGGCCGGCGCGGCTCGCGCCATCGCGGCGGTGTCGAGCGGGTCCCGCAGCCCGAGCGCCGTGCGCTCGCGGAGCGGGCTGGGCGGCCCGTTCCAAACGGTGTAGCGGTACTCCCGGTAGCGCGCCGCGTAGCGGGGGTTGAACCCATCCGGCACCGGTCGCACGTCCCGGATCGCCACGTCCCGAGGCAGGATCGCCTCGAGTGCCGCCGCGAGTTCCGTCGCCGGGAGTCGTCCGCGATAGGTGAAGGCGATGACCTGTCCCATGGCGTGGACCCCGGCGTCCGTTCGACCGGCCCCGTCGACCCGTCGGACCACCCCGTCACCGAGGCGCGCCAGCGAATCTTGCAGGACCCCTTGGACCGTCCGCTTTCCGGGGTTCACCTGGAAACCGGCAAAGTCCGTCCCGTCGTATTCGACCGTCGCGCGGTAACGCGTCGGCGACGTCCTCTCGGACGCCTCTACTGGCGAACTGCCTTGTCGCCGTTCAGCCGAGCTCAGGGCAAGGCGCCGTCGAGCATCGGACGCGAGCGCACCATGCGGTGCGTGAGCGCCGGAGCGGAGACGGCAACGCGGCCCTGAGCCGGATCAACGGCGACCATCAAACCAGTTCGATCTGGACGATCTCGGCCGCGTCACCACGGCGCTGCCCGATCTTCACGATGCGGGTGTACCCCGACGTCCGATCGGCGTACTTGGGCGCGATCTCGTCGAACAGCTTGTTCACGACGAGTGGCTCATTGGGAAACTGGGCGACCACCGCACGCCGCGCGGCCAGGTCGCCGCGCTTGGCGAGCGTGATGACCTTCTCGACGCGGCCCGAGATCTCCTTGGCCTTCGCCTCGGTGGTCTTCACCCGCTCATAGCGCAGGACCGACACGGTCAGGTTCTTGAACAGGCTCATGCGCGGCCCCGTCTTGCGACTCAGCTTGCGACCGCCGATCCGATGCGCCATGGGTCAGGCCTCGGGCTCGTCCTCGAACGGCTCCTCACCGTCGAGATCGTCGAGCACGTCGCCCTCGGTGTCGGGCACGATGAAGCCCCGCATGCGCAGGCGCTCCTTCATCTCGTCGAGCGACTTCTTGCCGAAGTTGCGCATGCGCAGCAGGTCGTCGTCCTTCAGCTGCAGGAGCTGGCCGACCTTGACGATGTTGTTGCGCTTGAGCGAGTTGTAGGCCCGCATCGGGAGGTCGAGCTCCTCGATCGGCATGTCCAGCATGTTCGGCGGCAGCGCTGCGACGCCGGTGGCGGCGGCTGCCGGTACCGCGGCCATGCCGACGGTGACGAACGGGCGGAACTGGTTGACGAGGACCTCCGCCGAGCGGCTGAGCGCCTCCTCGGGGCTGATCGTGCCGTCGGTCTCGATCTCGATCGTGAGCTTGTCGAAGTTGGTCATCTGACCGACGCGCATGCTCTCGACCCAGTAGTTGACCTTGCGGACCGGCGTGAAGATCGCGTCGACGGCGATCACGCCGATCGGCAGCGCCTCGGCGCGCTCGGCGCCCAGGTAGCCGACGCCACGCTCGACCGTCAGGTCCATCTCGATCGTCACGTCGTCCGTGTCGATGGTCATGAGCACGAGATCCTGGTTGATGATCTCGACGTCGGCCGACTCGGCGATGTCCGCGGCGGTCACCGCACCAGCGCCGCTCTTGATCAGGCGGAGCTGGACCGGGTGCGCGGCGAAGCTCTTGAGCCGGAGCTTCTTGACGTTCAGGACGATCTGGGTGACGTCTTCCTTGACGCCAGGGATCGTCGAAAACTCCTGGTAGACGTCGCGGATCTGGATGCTGGTGACCGCCGCTCCCTCGAGCGACGACAGCAGGACGCGTCGCAGGGCGTTGCCCAGGGTGACGCCGTAACCGGCCTGCAGGGGACCGGCCTCGTACTTGGCGTACGTGCCGACTTCCTCGACGGACTCGATCTGCGGGTTCTCGAGTTGTTCGATCATGTGGGGCCTGTTACCTCGAGTAGTACTCGACCACGAGCTGCTCGTTGAGGTCGAGCGGCATCTGGTCGCGGCTGGGCGGCGTGACGACGTTGCCGGACAGCGACCCGGCGTCGATCGACAGCCACTCCGGCGGCTGATGGTTGCGGAGCGTCTCCTTGGCGACCTTGAACGGTTCGCGGCCACGCCGCGACTCACGGACCTCGATCTTGTCGCCCGGCTTGAGCTGGTACGACGGGATGTTGGTGGGGACGCCGTTCACAGCGAAGTGGCCGTGCGCCACGAGCTGTCGAGCGGCCGCGCGCGACGGGGCGAACCCGCCGCGGAAGACGACGTTGTCGAACCGCAGCTCGAGCGACCGGAGAAGGTTCTCGCCGGTCACGCCCGGGCGGTTTTCGGCGGCGATGAAGTAGTTGCGGAACTGCCGCTCGAGGACGCCATAGGTCTTGCGGACCTTCTGCTTCTCACGCAGCTGCAGGCCGTACTCGCCGACCTTGCGGCGGCGCACGCCGTGCTGTCCGGGCGGCGTCGGGCGCCGCTCGAACGCGCACTTCTTGGTGTAGCAGCGCGAGCCCTTCAGGAAGAGCTTGGCGCCCTCGCGCCGGCAGATCCGGCAGACGGATTCGGTGTAACGGGCCATGGGACTCCGGGCTAGACGCGGCGCCGCTTGGGCGGGCGGCAGCCGTTGTGCGGGATCGGTGTGACGTCGGTGATGGCGCTGACCTCGAGGCCAGCGGCCTGCAGCGACCGGATGGCCTGCTCGCGGCCGGCGCCCGGCCCCTTCACGTAGACCTCGACCTGGCGCATGCCATGCTCCATGGCGCGCTTCGCCGCACCGTCAGCGGACAGCGCCGCGGCATACGGGGTGCTCTTGCGCGAGCCCTTGAAGCCGGCCACCCCGGCCGAGCCCCAGCTGATGACCGCGCCGTTGAGGTCGGTGATGGTGATGATCGTGTTGTTGAACGTGGCCTGGATATGGACGTGCCCCTGCGGGACGTTCTTCCGCTCGCGCCGACGCTGCTTGACCGCCTTCTTGCGTTCCGCCATGCCTGGTCAGTCCCTCGTCACTTCTTGCGCCGGATGCCGACCGTCTTCTTCGGTCCGCGTCGCTGGCG
>DATAFZ010000093.1:0-18288 GCA_036257225.1 Candidatus Limnocylindrales bacterium | reverse complement strand
GTCGAGGATCAGGAGCATCCTCCGGCCCGCCTCGACGTACCCTCGCTCGTTGGTCAACGACGCCGCCAGACCGTCGTCCGCGACCCGGGCGATCGAGGCGTAGAACGCGGCAAGACCCTCCGACACGGTCACGCCCTCGTCCCAGGACGCGATAGCCGGGACGAGCCGTTCACCGAACGCGGCATTGGTCGCCAACCCGCGCAGGAGCGGTGCGATCTCGGCCGGGGAGGGGTCGGCCCCCGAGAGTGCCCGCGCCAGCAGATCGCGGTCGACCAATAGACGCTGATTCACGACTGTCGACTGGCGAAGCGCCGACAGTGCGGACGGCGGCACGCGCGGCTCTACCGGCGGCGGCACGGCGCTGACCACCGGCGCTGCCGATGGGACGGCGGCCACCGGGGGCTGGATGACCGGGATCTCGGTGGGGCGGCTCAACGCGCCGACACCCGCCACCAGCCCGCCACCGACGACCATGCCGGCGACCAGCCCGAGCCCCACGAACCCACCGACCCGCATCAGCGGAACGCCGGCGACCAGCCGAGTCCCGCAGCCGGCGCAGCGTGACACGCCCACGGCCAACGGCCGTGTACAGGTAGGACACAGGAAGACCTCCTGATCCCGTGCGCCGATGGCGACCGGCTCGGGCGACGGGTCGCGCGGCCGATCGACGGGTCCGCGGAGCGCGTCGACGGTCATGACCAGCCCAGTGTCCCCGCAAGTTGCCCGAACGGGAGTCGGACGATGGTCCCCTCGCACCCGGTACCCATCGTGGTGCGGCTGGACACGCTAACTGAGACTGAGTATCATCTCGGCCGTGACCGAGGCCATCGCAGTCCAGAACGCCCTCGATGACGCCGGCTACCGACTCACCGAGGCTCGCCGCTCGATCGCCGACCTGATCGCAGGTCGAGACGGGCATTTCACGGCGGCCGACCTGGTGGCAGACGCTCGCAAACGACGCCTCGGTATCGGGCGCGCCACGATCTTCCGCACGCTCGACGTCCTGGCCGACCTCCGTGCGGTCGAGCGCCTCGACCTGCCCACCGGCGAGCACGCCTACGTCGCCTGCGAGCCCGTCCATCACCATCACGTCGTCTGCTCGAATTGCGGCGCGAGCCGTGATGTGGAGGACGCCGGCTGGCGCGCCGTCGTCGGCGACATCGAGGCGCGAACCGGCTACCGCATCGACGACCACCGGCTCGAGCTGTTCGGGCGCTGCCCCGACTGCCAGGCCCGCGCCTAACACCACCACTCGAAGGGATACCCGGATGAGGTCCGCGTGCTCGACGGTGAGACTCGGTATCAGTGGGATGCTGTGGCTCGTGGCGGTGGCGGTCATGAGCGTCGGGTGCTCCGCCGCGGGCGGGTCGCCGTCCGCCACAGGGGAGTTGCGGGTCGTCGCCAGCACGACCGTTTTCGCCGACATCGTCGGCGCCATCGGCGGCGACCACGTAACGGTCGACTCGATCGTGCCTGCCGGCTCCGGCCCCGAGGACTACGAGCCGCGTCCCGAGGATGCCCGCAGGATCTCCGAGGCCGACCTCATCGTCTCGAACGGCGTCGGGCTCGACGATTTCCTTGTGGACATCATCGACGCCGCCGGCAGCGCCACAGCCGAGCGACTCGTCCTGGGCGACGGGATCCCGACGATCACCGTTGACGGCGAGCAGAACCCGCATTTCTGGCTCGACCCGTCGCTGGTGGAGCAGTACTACGTCCCGGCCATCCGCGAAACCCTGGTACGGCTCGTCCCCTCGGCCAAGACCGACATCGAAGGATCAGCGTCGGCATTTGCCACCTCGCTCCGCGAGCTCGACGAAGCCAGCCGCGCGAAGCTCGCCGCCATCCCGGCGGAGCGTCGCAGGCTCGTCACATTCCACGACGCATTCCCATACTTCGCGGCGCACTACGGTTTCGAGTTGGTCGGCGTGATCCTCGAGAACCCTGGGCAGGAGCCGTCCGCAGCCGACCTGGCCGCCCTCGTCCGGACGGTCAAGGACGCCGGCGTCACCGCGGTGTTCTCGGAAGCCCAGTTCGATCCGAAGCTCGCGCAGACCCTGGCCGAGGAGGCAGGCATCACCAAGGTCGTCACGACCCTGTATAACGATTCCCTCGGTCCGGCACCGGCCGATACCTATATCGGACTGATGACCTGGGACGTTGACGAGATCGTGAAAGCTCTCCGGTGACCATCGCCCTCGACGCGGTCCGGGAATCATCGCCCTCGGTCGTGACCGTCGCGTTGCGCGACGTGACCGTGGCCTACGGCGACCGGGTCGCGCTGGAGAACGTCGACCTTCAGATCAATGCGGGGTCGCTGCTCGCGGTCATCGGCCCGAACGGCGCGGGCAAGAGCACGCTCCTCAAGGTGATCGCCGGGCTCATCGAGCCCGTCAGTGGCTCGATCGAGGTGCTGGGTGGCCCACCCGGCCGCGAATCGCGACGCATCGCCTACGTGCCCCAGGCCGAGCTCGTCGATTGGGCATTCCCGGTCACGGTCGGCGATGTGGTGATGATGGGTCGCGTGCCGCTCATCGGGTTCGGTCGGTCGCCGTCGGGGGTCGATAGGCTGGCCGTGCAGGATGCACTCGAGACCGTCGGCATGACCGGCGAGGAACGGCGCCAGGTCGGATCCTTGTCCGGGGGGCAACGGCGCCGAGTGTTTCTCGCCCGTGCCCTCGCGGCCAACCCCGACCTCTACCTGCTCGACGAGCCGGTAACGGGTGTCGATGCCACGACGGAGGAGGACCTGATGGAGGTCCTCGATGCGGAGGCCGCGGACGGGCGGACGGTCATCGCGACCACCCACGACCTCGCAGCGGCCGCACACCACTTCCATGAGGTCGCCCTCGTGAACGGCCGTCTCGTGGCGACCGGCCCGTCGACGCTCGTGATGGATCGCGACCTGTTACGGGCGACATACGGCGGCCACGTCGTCGTCCTGCCGGAGGGCGAGGGGATCATCGACGACGCCCACCACCACGACGAAGCACCGGCCGGCGAACGCCATTTCCACGAGGGCCGCCGATGAACGTGCTGGAGTTCTTCCTCGACCCGATGCGCCTTGGATTCATGCAGCGTGGGCTGGTGGCCGCGATCCTGGTCGGCATCGTGTGCGCGGTGATGGGCGCGTTCGTGGTCCTGCGCGGCCTCGCGTTCATCGGCGACGCCGTGAGTCATGCGGCGTTCCCCGGCCTCGTCATCGCGTTCCTGCTCGGCATCCCCCTGTACATCGGCGGAGCCGTCGCGGCTGTCGCCACGGCGCTGGCGATCGGCTGGGTCGCGCGCCGCGGCGGGCTGCGGTTCGATACCGCGGTCGGCGTGCTCTTCGCCGGCATGTTCGCACTCGGTATCGCGATCTTCAGCTCGATCGACGACTACGTGGCCGACCTGTTCAGCTACCTCCTCGGCAACGTGCTGGGCATCACCTTCGCCGACATCGTCCAGGTCACGGTGCTCGGACTGATCGTCCTCGTCGTCGTGTTCATCCTGCGCAAGGAGTTCCTGTACGCCTCATTCGATCCGGCCGGGGCGGCGGCGTCCGGTCTGCCCGTCGAGATGCTCGACTACCTCATGCTCGGGCTGATCGGGGTCACGATCGTCGTCAGCATCCAGACGGTCGGGATCATCATGGTCGTCGCGATGCTCGTGACGCCGGCAGCGACCGCGCAGCTGCTCGTGGACCGGTTCTGGGATCTCGTGCGTGTCGCGATCGCGGTGGCGATCGTCGCGGCGATCGTCGGGCTGTACCTGAGCTACTACCTCAACATCGCCTCGGGCGCCTCGATCGTGCTGGTCGAGACCCTCTGCTTCGTCGTCGCGCTGCTTTTCTCACCGCGGACGCGCGGCCTGGGACGGCGACGTCGGGAGGTCGTCGTCAGGACCTGACGCCGCGGTCACGAGCCGGTGATGAACTCGCCGCCGTCGACGCTGATGATGTCGCCGTTGATGAACTCGGTGCCCTCCCCGGACAGGGCGAGGATCGCGCTCGCCACGTCCTGCGGCGTCGTCATCCGGCCTGTCGGATTCCGCTTCATCGTGATGTCGATCATGGTCTGGGACTCGGGGATCTTGAGCAGCGCGGGGGTGACGGTGACGCCGGCCCGGATGCAGTTTGCGGTGACACCGGTCCCGTTCCGGGCAAGCTCCATGGCGAGCTGGCGGACATGCGATTCGAGCGCGGCCTTCGCCGACGACACGACGCCGTATGAGGGCACCACGCGGGTGGAGCCCTCGGACGTCATCGCGAAGATCTTCGAGCCCTTCCCCAGGAACCCGCCGCGCCACAGGTCCTGGACCCAGTAGACGAGGCTGTTGGCCATGACGTCCTGGGTCATCTCCATCTTCTTGCGGTCGACGGCGGCCTTGGGGTCGTCCGCCAGGAACGGCACGAGCGAGCCGAAGGCGAGCGAGTGCATCACCACCCGGATATACGGAGCGCGCCCCTCGGACTTGGAGCGGTCGAAGCGCTCCCGCAACGCCTGGAGCGCCGACGCGCGCTTCTCGTCGTCGGCGGCGTTCATATTGATGTAGAGCGCCTCGGACCCGGCCGCTTCGATCGCGGCCTTGATCTCCTCGACGTGGGCGAGTCCTGCCCTGAAGTCGAGGTGGATGCCGCAGATCCGGTAGCCCGCCTTGGCCAGCGTCAGCGCGGTCGCCTCGCCCATCCCCGACGAGGCGCCCAGGATCAGCGCCCAGCGCTCGCGGTCATCGATCATGGTCGGGCGGCCTCCGGGTGTGATGGGTCAGGGCGGCCCGAGTCTAGCAGCGGCCCACACGCGGACGACCTCGTCGCGTGCAGGTCTGCACGCGCGGCCCTAGATCACCCCGTCGCGCCGCAGCGCTGCCACCTCCGCGGCGTTCAGGCCAGCCTCGGCCAGGACCTCGTCGGTGTGTTCGCCCAGCAGGGGCGGGGCCGTACGGATCGTGGCAGGCGTCGCCTCGAATGCCAACGGGATCCCGACCTGGCGGAGGACGCCGAAGGCAGGGTGCTCGACGTCGACGGTCATCGCCAGCTCCTGCGCCTCGGGTGAGGCGAACGCCGCGGCGATGTCGGCGATCGGGCCGTTCGGGATCCCCGCTTCCTCGAGGACAGCGACCCAGTCGTCCGTCGGGCGCTGGACGAGCCGCTCCTCGAGGATCGAGCGGAGCTCGGCGCGACGGTCGACGCGATCGCCGTTCGTCGCGAACCGCGGATCGTCGGCGAGCGCCGGCAGGCCGATGGCTGTGCAGAACCGGGTCCACTGCCGCTCCGAGCCGACCGCGACGACCAACTCGCCATCGGCGGTGGCGAAGCCTTCGTACGGGACGATGTTGGGGTGGGCGTTTCCCAAGCGGCGCGGGGAACGGCCGGTCACGAAGGCGTTCTGCGCCTGGTTGACGAGGACCGCCAGCGTCGCCCCGAGCAGCGACACGTCCACGCGCTGGCCGCGACGGTCCCCGCCGCCCCGGCCGATCAGCGCCGCGAGGATGCCGATCGCCGCGAACAAGCCCGTCACCACGTCGCTGATCGCAACGCCGACCTTGGTCGGATGGCCGCCGGCGTCGTCGGGTGCGCCGGTGATCGACATCAGCCCGCTGGCGGCCTGGATCACGAAGTCGTAACCGGGCCGGACGGCTGCGTTACCCGTCGTCCCGTAACCGGTGATCGCGAGGTGCACGAGGCCGGGGTTGAGTGCGCGGAGCGTGTCGTCGTCGAACCCGAGCCGGTCGAGCGACCCAGGTCGAAGGTTCTCGACCAGCACGTCCGCGTCGCCTAGCAGCCGTCGCAGGATGGCGGCGCCTGCCTCGGTCTTGAGGTCCAGGCGGACGGCGCGCTTGTTCCGGTTCACCGCGAGGAAGTACGCGGCGGTCCGGGTCCCCTTGTCCGCATCGCCCACCCACGGCGGCCCCCACCAGCGGGTGGCGTCGCCCTCAGGCGGCTCGACCTTGACGACGTCCGCCCCGAGGTCGGCGAGGACCATCGTGGCGTACGGACCGGCCAGCACCGTCGAGAGGTCGATGACCCGGATGCCGGACAGCGGGCCGGCAGCAGAGGCGGGGTTGACCGGCATGGGTGTCACTCACGGCGATGGTAGCGCCGCCGTGGCGCCCTACGAAGCGGCGCCCTTCGAACCCGCCAGGATCCTGGCGCCGAAATCCGGCGTCGCGTGACCGTCGTCGTCCGAAGGCGCGATCCCGAGTGCGCCATCATGCTCGACCGACTCGGTGATGTGGTCCATCCGGCCGCGGTTCACGATGACCGTGCCGACTCGCTGGCGGTACAGCTCGCCCCCCAACGGGTAGTCGACGACCGCGTCGGTCAGCGGGATCATCGGACTCCGGCGATGGAGCCCGGCCATCGCGTCGAGGAACGGCACGGAGTGCAGGTAGCCGCGCACGGCATACGGGCCGCTCGCGACCGCGACGTACGTCTGGCGGGTGCGTGTTCGGCGGGTCTGGTCACCGCGCGGCCCGGTCGCATGGACGAGCAGCAGCTCATCCGTCGGGACCACTACGTCCTTGACCTCGACCGCCTCGGGCTCGACGAGTGACTGCACCATCACGTCCACCAGATGCAGTTCCTCATGGTCGTTGAGCATGTCCGTGAGGCGATCGGACCGGAGCCGGATCCGGCCCGACAGCGTGCAGTCGCTGGCGTAGGCAACGAAATCGACCAGCGGGTAGAGGACGGCGGCCCCCGGATGGGCACCCTCGGCACCGGCCGGAGCATCGGCGCTGCGGTCGAAGATGAGCGAGAGACGTCTACCGAGGTTCTGGTTCATGGGGGCATCGTGGGTGCGGCCGGTCGCCACCTCATCCACCCGGAGGTACTTCCGTCCGGGGCGCGGTGACCGGTGGCACCGGTGCGTCGCCGCACGTCCCACGCCATCGCCACCCGAAAGTACTACTCGGCCCCTCTCGCGCTAGCATCGAGGGCATGCCGGATCCCGATGTCTTGACCCTCATGACCGTCCATGCGCACCCCGACGACGAGACCATCGGCACCGGCGGCACGATGGCGAAAGCCGTCGCCGCCGGGCGCCGGGTGGTCCTCGTCAGCTGCACCCGGGGCGAGATGGGCGAGATCGTCGTCGATGACATGGACACCCCGGACAACCATCGGCGCCTGGGCGAGATCCGGGCCGGCGAGCTGGAGCGCGCCATGGGCATCCTCGGGGTCACCGAGTGGGAGAACCTTGGTTACCACGACTCCGACATGATGGGCCGGACGGGCAACCACGACCCGCGGTCGTTCTGGCAGGCCGATCTGGACGAGGCGGCTCGGCGCCTCGTGTGGCTGATCCGCCGGTACCAGCCCGACGTGATCACCACCTACAACGATTTCGGCGGGTACGGCCATCCCGACCACATACGGACCCACGACGTGACGATCCGCGCGTATCCGCGCGCCGCTGACCCCGCGTGGTACCCGGAGCAGCTGGCGCCCGAACACGGCGGCAGCGGGCCCGCGCTCGGGGACGGCGGCTTGGCGCCATGGGCGCCCTCGAAGCTCTATGAACAGGCCATCCCGGCCTCGGTTCGGAACGCCATCCGCGACCGCATGGCCGAGCTCGGCAAGCCGAACCCGTGGGCTCCCCCGCCCGACGCCACACCCGAGCAGCACGCCGAATTCGAGGCGTTCCAGGCGCGCATGCTGGTGCCCGACGAGAGCATCACCACATGGGTCGACATCTCGGGCGACCCGGTCGAGCGCAAGTGGCGGGCCTTGCACGAGCACGCGACGCAGTTCGCCGACGACTCGTTCTTCTTGGCGTTCGGCCTCGACGGCTGGCGCGAGCATTGGTCGAAGGAGGCGTTCATCCTGCGCGAGTCCAGCGTCGATTCGCCGACGCCCGAAGAGGACCTGTTCTCGGGGCTATGACCAAGCGGTCGGACGTGACTCCCAGTCACGTTTTCGCGTCGAGGCGGCGTTTGTGCCTGGCTTCCTCGCTGATCTGTGCCTGTCAGGCACGGGATCGAGCCCAGGCACGCGGCTCACGACGCTTCGCCCTCAAAACGTGCCTGACATTCGCGCTCGCCTCGGATGGCGCCCTGCGCTAGTACGGGAGCAGCCCCCGCGACGCGTCGAACACCTGGCCCATCACGACCCTGCCGTCGCCCGCCGGATCCAAGAAGTTCGGTTGGGCCTTGTCGAGGATGATGTGCGGCCGCATCCGCACCTGGCGGAGCTCGGCGCCGTGGAACGTCAGCTCGAGCGTGATGCCCTCCATCGTGAATTCCGACCAGTCCTGGTCGAACACGAAGTTGCCGAGCGCGTACCAGATCGGCTTGCCCTTGTAGACCTCCATCGCGGCCGCGTAGTGAGCGTGGTTGCCGATGATCATGTCGGCACCGGCGTCGAGGATGTCCCGGGCCAGCTTCTGCTGGCGCTCGAAGGGTTGGCCGCGATACTCGACGCCCCAATGCGGAAAGACGATCACCACGTCGGCTCCGGCCTTCCGGGCGGCCTCGATCCCCGTCCTCGCCATGTGCAACGTCAGCTGGGCACTCCCGGTCTCGGTGCGCCCGGCGAAGTAGCTCTTCGCGATGGCGTCATACGCGAGGACCGCGACCTTGACACCGTTAGCCTCCAGGATGGCCGGTTTGCGCGCCGCGGCCAGATCCTTGCCGGCACCGGAGTACTTCAACCCTCGCTTCCTGAGGTTCGCGATGGTCTGCAGGATGCCGGTGTCACCTGCGTCGCCGATATGGTTGTTGGCGATCGACACGTAGTCGATGCCGGCGTTGACGAGGCCATCGATCAGGCTGGGATCGGCCGTGAAGACCGTGTTCCGGGTATGCCAGCGGAAGCGGTTCGGAGCGGGGTTCTCGAAGTTCGCGATCGCGATGTCGGCGCTCGAGACGAGGTCGCGGACCGCGCCCGCATTGCCCGTCCGGCGCGTCCGGGGCAGGTCCCAGCCGAGCGGCGAACAGTCCTTGCAACGCGACGTGATCTCGGCAGTCCCACCGTCGAACGGGAAATCGACGCCCTTGCCGCGGATCCGGACGGTCTGATAGACGCCCCGGTCGAGCAGGATGTCGCCGCCGGCGAACAGCGTCCAGGTGGCCGCTGGATCGAATGGGACCGCCCCGTCGCGGATCGGCAGGTCCGCTCGCAGCCGCCAGGCGTCGGCCGTCGTGATGCGGTCGACCCCGAACAGCTCCTGCTTGCCCCAGGCCAGCGCGCGGACCGCCGGCGTGATGTCCTCGACCCGTAGGAACGCCAGCCGCTTGCGTTCCTTCGCGAGGTCGCGCCGGAGTGTCGCGGCATCGTTGGCAAGCACGAGGCGTGTCGTATCCAGGGGTCGCGCTGCCCCGACCGCGGCGAGGATCGCGTCTGCCTCGTCGGCGACGAGCTCCAGCGCTTCGTAACGCTTGCTCGTGCCAGCCAGGACGTCGGCCACTTCCTGGCGACCTGTCGCCGTCGCGGTGGCACGGAATTGGGTGACCGGCACGATCGCCGCCTGGACGGTGTTCGGTGTGGGGACCGGCGTGGCAGTCGGCACTGGCGTCGCCACGGCGGTCGGCTCGGGCGTCGGGGCGGGCGTCGGCGTCCCACCAGCGCCGGGTCCCGGGAGCGATGCCGTCGGTGCGGTGCGGGCGACCCCGCCAAACCCCAGCTCGCCACCGCTCATCGGCACGGCGATGCCGACAACAAGGAGGCCGGCGATGACCAGCACGGGAATGCGATCACGTCTCAGCCGCGGCATCGTTGGCATTCTGCCAGAGGCAGAGGAACGCCCCGTCCGGGCGGGCGGACGGGGCGTAGGTAGATGCGTGTGATGGCGGACCCGACCGGATTCGAACCGGCGATCTCCAGCGTGACAGGCTGGCATGTTGGGCCGCTACACCACGGGTCCAGTATGCGGCGAGGGCGGAGCATAGCAGAGGCGCCCTGCCTTGTCAGACGTCCCGCCTATACTCGCGGACCATGCCAGACCGCGTCATCGATCTCCGTAGTGACACCGTTTCGAGACCCACCGACGCCATGCGCCGAGCCGTGGCGACGGCCGAGGTCGGTGACGATGTCTTCGGCGACGATCCGACCGTGATCGCGCTCGAGGAGCGCGCCGCCGAGCTGCTCGGTAAGGAAGCCGGGCTGTTCGTCGCCACCGGCACGATGGGCAACCTCGTGTCGATGATGGCCCACATGTCACGCGGCCAGGAGGTCATCGCCGGGGGCGAGCACCACCTCGTGATCGACGAGGCGGCCGGTCATGCCGTGATCGTCGGGGCGAGCGCACGGACACTCGAGGACCGCGCCGACGGGACGCTCGACCCTGCCAAGATCGACGCAGCGTTCCGCGATCCGACCGACGTCCACGAGCCGTTGTCTGGGTTGGTCGCCCTCGAGAACACCCACGCGCACTCGATGGGGCGCCCGCTGACGCCCGCCTATGAGCGTGAGGTCGCGACGATCGCCCGGCGGCACGGCGTCCCGCTCCATCTCGACGGCGCCCGGTTCTGGAATGCCGTCGTGGCCCAGCGCGGCGACGGCGTCGATGCCACGGCGCTCGCAGCGCCCGCCGATTCCGTGACGTTCTGCCTGTCGAAAGGGCTCGGCTGCCCGGTCGGCTCCCTGGTCGTGGGATCGGCCTCATTCATCGCGCGGGCGCGCCGCGCGCGCAAGATGGTCGGTGGCGGGATGCGCCAGGTCGGGGTGCTCGCCGCCGCCGGGCTGGTTGCGCTCTCGGACACACCCGACGGCATGATCGACCGCCTGGCAGACGATCATGCCAACGCCCGCCGGCTCGCCGAAGCGCTCGCCGACATGGACGGCGTCCGAAGCGCGGGTGGCATCGCCCAGCCGGCTCCCGGCCGCCTGGATCCGGGGCGCGTCGTGACGAACTTCGTGCTGTTCAAGGTCGACCGCGATCGGCGGCAGTTCCTCGAAGCCCTCGCCGCCCGGAACGTATGGATGGTGGCGTACGCGCACGGTCAGGTCCGCGCCGTCACCCACCACGACGTCTCGGCCACCGACATCGACACGGTCATCCGGGCGACGCGCGACGCCCTCGCAGGGACGACCCCGGTCGAGTCGGAGGAGCGTCCCGCCGAGCGGATCGCTGCGACGGCCTGACCGACCCTTGAGCCTGACCGCCGATACGACCGATCCCGCCCTGCCGCGACCCGCCCCGGCTGCCGACCGCGGCCTGCTCGACGATCGGTTCTACGACCTCGTCGAGGACCGATTCCGGCGGTTGATGCGCGACAACCCGGTGGCCGCCACCTACTTCGGGATCCACGCCTACGACGACGAGCTCGGGGACGGCGGTCGCGAGACGATCCTGGCCGAGATCGAGGCGGACCGAGCGCAGCTCGCCGCGATCGAGGGCCTCGACCCGGCCGGGCTGTCCGCCTCGGTCCGTTTCGAGCGCGACCTCGAGCTGCACAACCTTCGACGCGCGTTGTTCGAGGCGGACGAGCTCCGGATCTGGGAGCGCCGCTCCCTGGCGCTCGACACCATCGGCGACGGGCTGTTCCTGTTGTTCGCGCGCGACCACGCGCCGCTGGCCGAGCGTCTCGACGCGATCGCTGGTCGTCTCGAAGGGGTGCCGCGCTACCTCGACGATGCGCGGTCACGATCGAGCGACCCGCAGGTCAGGCTGTGGCAGCGGATCGAGATCGAGTCGGCCGGGCAGCTGCCCGCGCTGTTCGACGAGATGGTCGCCGCCGGCGCGGGCGTGCTCGGCGCGGCCGAGGCGCGTCGGCTCGAGCGCGCGGCATCCTCTGCTGCCGTCGCGGTCGACCTTTACACCACCTGGCTCGAGGGCACGCTGGCGTCGGGCACGGACGACTGGGGGATCGGCCGCGATCGCCACGACCGGATGGTCGAACTGCGCGCCTTCGACGGCCTCGATGCCGACGCCATCCTGGAGCTCGGCCACCAGAAGCTCGCCGAGGAGCGGGCCGCGCGGGCCGCAGCCGCACGCGAGATCGACCCGGATGCCGACGAGCACGAGGTGATCGCGAGGGTCAAGGCCGATCATGCCGAGACGTTCGCCGGCGCTCTCGAGGGCTACCGGACAGCGATGGGCAGGGCGCGCGCCCATCTCATCGAGCGAGGGCTCGTCACGGTCCCGGACGACGAGCGCATCGATGTGATCGAGACGCCCGAGTACCTGCGCAACGTCATCCCGTTCGCGGCGTATTTCTCGCCGGCCGCGTTCGATGCCGACTCCAAAGGCATCTACGTGGTCACGCCGTCCGTGCACGGCGACCCGAACGCGATCCTAGAACACAACCGCGCTTCGATCAGCAACACGAGCATCCACGAGGCGTACCCCGGCCACCACCTCCAGCTGGACATGGCTCGACGGCACCCATCGCTGACCCGCCTGCTGGCTGACGCACCCGAGTTCGTCGAAGGCTGGGGTATGTATTCGGAGCTGATGATGCGCGAGCAGGGCTTCGACGATGGGCCGGAGTTCAGGGTGATGCTCCACACCGACGCCATCTGGCGGGCCTGCCGGATCATCCTCGACGTACAGCTCCACCGCGGCGAGATTTCGGTCGACGAGGGCGTCGAGTTCCTGGTCGAGCAAACGCGGTTCGCGCGGGACAACGCCCGCTCGGAGGTCGAGTGGTACACCTACCGGCCGACCTACCCGCTGTCGTATCTCCTGGGTCGCACGCTCCTCGTTGAGCTGCGCGAAGCCGAGCGCCGACGCCGGGGGGACGCGTTCTCGCTGCGAGCGTTCCACGACACGCTGCTGCGCAACGGGTCGCTGCCGCTCAGCTTCCATCGCCGCCTGTTGGCTGGCGAGGTCGCCTGATCGCGTGCTGGTCATCCCATCGATCGACCTCGAAGGTGGTCGGTCGCGCGTCGTGTACTGGCCGGGTGCCGCAGCCGGGATCGGCGCCCCGACCGATCGCCCGGAGCGCATCGTCGAGCGCCTGGTCGCCCAGGGCGCGAAGCTGATCCACCTCATCGACTTCGACGGCGCGCGCCGCGGCAGTCCGGGCAATCTCGACGCCATCGGGTCGGTAGCGTCGCGGAGCGCCGTCCCGCTGCAGCTCGCCGGTGGCCTCGATTCCCCGGAGGCCATCCAGCTCGCGTTCGCCGCCGGCGCGACGCGCGTCGTCCTGACCACGGCCATCGCGGATCGGCCCGACGACCTCCGCGCGTGCCTTGCGGTCGCCGGCGGCTGGCTGGCCGTCGGGTTGGATCCACGGCCGGAACGGCTGGCCGCGTTCCCATGGCGACGTTCCGAGCCGCCCTCGATCGAGACGCTCGTCGGTGAGCTGACGGGCCAAGGCGTGGCCCGGTTCGTGCTGGCGCACGGTGGGACGCAGCCGGACCTCGACCGGGTGCGATCGGTCATTCGGTCGTACGATGCGGAGATCCTGGTGGCCGGTGGCGTCCGCGACCTGGACGGTCTGCGCCGCGTGCGCGATACCGGGGCCGCCGGCGTCATCCTCGGGGAGGCGCTCCTCTCCGGCGCCATCGAACTCCCCGCTGCCCTGGAGGCTGCCGCATGATCCCTCGCCCCATCCCTGTCTTCGCCCGCGTCGCCGCGATCGGTGCGCTGCTGCTCGCCTGCACCGCTGCGCCCGGGACCGCACCGACCCCGGCTGCGTCGGCCGCCGCCGGGGGGTGCCCGACCGCGCAACCAGCGGCACTCGCGGCGGGCGAGTCGCGGGTCGTCACGATCGCGACGGAGCTGGGATCGATGACGCTCACCATCGAGGCCGACCTGTCGCCGATCGCAGCCGGCAATTTCGTCACGCTCGCAGGCTGTGGCTTCTACGACGGGGTGGTGTTCCATCGGGTCGTGCCCGGCTTCGTGATCCAGGGCGGCGATCCGACCGGGACCGGCACGGGCGGACCCGGCTACACGATCAAGGACGAGCCCGTGACCACACCGTACTCGCGAGGCACCGTGGCGATGGCCCGCACGCCGGCTCCGGATTCGGTGGGCTCGCAGTTCTTCATCGTCCTCGACGACGAGGCCCGCACAGCGCTCGAGTCGGCCAACACCTACCAGATCATCGGCACCGTGACCGCCGGCATGGAGACGGCCGAGGCGATCGTGGTCGCTGCCAATGGGGTCGAGCTGCCGAGCGACCCCGTCGTCATGACCGACGTCAGCGTCGCGCCCTAGCGCACGCCGTATCGGAAAGGAGTCCCCATCCATGACCCGCGCCACCATCACCACCGACCTCGGCGACATCGAAGTCGAGCTGTACGACCAGTCGGCCCCGAAGGCCGCCCAGAACTTCATCGACCTTGCCAACAAGGGCTTCTACGACGAGGTGATCTTCCATCGCGTCATCCCGGGATTCGTGATCCAGGGCGGCGACGGCCAATACGGCAAGAAGTCGGCGCTCGAGCGCGGGCGGGTCGGCACCGGCGGCCCGGGCTACAAGTTCGAGGACGAACCCGTCAAGGGTGATTACCAGCGAGGCGCGCTCGCGATGGCCAACTCGGGGCCGAACACGAACGGCAGCCAGTTCTTCATCTGCACGGACGACCTGACCGGTCGCCTACCCAAGAACTACACACTGTTCGGGCAGGTCACCAAGGGCCTCGACGTCGTCGACAAGATCGTGTCCGCGCCGCGCGACTCGCGTGATCTGCCGAACGAGCCCGTTGCGATGACGTCAGTGACGATCCACCACGATCAGGGCTGACCCGAGGGGCTGCCGCGCACGGCCTCGATGGCATCGACGATCGCATCGGCCGAACGGTCGATGTCGTTCTCCCTCGTGTTCCAGCCGGAGACCGAGATGCGCAGCGCCGGGGTGCCGTGGAACGTCGTCCCGCCGAGCCACAGCGCGCCGTCCGCCTGGATGCGGTCGATGACACGCTTCGTCATCGGCGCGTCGCCGACCTGGACGAGGACCTGGTTCAGGACGACCTCGTTCAGGATGTGGGTGCCCGGGTGGTTCGCCAGCCGGCGCGCCATGCGCGCCGCGAGATCGCACCCGCGCTCCACCATCTCGGCGATGCCGTCCGCCCCGAGCGAGCGGATCGCGGCGTAGATCGCGAAGCCCCGCGCCCGACGAGACATCTCGGGCACATAGTCGAACGGATCTCGCTCCGCGCTCGGCGCTGGCGGGAGATAGGCGGCGGCAAGGCCCATCGATGCGCGGTGCGCCGCACCATCGCGGACGAAAACGAGGCCGGCGTCATAGGGGACGTTGAGCCACTTGTGAGCGTCGGTCCCCCACGAATCGGCACCCTCGACACCGTTGGCGAGGTGCCGCAGCCGCGGGCTGGCCGCGGCCCAAAGCCCGAACGCTCCATCGATGTGCAGCCACGCGTTCGGGTGGTCGCGGACGACCGGGACGATCCGGTCGAGCGGATCGAATGCGCCAGTGTTCACCTCGCCGACCTGGGCGCACACGATGGTCGGCTCCGATCGACCACGCAACGCGTCGGCCAGCGCCATGGGGTCCATCCGGCCTTCGTCGTCGACCAAGATCCGCTCGACATTGGCCCGGCCGAGGCCGACGTAGCGGAGCGCGTTCATCAGCGAGACGTGGACGTCGCCGCCGACGACGACCCTGACGGGCGGAGCCCCGATCAGCCCCTGCTCCTCCACGTCCCAGCCGACGTTGCGAAGGACCGCATGCCGCGCCGCGGCCATCGCGGTGAAGTTCGCCATCGTCGCGCCGCTGACGAAGCCGACGGTCGTCCCGGTAGGCAGGCCGAAGAGCTCGACCAGCCAGTCGGCGACGACCTCCTCGACGACGGCCGCCGCGGGCGTCGCGAGGTAGAGTCCGACGTTCTGGTCCCAGGCGGAGGTGAGCCAATCGGCGGCCAGCGCCGCCGGGACGGAACCGCCCATGACGAAGCCGAAGTAACGCGGGCCGCTGATCGCCACGAGGCCCGGGTCGACGCTGGCCGCGAGGTCGTCGATGACGGTGCGAGCATCGGTCCCCTGCCGCGGAAGCGGGCCGCCAAGGGTCCGTCTGAGGTCATCGGCCGTGACGCCTGGCTCGGCCCCGACACGCCGCTCCGGCAGCGACGATCGATAGTCGATGGCGAGGTCGGCGGCGTGCTGGAGAAGGTCCGCAGTGCCCGTGTCCGGGTCGTCGAGGGGCGGTCTGGTCGGTGTTTCGTCGGCCTTGATGGTCATGCTGTTGCAACCCCGCTTGGACCTTCGTCGCGCACGAAGGTTAAGGAATTTACACAGTTACGTATGCCAAAACCCTTGGAAAACAGCCCCTCGAGAGGTAGGATATAGGCGCTGCTCAGTCAGCCAAGCTGCCCCAGCGTCAAGGTCATGGGTAGGTAGGGTCAGGGTAGTCGGTACAGCCGACGTGATAGATGCTCTTGGCGCGTGGCAGAAGTGTCCGCCCTAGGCGGACTCCTTCACCGGGACAGCATCGAGGCGGCTCCTTCGGGAGCCGCCTCGTGTTTTATCCGCGGGCACTGTCGACCCGCCGATGACGGCGTTGCCGGCTCCGCCGGCTCGCTCACGTAGCTCGGGCTACGCTCGCTTACTTGCTCGCGGGCGTCTTCGCCTCGGCCCGTCCGCCCGGCCGCTCCGGCACCGACCTCTGCTCTCCGGCGCGTTGTCCTCGCCGGTCGATCGCGCCCGCTTCGTTACGTTCGACTCGTCCGCCAGGCCACACACTCCGTGCAGATCCGGTTCGGCGGACCGAGATTCCCGTCAGATGCTCGTGTGGCGAGCCGTAGGCGAGCCAACGGAGCCGATCTGGCGCCCTGACGCATCGTTATGCGACGCAGTGCATGACTCCCCGCGTGAGACCGCTGTGCGGTGCATATCCATCCCGCCTCGGCAAGCTCTTGCGCTCGTTCATCACTGCCGACGGCTCGTGTAGGGAGCATTTGACGAGAATCGGCACCCGTCGAGGTCCCGGTACGTGCTACTTGACAGTAGCGTGTTTCTGTCACACGATACGTGCTACCGGTAGGTATCACGTACCGGGATACGCGACAGGAGACCTCCGATGGCCGTCCTCACCACCCATCGACAACGTGGGATCCAGCCATTCGCCCTCGCCCTGCGCACTGTTATCGTCGGCCTGACGCTGGCGACGGCGGCGATCCATGTGTCGCTCGGCGGCATGCTCTTCCTGATGAACGCGATGGGCTACGCCGTCCTCGCGCTCGTGATGATCTTGCCCGGGCCGTTCGCCAGGCTGCGCTGGCTCAGCCGCTACGCGCTGATCGGCTTCGCCGCCGTGACCGTCGTCGCGTGGCTGGCATTCGGCGCCCGCTTCGATCTGGCCTATCTCGACAAGGGCATCGAGGTCGCACTCATCGGCCTTGTCCTGATCGAGTCGTGGGTCATCGACGGTGGGCCGCTCGCCGTGGCGCGCCGGGCGGTCCGCATCGCCGGATCGATCGTGCGCTAAAGGTCGGCGCGCAGCTCGTCGGTCAAGCGTTCGGCGGCCAGGTCGATGGCGGCGCCCAGATCGGCCGCGCTGGTCGGGCTGGCCCAGCCGATCGCCACCCGGACCAGGTCGGACCCGCCGAGCTGGTACTCGCACGCCGCTCGGGCGCGCTCGACGATGTTGATCGCCGCGATCTCGTCGGTCTCGGTGAGCAGGAGCGCGAACCGGGTTCGACCGATGCGGGCGATGTGGTCGCTGGCGCGCACCTCCACGGCGAGCGTCCGTGCCAGCTGCGTGAAGAGTCGCTCGGAGACGTCGGTGCCCCACTTCCGGGCGTGAGCGTCCAGACCTGCGAACTCGATCAGGACGATCGTCGCCGGACGCTGGTATCGGTGGACGCGGGCGACCTCACTGGAGATCACGCGATCCCACATGCGAGGACCGTCGGTTCCGGTGAGCGCGTCGTTCCAGCCCGACGGGATCGAAGGCAGCAGCCCGGACTCGGCCCCGTCGTCGACCATCTCGACGTCGTTGTGGTGCGGGTCGAACACGAATCGGATGGTCGCCCGGCGGTCGGGCGCTGACTCGCCCCGATTGGTACCCGTGGTCGACGGCGAAGGTCCGGGGCAGTGCCGCGGTTCTCATCGGGCGGATCAAGGGCGTAGGCTTGACGGAGGGGTGCACCAAGGAGGCGACCGTGACGACGATGCGTGAGGCGCTGGAACGGGCCATGGGCCGCGAGCCAGACAGCGAGACGGTGCGGCAGCTGCAGGAGGGTGGGCTCGCCATGCTCGACGTGGGCACGATGAGCCAGGCGATCCACGACGTGTACTGCGGGATCATGGCCGACCACACGCACCCGAACGAGAAGGACCAGGAGCAGGCCCGCGCGATGATCGCGGCCATCCAGAAGCAGCCGAACTAGGGACGCTCGCGAGCCGTCCCACGGCCGGAACTTGTTCCTCGTCGGTGACCGGCTGGGTTTGACATCGTTCG
>DATAFZ010000057.1:0-31018 GCA_036257225.1 Candidatus Limnocylindrales bacterium | reverse complement strand
AGGCCAGCGACGCTCTTGGTCGAGCCGGCGTCAACATCGAGGGCGCGACCGGGTTCGTGTGTGATGGACAGGGCGTCTATCACATCCTGGTCGAGGACCTGGAGCGAGCTCGGCGGGCCTTGATCGACTCCGGGTTCTCGATCGAGGACGAGCGGCGGGTAGCCGTGACAACGATCGAGAACCGTCCCGGCGCGGCCGCCGACCTTCTGCGCCGCATCGCCGACGCCGACGTCAATATCGACCTGCTCTACCTTGCCGCCGACGGCCGCCTGGTGCTCGGTGGCCCGGACGTGGAGGGCATCCAGCGGGCGATCGCCGGATAGGGCGTCGCACCGCCCGCTCACATGCCGGCGAGCGTCCTCGACACCAGCCCGACCAGCTCGGACGGGGCGCCAGGGGCTCAGGGGCGCGGCTCGAGGACCACGACCGCGGTCTCACGTGACCGGCGCGCGGCGAACGCGCTGATGTCCGTGCCCCACCCCTTGTAGGCGCTGAAGGTCGCCCACAGCCGCGAGCGCTCCTCGCCCACGGCCGCACGCGCGCGGACCGGACGGCTACCGACCTTGAGATCCACCACGGCATCCGGGTTCGCGAGCAGGTTGAGCCACCAGGCCGGCTCGGGGTCGCCCCAACCGTTCATCGCCAGCGTGACGAGGTCGGGCCCGTCCTCGAAGTAGCCCAGGATCGCGACCCGCTCCTGACCCGAACGCCGACCGACCGTTCGGAGGCGCATGTGTCCGAAGGCATCGCCCTTCGGGACCGAGAGGCCGCGACGGCCGCCGGTCAGGCGGTAGACGGCGCGATGGGCCAACCATGCGAGGCGGATGAACCAGCGCGGCGGCAGCCATGGCCGCTGCCCGATGCCGGGTGTTACGTCGCTCATTCGGATCGTCCTCCACTCCCGCCGAAATCTACGGTGTAGACCTACGGCGTAGATTGCGACCTACGGCGTAGACTGTCAAGCCTCGAAGCGGGTAAACTCGTCGCATGCCCAGACGAGTCGCGACCGCGACAGTGCGCAGAGCCCGGCCTGCGGTGGCACTGAGCCGCGAACGGATCCTGGAAGCCGCCGTCCGGCTGGCCGATCGCGATGGGATCGAGTCACTCAGCATGCGTCGGCTCGGCCAGGAGCTCGGCGTCGATCCCATGTCGCTCTACAACCACGTGCGCGACAAGGAAGGTCTCCTCGACGCCATCGTTGACGTGGTCGTCGGTGAGATCGAGCCGGCTGAAGTGGACACCGACTGGAAGTCGTCCTTGCGCGAGACGATCCTCAACGCCAGGCGGACCATGCTGCGGCATCCGTGGGCCGCCCGGGTCATCGAGTCGCGGGCCGATCCGAGCCCCTCGACGATGCGCCACATGGAGCGGGTGATGGACATCATCCGCGGTGGCGGTCTTCCGCTCGATCTGGCGCATCACGCGCTGCACGTCCTCGGCAGCCGCGTGCTGGGATTCAGCCAGGACCTCTTCGACGACTCGGACGGCGTCCCTCGAGACGCCGAGGCGGCCGCGATGCTGGCGCGGCAGCTGGCTGGGTCGTATCCACGGCTCGGTGAGTTGGCCGCGGCCGTCACGCACGAGGGCGGGCTCGGCGGCTGCGATGACGACGTCGAGTTCGCGTTCGGACTGGATCTCATCCTCGATGGTCTCGAGCGGCTCCGAACGGCGGCCTGATCGCGGAGCGACCGATCGCCGGCCCTCTGTGCGAGCGGAAGAGGAGAACGTCGTAGAGCGACTGCTCCGCTCGGATGAGCCGTCGATCCGCTGGAAGACCCGAGCCCTCGTTCTTCGCGAGGATCCGGCCTCCGCGCCGATGCGTGCCGCCCAGGAGGAGGTCAGGCAGTCGCCGCGTGCCCGCGACCTTCTGCGTCGGCACATGGAGCCCGTTGGTGGCGGGGCAGTCTCGATCTACGCCAAGTGGCAGGGCGCCCATTGGGTGCTCCATGCGCTCGCCGATCTCGGCTATCCGGACGGCGATGACACCCTCGGGCCGCTCCGCGACCGCGTCGTTGAGACGTGGCTCGACCCGATGTTCTACGTCGAGTTCGAGGTCGACGCCAAGGCGGATGCGTACAAGCGGCGCGGCGTCCCCGTCATGGACGGACGTCATCGCCGGTGCGCCTCGCAACAGGGCAACACGCTGTTGGCGGTCATCAGGCTCGGCCTGGCCGACGACCGGACACCACGTCTCGTCGAGCGGCTGCTCCACTGGCAATGGCCCGACGGAGGGTGGAACTGCGATAAGGTCCCGGCCGCAGACACATCCTCGTTCATGGAAACGCTCCCGCCTATGCGTGGGCTCGCCGCCTGGGCATCGCTGTCTGGGGACCAAGAAGCCCGCGCGGCTGCGGAGCGGGCATCGTCGGTGCTCCTGGAGCGTCGGCTGTTCAAGAGGCGGCGCGACGGGCGAGTGATCCATCCCGAGTTCACCAAGCTCCACTATCCGCTGTATTGGCACTACGACATGCTCGGCGGACTCAAGGCGATGGCGGAGCTCGGCTCGATCGACGACGAGCGCTGCACCGATGCGTTGGATCTCCTGGAGTCGAAGCGGCTGCCGGACGGCGGCTGGCCGGCGGAGGCGCGCTACTACCGCCACTCGGAGGAGGTCAAGCTCGGCCACGACGACGTCGACTGGGGCGGCACCAGCGCCCGCCGCATGAACGAGTGGGTCACCGTTGATGCCCTGGCGGTCCTGCGGGCAGCCGGCCGGACCCGATAGTGCATTAGTCTTGACTTATATAAGCCACTACTTGTATATTGCGACGCGTGCATGCGTTCGACGTCCTCGGAGACCCGGTCCGTCGCCGGATCCTCGAGCTGCTTGCCGATGGTGAGCAGAGCTCGGGATCCATAACGGCGGTCGTCCAGGAGGAATTCGGGATCTCGCAACCGGCCGTCTCGCAGCACCTCAAGGTCCTGCGCGACAGCGGGTTCACGACGGTCCGCCCCGAAGGCACTCGGCGCCTGTACGCGGTCGACGCCGCCCCGTTCCGCCAGCTCGACGACTGGCTCGACCACTTCGGCCGGTTCTGGGACCAGCGCCTCGACTCGCTGGCGACCGAGCTCGCCCGCGGCAAGCGCGAGCGCCGGTTGCGTACGGCCGTCCCCGATGACTCGAAAGGAGAGCAGCCCCGATGATCGACATCGTCCGCGAGATGGAGGCCGTCCACCGTGGGGTCGAAGACCGTCAGATGCCCGCCGGCGCCGGCCGAGTGGTCCGACTCCGGCGCGAGTACGACGCCCCGATCGAAGATGTGTGGGACGCCCTGACGAACCCCGAGCGCATCGGCCGTTGGTTCCTGCCGATCAGCGGGGACTACCGGCTGGGCGGTCGCTACCAGTTCGAGGGCAATGCCGGCGGCGAGATCGTCGCCTGCGAGCGGCCCGATCGACTGAAGGTCACGTGGGTCTACGGCGCGGTGACCAGCGACGCCGACATCTCCGAGGTCGAAGTCCGGCTGGCCAAGGTCGACGACGGCGCGACGCGGCTCGAGCTCGAGCACGCTGCGATCGTGCCCGAGGACCGCTGGGCCGAATACGGGCCGGGCGCTGTCGGTGTCGGCTGGGAGCAGGGCCTGCTCGGGCTCACCCTCCATCTCCACGGTGGGTCCGTGGGTGATCCGGTCGCCTGGCAGGAGTCCGCCGAGGGACGCGAATTCGCGAGGCGGAGCAGCGAGGGCTGGGGCGAGGCGAACCGGGCGGCAGGCGCGGATCCGGCCGCGGCCGCACGGGCGGTCGCGAACACCACGGCGTTCTACGCCCCCGATCCCGAAACGGTGCCCTAGTCGACCGCGCCCGGGGAGTCTCGGCGCGGATCCGGGAGGACGAGCTCCCCGCCTGGCTCGAGGAACGCCACGTGGACATCGGGCGCGATCCTGCCAGCCTCTTCGATGAATCGGTGGATCGGTTCATCGAAACGGTCTCGGCGATATCTCGATAGGCCGATCGGCCACAACGTTCCCCAGTGGATGGCTATCGCATGCGTCGGTCGCAGGAGTGCCAACGCCGCGGCCGCTCGGGCCGGATCCATGTGCCCGCCCCGGAGCGTTGGTCCCCAGCCGCCGATCGGCAGGATGGCGATGTCCAGGTCGCGAGCGAGGTCGGTCATGCCCGCGAAGATGTCCGTATCGCCCGCGAAGTAGATCCGATGATCGCCCTGGATCAGATAGCCGAGCGCCGGCCCGCTTGGCCCGAACGGCGCCCGCCGCCCGGAGTGACGGGCAGGGGTCGCCTCGACACGGACCTCGCCGGTGATCAGCCGGTCCCCCCGATCGACCTCGTGGACCGTGCGAAACGCCTCCGATCGCAGCAGCGGGCCGCCCCCGGTGGGGACGAGGACCTCGACCTCGCGATCCAGCCGTCGCAGCGAGCGAAGGTCGAGGTGGTCGTGATGCAGGTGTGAGATGAGCACCGCATCGATGTGGCCGAGCTCGCCAGGGCTGCTGCCCGCGCGACGCCGGACCGGTCCGATGCCCTGGCCGAGCACGGGATCCGTCAGGAGCCGTCGCCCGCCGGTCTCGATGAGCACCGTCGAGTGGCCGATCCACTGCAGACGGGTCATCTCGCGGTTCCCTTCAGAGCGCCTTGCTTCGTCCCTTTCTGCCCGTGGCCGGACGGCCGGACAAGCCCACACGCACGTCGGGTCGGTGGTGCGTACCCCCGGAACCAGGGGGTGTTCCTCCTTGACCGGTCCCTGCGGGCGGGGAGCATGGGGCCTGGCGGTTCGACCGCGCAGCGGGGCAGATCTTGACGCGCCTGATCGACTTCTACGCGACGCAGCTGCGCCTGCTGTGGGAGTGGCGGGGCGGCCGGTTGGCGCTCCTGCGCCGCCTTGCCATCACGGTAACGGTTGCCACGATCTCGTTCGCCGTGACGGCCTGGCTGCTGCCCGGACTCATCGTCGAGTCGCTGACCGCCGCGGCTCTCGCGGTGACCCTGATCTCGATCTTCAATGCCGCGGTGCGGCCGGTCATCCTGGCGGCGCTCGTGCCCGTGTCGCTGATCCTCACCGCCGTCGCGGTCTTGGTGCTGCAGTTCGCGGCGTTCATGGTCGTCGCACAGCTGGCTCCTGGCGTGAGCGTCTCCGGGGTCGTCTCGGCGATCGTCGCATCGTTCGTCTTCGCGATCGTGAACACGACCCTGACCGCGATGCTCGGTGTCGACCGCGGCGGGTCCTACTTCAGCTATCTCGTCCAGGCATTGCGGGCGAAGCGCGCGGTCGCCAGATCTGACCGACCCGGCGTCGTGATCCTCCAGATCGACGGGCTGGCGTACCCGATCCTGGCGGGCCGTGTGCGCGCCGGGTCGGTCAACACGATGGCGAGCTGGATCCGCAGCGGCACACATCGACTGTCACGATGGGAGGCGCTCCTGCCGTCCATGACGTCGGCCGGACAGCTCGGGATCCTGCATGGGACGAACGACGGGATCCCGGCGTTCAGGTGGTTCGAGCGCGATCGCCAGAAGCTCATGGTGTCGAGCAACCCAGCCGACGCAGCCGAGATCGTGCGTCGCGCGTCGAACGGCGAGGGCCTGCTGTCGAACGACGGGGTGAGCATCTGCAACCTCGTCACGGGCGACGCGGTCCGCTCGTACGTCACGACCGCGGCCCTCGCGGACGGGTCTCGCGGCCTGGGTGATAGCCGAGCGTTCTTCCCGTTCTTCTTCAGCCCCACCGGCTACCTGCGGTCCTTCACCCGGTTCCTCGGGGAGTTCGCCCTCGAGCGCATCCAGAACCGGCGGATGCGCCGCGCGGGCGTGGAGCCCCGGCTCGACCGAAGCATGAAGTACGCCGGCATGCGTGCGGCGAGCAACGTCCTCCTCCGGGACGTCAACGTGTCGTTGATCATCGAGGAGATGTACCGCGGCGCGAACGTCATCTACGCCGACTTCACCGACTACGACGAGATCGCGCATCACTCCGGCCCGGAGCGTGTGGAAGCCTTCCAGGCGCTCGACGGCATCGACGCGGCCTTCGCGACGATCGCGAAAGCCGCAGAGGACGCGCCGCGTCCGTACGAGTTCGTCGTGCTTTCGGATCACGGCCAGAGCCTGGGCGCCACCTTCAAGCAGCGGTATGGCGAGAGCCTCGGGGACCTCGTCCGCCGGTTGATGGGGGGCGGTGCGGCCGTGGCCGAGGAGGAGACACACGGCGAGGGCGCCGCGTCCACGAACGCATTCCTGTCCGAGGTCGTCCGAGCCGGGGGAGCGACCGGATCGGTCGCACGCCTCGCGCTGGGCAGCAAGCGGACCGACGGGATCGTCGACATCGCGCCCGAGCCCGAGGCCGCCCCGACTGGGCAGGACGACGCGATCGTCGTCGGGTCCGGCAACCTCGGCCTGGTGTACTTCACCGGGTTCGACCACCGCCTCACGGTCGAGGAGCTCGAGGTGCTCCACCCGGGGCTGATCGGCGCATTGGCGAACCACCCCGGTGTCAGCGCCCTCCTCGTCAGATCAGCCACGCGCGGCAGCCTGGTGCTCGGGCACCGCGGGAGGCGCCACCTCGCTGACGGCGTCGTGGAGGGCGACGACCCGCTCGCGCCGTTCGGCCCGCATGCGATCCTGAGCCTGCGCCGCGAGGATGCGATGGAGCACGTGCCCGACCTGCTGCTCATCAGCCAGTACGACCCCGAGCTCGGCGAGGTCGCCGCCTTCGAGGAGTTGATCGGGTCACATGGCGGCCTGGGTGGCCAGCAGACCGAGGCGTTCATCCTGCACCCCACCGAATGGGAGCTCGACGAGCCAGTTCCGGTGGGCGCGCCGTCGGTCTACCGGAATCTCCGGCACTGGCTGGAGGCGATCGGCATCCCCCTCGGACGCCCGACGGCCCCGACTCCGGCGACCCGCCATGACGAGACGGTGGCCGGCGGGGTAGGGCCCGCCCGCGTGCCTGCCCATCGCGCATAGGCAGGCGGGCGCGCACGGGTTCGACGGGCCGCCACACTTGGCGCTCGCCGCCTCCCGGGACGATGGTAGGAGGAGGCTCCTCTCCCGGCGGGGAGCCTCCGATCTCTGCGACCCACCGATATTGCGATACCACGAGGAGGAGTGCACGTGCGTTCGGATCACCTGCACGGGCTGGTTCGGTCGACCGACGGGGTGCTCCAGCTCCTCGCAGACGGCGCGAGCGCATTCGACGACCGACCGACCGACCAGTTGCACGCTGTCTTCGCCGAGCGGCTCCACGCCGCGCCACGCGAGGGCCTGACGTTCGGCAGCGCCGTCACCCGATTGCTCGTGCTCAACGAGCTCAGGAAGTCCGGCGCGCTGAGCTACGACGAGTTCAACGGACTGAAGACGAGGTTGCTCGGACTGTAGGGATCGGGATCCCGCTTAGCGGACCGGGATCTCGCCGCGGATCCGTGTCCCCTGCTGCGGGGTCGTGTCGATCGACAGCCTGCCGCCCAGCAGCACCACACGATCCTCGATGTTGCGGAGACCTTCGCCAGGATCGACGCGCGACGGGTCGAAGCCGCGGCCGACGTCCTCGACCTCGAAGGCCACACGGTCGGCTTCGCGCCGGAGCCGGATCCAGGCGCGCTGCGCCCCGGCATGCTTGACCACGTTCTGGACCGCCTCGAGGCAGCAGAAATAGAGGTTCTGCTCGAGGAGGGGTGCGAGTCGCCCGAAGCCTGGGGCATCGATCACGACCGGCACCGATGCGCTCGCGGCGGCGCTCCTGAGCGCCGCCGGCACGCCGAGGCGGCGGAGAAGCTCCGGGCGACCGTCGAGTGTGACGGAGCGGATCTCGGCCAGGGCAGTGTCGAGGTCGCGCGCCAGCGCCACGAGCGACGAGCGGTCCCGGCGGCGCTGGCCCGCGAGCAGGCCCATCCGGATCCGGACGCTGAGGAGCCGCTGCTGGGCACTATCATGCAGGTCGCGCTGGATCCGCTGGCGTTCCGAATCGACGGCTTCGATCGCCTGCGCCCGCTGCACGTCCAGCTCCCGCTCGAGCGTTCGTTTGGCGATGGCCAGGTGGACCACCAGGCCTGCGATCACCGCCGCAGAGAGAACATATAGGGGCGTATCGATCTGCGGGGCGGACTCGAGAAGAAGCATGACCTCGGCCGCGAAGATCGCAGCGAGGACGACTGCGGGGCGTAGGCGACGGGCGTCGAAGCGGCGGCGTGACGTGGGCGCAGCGCCGATCGGCGCGCGCAAGAGCAGGTTGACGGTGCGCATCCCGGCCTCCTGGTCGGCCCGCTCGCGCAGGCGGGCACCAGCCCCTCGTCACCGACCGTCCGGTGCCGTACGGGGCAGTGGAGTGTAGTAGCGGCAGACGCCGCGGACATCCCCCACCACCCCGCTCACCCGGGTGATTTATCGCGGTGCGTTCTGACGTCGGGGATGAGGCCCATCTCGCTCGCCCGCGCGGTGGCTTCACCACGCGAGCCGACACCGAGCTTCCGGTAGATCGTCCGGATGTGTGTGTGCACGGTGTTGAACGACACGTACAGGCGGCCAGCGGTCTCGCGGGTCGACAGGCCTGCGGCCACCAGGCGTAGCACGTCGAGCTCGCGCTCGGTCAGGTCCTCTCCCGGCCGGATACCCCTTCGCCTGATACGCCGGCTCGTCTCTCGAGCGGATCGTCGAAGGTCGCCGGGATCCGGCATGGTCTCGACGATCCCCTCGGCCTCGGCGAGCAGGCGGGCCGCGTCGGCCGTCCGGCCGAGGGCGTGGCGCGCCCGGGCCAGGGCGAGCAGGAACTCAGTGAGCACGAACGGTTCACGCATCGAGCGCACGTCGGGGAGCGCCTCGGCGAGGACTGCCTCACCCTCGGCGGACCGACCGGCGGCCAGCAGTGTCTCGCCGAGCACCGTCCGAGCGAGGGCGCCGGCGTGTGCCCGGCCAAGGGCGCTCTGTCCTGCCACGGCGACGGCGCTGCGCGCACGTCCGAGCGCGAGCTCGAGCTGTCCTGTCTCGAGCGCGACGCGCGCCCTGAGCGCCCGTGCGCCGACCTCGTCCATGCCCATCCGCGCCTGGTGCGCCAGCTCCTCGCCCCTGGCGAGATATGGCTCTGCCTCGGCGAAGCGGCCAGCGCGCACCAATGCCAGTCCGACCAGGACATGGACGGTCACGCGCCACGGCGACCGTCGCGCAGCTTCGAGTTCGAACGCCCGCTGCGCGCCCGCGAGCATCCGGCCGACGTCACCGCCCGGGAACGCTGCGTTGACGAGTGCGATCGTCGACTCGATCGAGCTCGCTCCGTCGGGGAGCGGACCCTCCGGGGCCGAGCGCTGGGCGGCCTCGAGGGCGAGGTCGGCTTCGTCATGGCGCCCGAGGAAGTGCATCGTCCACGTCTTGACCACAGCCAGCCGGCCGTCGGCGTCGACCACATCGTCGCCAAGTCGCCGGAGCCAGCTTTCGACCGTCGCGATCCGCCCCCACTCGATCCGGTACAGATAGTTCGCGCCGATCAGTCGACCGGCTGTGTCCGTGTCTCCTGCCTCGATGGCATGGTTCACGGCCCGATCGGCATCGCCCGCCTGTTCGAACCACGCCGATGCGAGGGCGTGGAGGACCGGCACGTCGGCCGGCAACCGACGGCGGAGCTCGATCTGGAGCAACTCTCGAAGCAGCAGGTGATAGCGATACCACTCCCGCGTGTCGTCCAGCGGCTGCAGGAAGACGTTCGCCTGCTCGAGCTTGGCGAGGCGCTCCCCCGAGTCCTCCCGCCCCGTCAGGACATCCGCCAGCGGACCACAGATCTGGTCGACCAGCGACGTCCTCAGCATGAAGCGCAGCGTCTCCTCGTCCAGCGCCGCCAGGATCTGCTCTTTGAGGTAGTCACCGACGAGCCGATTCGACGCGCCGAATCGCCGCACGAACGTCGCGCGATCCCGCGCGTTGCGCAGCCCGAGATTGGCAAGGTAGAGGCCCGCCGGCCATCCCTCCGTCCGGTCATGGAGCATCCGGACGGACTGCGGTTCGAGACCAAGGCCGAGCGATTCGTTGAGGAGCCACTGGCTCTCATCGAGTGAGAAGCGCAGATCTGCAGCGCGTAACTCGAGGACGTCGCCGCTCGCACGCAGGCGGGCGAGCGGGAACGGCGGTTCCACACGCGAGGCGATCGCGATCGATACGTTCGGTGGGGCTTGCTCGATGAAGCGGAAGAGCGCCGCATGGGAGCGGGAATCCTCGATATGGAAGTACTCGTCCAGCGCGATGACGAGCTCGCCTCCGCTTGCCTCCAGCTCGCCCGCGAGGGTCGTGTCATATGCGCCGTCCCGCGCGATCGCCCGGATCCGCTCGGTCGGGAGGTCCTCGCGCATGCTCCTCGCGACGGCTGCTGCGAGGTACGTCCACAGGACGGTCGGGTCGTTGTCCTGCTGGTCGGTCCGGAGCCACGCAAAGGGTCGCTGATCGCGTTCAGCCCATTCCGCAAGGAGGGTCGACTTGCCGAAGCCAGGCGGCGCGATAAGGAGGACGAGACGGGGTCGCGCCTCCACGAGCATGGTCGTCAGGTACGGGCGCGGGACGGCGTTCGTCCGGACGCGCGGGGGATGGAGCTTCGTCGCGTTGAGCGCAGGCGCACCCGGCGGAGGCAAACCTCCCTCGTCGTGCGATCGCCGCGAAGCCACCCATCGCCCTTTCGCGCGCTCGGCTTGGGACGCCTACGCGACGCCTGACTCGGCGAATGGTCGCTGTCTATCCGCTACGGGGTCGCGTGGGAGATCCCGGTGGTGCGTCCACGCCGCACGACGACGATGCAAGCGGGCGGACGAACCCCCCGGCAGGCGCCGACGACACGGCTTACGCATCTTGTACCACCGCCGTTTCACCCGGTCCAGTGGCCGTCCCCGAATGCACGTGGGTGCAGGGTATCTGTAAGGACGATCTACGCCCCCTGCACGACGAGGAGCGTGAGGAGCACCCACACGCCCAGTCCGATGCCGAGCATCTGCACGTCCCGCCGCCGGTTCGCGTCGCCCCCGCCGGCCGCGGGCCGGGATCGCCAAGTGAGCGTGGTCAGCGGCGATGAGCGACCACGACGTGCCCAACCCGGGCCGTTCCGCAGGCGGTGTGTCTCGACCGGCGACCAGCGAAGGGCTGCCGAACTTCGAGGCCGTGCCCTCGGATCGGGACGATCAGCGCGGAGCTCGACGCCCCGGGGAGGTGTCGCTGGCGGCGGCATCGTTCGCTCCCCTCGTGCACGGTGGAGGGCACGACGCAGGCTGCGCCACGTCCCGTTCCGCGAGGTTGGCCAGTTTCGTGCGACCGTCACAACCGTCCGCACACCACATCACCACGGGCGCCGGCACCCGCCCTGACCGCCCCGGCGGTCCCACCCGCTCCGAACGATGCGGATTCGCACCGTTCGTCGTACGGTAGTGGTCCGCTGGGGACGAGCGGCCGTCCCGCAGCGCAGATCTGGCGCCGCATAGTCTGGCAGCCGGGGGGTCGTCGCCATGACCATAGGAATACGACAGCCGGGCAGGGTCCGCGCAGTGTTGAAGCGGGCGCGCGTCGGCCCTGGGTCGAGGCCGGGCCCGCGGCCCGACGCGGCGCTACCCGTGCGGGTCGCCATCGCGGATGACTCGTATCTCATCAGGGAAGCGCTTGCCGGTGTGCTCGACCACATCGAGGGCGTGGAGCTCGTGGCCGCCTGCGCCGCAGGCGACGAACTGCTCGCTGCAGTGGATTCGGCGAAGGCCCACGTCGCGATCGTCGATCTCCGCATGCCACCGACCGGCGACGAGGAGGGGATCCGTGTCGCACGCGTGCTGCGGCAGAACCACCCCGAGGTCGGCGTGATCGTCCTGAGCCAGTTCGCAGGGCCAGCGTATGCCCTCGCCGTCCTGGAGGATGGCGCGGAGGGCCGTGGCTACCTCCTCAAGGAACGCGTGCACGACGCGAACGAGTTGCGCGCGGCGATCAACATCGTCGCCGAGGGCGGGACGACGATCGATCCCACATTGGTGCAGGAGTTGCTGGCGACGGATGTCGCGCCGAGGCGCACGCCGCTCGACGAGCTCTCGCCGCGCGAACGAGAAGTGCTCGCCCAAATGGCCGAGGGGAAGAGCAATGCCGCGATCGCGGAGTCGCTCGTGCTCACGAAGCGGGCGGTCGAGAAGCACGTCGGCCAGATCTTCCAGAAGCTCGGCCTCGAAGACGACGAGGTCGTCAGTCGCCGGGTCACCGCCGTCCTGCTGTATCTGACGGACGCCCCGGAGCTCGCCGACGCGGGGCCGTAAACAGCTCCCAGCCACGTCCAGTTGACCGCCGCTTCGCGTGTGCCCACGTGGGCGCCGACACGTGCCAGCGCTTCATGGTTCGCCTGTACGCGCCATCCAATCCGCGCTTCGTGTCGATCACGATCCCCTCGTGAGCGAAAGCAATCGCGCCATCGCATCGGGATCGGAAGGTAGACCAATGGACGTTCGTGCCGAGGCTCGGCGGGTCGCGTCGATCGCGACCGTCTTCATATGGGTCGGCTGGCTCATGGTCGTCTATGCCATCACCGCTGGGGTGCTGTGGTGGATCGACCTCTCCTCACGCCAGAGTCTCAACTTCCTCGAGGCGCTCGGCCTGTCCCTCGATGTGGTCGCCGGACCACTCTTTCTCGCCCTGATCGTGGCGGGTCTGGGTCACTTCGCGCGGCTGTTCGCGCTCTATATGGCCGACCGCGCGGTTGCCTGACGCCGATGCGGCGGGTGTCGCTGATCGCGATCTCCCGCGTATACCGGACAGGACCATGGCGGATCCGGGCGGCCGACAGCGCCGGCGAGGCCCGGTAGGGAGGTCACGATGGTAGCCGAGTCGACCCAGACGACCCAGGGGACCGTGCGAGAGCGACCGATCGGTCTGACCGTGCTCGCCGCACTCGCCGGTGTGGCGCTCGTACTCGCGGTCGTTCACCTGCTGCAGGCGATCGGCCTGATCCCGTACTTCATCGGGGCGGTCGCGATCCGCGACTTCAGCCTGTGGTACGCGCTCATGTGGGGACTCATGGTCTGGGTCTGGGCCTGGGCGATCCAAGCCATCCTCGAGGCCGATCCGTCGGCGTGGGTGTTCCTCCTGATCGTCAGCGGGTTCAGCTTGATGTTCGACTTCTTCACGATCATCGCGAGCCCGACCACCACCACGGATCTGACGTTCAGCTTCCTCCTCAGCCTGGCGATCTTCGCCTACATGCTGCTGCCGAGCACGAAGCGGACATTCGCGGTCCAGTAAGCCGGCCGCCCTGCCGTTCGAGCCGAACCGGGAGCGCTCAAGGCCCAACGCCCGGACTGGGCCGCGTGGTCCTCAGCAGCATCCAGTTGAGGATCGCCGTGTAGATGAGCCATGCGCAGATCACGACCGCCAGACCCGTCACGGCCAAGCTGATCTCACTGGCACGACCGCTCACCGTCTCGCGCGTCCGCTGCAGCCGCGTGGCAGCCTCATCAAGACTGCCCGCCGCCGCGGTCATCGCCGCCGCGACCTGGTGCGCGCGTTCTGCGATCGTCGCGGCGACCTGCGCCACGCCGGCGGCCGGCGCGTCGAGCAGGGCGGCGACGCTCGCGTCGAGCTGCTGGACACGCTCCTCGAGGCCGCTGAGGGCGTCGTGCAGGGCAGGGGCGACGCCCCGCGGAAGGAGGGCCGCGATGGCCTCGACCCCTTCCACCGCCGCGCTGAGCTTGTCGGTGGTCGCCTGGTACGAGGCGCGGAACGAGGCGTAGGCATTCGAGAAGGTCTCGACCTCATCGAGCACGGGACGAAGGGCGCCCCCTGTCTCGGCGACGGACGTGGCCGTCTCGGCGATGGCCTCCGCGGCGGTGATGACGGCATCGACCCCCGTCGCGGCGGACTCGACGAGCGGGATGCCCTGCCCGAGTCGTACGTCGACGGTCTTCGCCGTCGCGTCCACCTGATCGGTCACCGTCGCCTGGGCGAGGACCGTGGCGGGCAGCAGGAGCAGCGACAGGACGATACCGATCACGGCCAGGGCGCGTGTGGCGGCACGTGGTGCCGTCGCCCGCGCGGCCGGGGCGGGCGACGGCGTGCGGCCCGTTGCGCTCATCCTGCTGGCTGGGCGGCCCGCTTGTGTGATGCCGGACAGGCTGCCTCAGCGCGCCGCTGGCCGACTGCTCAGTACGGATCCTGGATCGTACAGCCCAGGCCGTCCGCCATCTCCTGGTACGTGTCCTTGAGCGGCTGCGCAGCCGTCTGGACGTTCGCGATGGCCTCCGCCACCGGGACATCGGTCTGGAAGTTGTCGATGGCCGTCTCGAGCTGCTCACCGGCCGTCATCACGGCCTGCTCGTCCGTCACCTCGACTGCCTGGAGGCTGGTCTTGATCGCGGTCCACGCGACCCGGATCTCGTCGGCCTGCACGCGGACGTCGTCGATGCTCGCGGTCGAGGCATCCATCGCGCCCAGCGCGCGCATCTCGTCGCTCCACGCTTGTATCGCAGCGCACGCTTGCGCCTCAGCATCGGCCTGCGGCCCCGAGGCCGCCGCGTCGGACCCGGCGGGTGCCGAGGCTTCGAGCGTGGCGCCCTCGACCCCACCGCTGGGGCTCGACGAGGCCGAGCCTGTGCAGGCCACCAGCGCCAGCGATAGGGTCAGCAGACCGAGTCTGATCAGGGATGCTGTCCATCGTGCCATGTCATGACTCCTCGTCTCGCGATCAGCACGGGCACGAGGCTGCTGCCCGGGCCGGAGCGAGTAGCGTCGGCTGCCGCCCGCTGCCTCGTCATCGTCCCGATGGGATGAGGCTTGCTCGAGGCCGCGCCCGCGGACGACCTCCGTTTGCTCACCTCGTTCGGATGACGCGAGAACCGGTCCGCGGCGAGACGATGCATGGTGCGACCCGAATGCTCACCCCACCTGCGGCGAGGCACGTTCCACACTCCTCCCTTTCGGTGGTCCCAACGAGGCGGACATCCGGGTCGCGCCACGCCATGACGAGGATCGGGGCACGCTGATGTCCGACGTCATGAACCGTGACCTGAAGGGCCCGGTCTACGAGCTCTTCATCCTCCTGCTCTCGCTGCTCTCGATCTTCAACGCCGTCGCCCTGGGTCTTTCGCGGGTCGTCGGCGCCGTCGGGCCGGCGAGCGAGGTCGTCCTCACCGTCGACGCGATCATCTCGCCGATCTTCCTGGGCGACTTCCTGTATCGGCTGAAGACGGCCGGCTCGAGGCGCGAGTACCTGCTCCACCGATACGGGTGGGCCGACCTGCTCTCGGTGCTGCCGCTGCTCAGGATCCTGCGGATCGTGCGGGTCGCCCGCGTCCTGCGCTCCTACCGGCACCAGCCACCCGGACAGCTGGTCGCCGACCTGCGCGCGGCGCGCGCCCTGGCGACCTTCCTCGTCACACTGGTCCTCGTCATCGTCGTCACCGAGCTTGCCGGTGCGACGATCTACTACGCCGAGAGCGGGGCAGATGGGTCGAACATCGGCAGCGCGAGCGACGCGATCTGGTGGGCCCTGGTCACGATCACGACCGTCGGGTACGGCGACCGCTTCCCCGTCACCGACCAGGGACGCGCCATCGGCGTCTTCCTCCTGTTCGCCGGGATCGGGCTGTTCAGCGTCCTCACGGGCTTCATCGCGAACGTTTTCCTCGCGCCGCGGGGACGGCTGCGCCGGGCGCGCCGGGGAGAGGACGACCTGCATGCCGCGATCGACGCCGCACGAGGACTCCTCGCGGAGCAGGAGGAGCGAACAGCGGCGATCCGGGAACGCCTCGACCAGCTCGACCGACTCTTGCCCCGCGAAAAGGATGAGTCGGACGGCCCGCAGCCGACGTCCGGGAACGGGCGTGGTCCGTCGGCGGCGAGCCGTTCGCCGGCGCTTGCCCCCGATCTGGTGTCCAGCAGAGGTCAGCAGCGGGTCGGGCGCGCTCGCGACGACCGGGACGCCGACACGCCGGCGGACTAGGCGGGCCGCGGGCGAGCCGCCGGAGGGTCGTCGGCCCCACCCGCGCCCACGTAGTTCATCCGATCTGGCGTGACGCCTGATCGAGATGCGCGGCGGTCTTCTTGTCGACGAAGGACGTCCGAACCGGCGTGCCGGCCGGCAACGCCGTGGTCGCCTTCTCGACGTCCGCCGCCTTGACGATCGCGAGCAGGCCGGCCTTGTTGGGCTCGAGCATGCCGAGGAGGGCGGCCCCGGCCTCGACCCTCCGATATTCGTACCGAAGCTTGCCCACCACCGCGCCGGCCATCCCGAGCGCCACGACGCTCGCGAGCAGCGGCGGTGGCAGCAGGACGCCGGCGGCCACGCCACCGAGAAGACCGGCCTTGGCACCTGTCTTCGTACTGTCGTCGGTGAACTGCTTGACATGGACGACACCGCACGCGTCGGTGCGCATCGTGGCGATACTCTTGATCTCGGCGCCATGCGCCCCGACGTGCGAGAGGCGCTCACGCGCGTTGCCGGCGGCGGCCTCGTCCTCGAAGGCGGCCAGGAGGACGGCGTACTCGCCGTCGCCTGCCGCTCCACCGTTGCCGGCGCTCGAGCGGTCGGCCGCCGGAGACGCATCGGCGGAGGGATCGCCCGGTACCGCCACGTCGTCCGTCCGGGTGGGTTCGGTCAGTGTGGTCATCGTCCTGTCTCCGTCACTCTGCGAGCTGTGTCAGTGGCGACCGACCAGCGGGCCCGACCGCTGGTGCACCTGCGCGAAGCCGTCGTCGAGCTGCAGCAGGACCGCGTGGGCGCCGTGCTGCTCCGCCTCGAGCACCGGGTTCGGCGCCAGCAGTCCCAGTTCCACGGCGCGGCGGACGGCCTCGTCGCGGGACGACGCCCACAACTTGCTGTAGATCGACATCGCGTGCGTCTTGACGGTATTGCGTGAGATCGTCAGGCGGTCCGCGATGTCCTGGAACGACAAGTGGGTCGGCAGGTACGGCACGACACGCAGCTCGGCCGGCGTGAGGACCGACGAACCGACGAGGGTCGAGGCGGCGGCTGCGATCTGGCCGCGCAGGAAGATGAGCTTCGCCCCGAGGGTGCCGAGATTCGGCCGGCGGCGCACGATCTGCTCGGCACGTCGAAGCGCCTCCTGTGCGTTGCGGATCTCCGAGAGGGACAGGTATGCCTGGGCGAGTTGGAGCAGCCCATCGACTGACAGCCACGGGCTCGCGTGACTCGTGAGCGGCGCGATGGCCTGGGCACGGACAAGGTCGTCCCGGGCGCGCTGGACGTCGCCGAGGAGGATGGCAACGCGCGCGTCGACTGCATAGACCCGGAGGAAAGCCACCGGGGCCTCGCCGGACCATGCGACCGCCTCGCGACGACTCTCGCCCATCAGCGCATCGGCCGTCCCCCAGTCGCCTTCATCGATCCGCAGGCACGCCCGACCGGCGAGCGCGATGGTGGCGCAGAGTCGGTCACGCGACGGTGCAGACGCGGCATCACGAAGCGCCGCATCGCCCGCCGCCGTATCGCCGAGCAGCAGGTACGCCTCGCCGAGGAGCCACAGCGCAGCGCCATACCACGGACTCCGCGCCGTCTCCGAGGACGTCGCGAGGACCGCGTCGGCGAACACCGCGTGCGCGCCGTGGCGGCCCATGACGGCGCGGAGGCGAGCGACTTGCGACACGAAGGACGCCGAACCATCCGTCGGCCGATCGACGAAGGTCGCCTGCTCGGCGATGTCCGCCAGACGCTCGGCCTCCTCGGCGCGCCCACTGAGGAGGTGTCGCCACGCGGCGACGACGGCGACCGGCGGATACTGGCGGTAGGTGGAATCGTCGATCGCGAGGAGCCAGCGGTCGACGGTCACGGGCGCCGCGTCTCGCGCGCCGGCCGTGACGGCCGCGGCCACGATCCGGCCATCGCCGCTCTTGATCGCATGGTCCACGGCCCGTTGGTGTTGACCGATGCTCCGGTGCCACGTAGCCGCAGCGCCGTGGAGGGTCTTCGTGGCTCCGGGTTCGCGATGCTCCAGCTCCGCCAGGAGGAAGTCCCGTAGCAAGGGGTGGTACCGCACTGCGCGCCCGACTCGACCGCGCCGCGAGATCAGGCGCTGGTCCCTCGCCAGCGTCCAAAGCCGCTCGCCAGCTCCGGGGCCGGCGAGTGCGTCGGCGAGCGCGCACGGGATCGACTCGAGGATGGACGTTCGGGTGAGGACCGCCATGTCTTCGACGGTGATCCGACGGGCGAACTCCGAGCGCAGGTAGTCGGCGATGTATGGATCGGCTCCGGAGACATCGACCAGCCTGCTCCGAGCGGACGGCTCGTCCAGCGCTGCCAGCGTCGCGAGGTAGATCGCCGCGGGCCAGCCCTCGGTCCGATCGACCAGTCGGCGGAGCTCCCGAGGCTCGAGCTCGCAGCCGGCCGCCGCTGCCATCGCTGTCGTCTCACCCTCGTCGAGGGCGAGCACATCCTGCCGGATCTCGAGGAGGTTGCCCTGGGCCCGGAAGCGGGCGAACGGCAGGTCCGGCTCCGCGCGACCCGCCAGCGCGACGCACACGCCAGGCGGCAGATGGTCGATCAACCCACTGACGACATCCAGGCACGTCTGATCGACCAGACGGTCGACGTTGTCGAGCACGAGGAGTGCCGGCTTCTCGAGGCTCTCGAGCCGTGACGCGAACCGCGCCACGGCACGGTCGACGACCGGCGTCACGAGTCCGGACAGGGGTCCACGGTGCGAGGCGGCGAGCGGGAGCAGCGGGTCGAATGCAGCGGCCAGGTAGGCAAGCAGCATCGCCGGATCATTGTCGAGGTCATCGAGCGTGAGCCACGCGACGGGTCGCCGCGCGCACGTCGCCTTGCCGGCGAGCTGCGCCAGAAGGGTCGTCTTGCCATAGCCCGGCGGTGCGATCACGGACACGATGCGACGTTTCGGGTCGGGTTGCAGGAGGTCGAGGATCCTCGATCGCTCGACCGTCCCGGGACGCAGCGTCGGCGGCGCCAGCTTCGTCAGAAGCAGCGGCGGCGAGTTCGGTACCGAGACGTGCGCCACCAGGTGGCGTGCCCCGACCGGCGTGGAGGCCCTGCGACGAGCCGTCATGGCGACTCCCGATGGACGTCGTTGAACAAGTCGAGGCCGAATCATGTGCCGTCCCTCCGGGGGCCCCGTGACGGCCAGCCGAGGCTGGCCATCCGGCAGGACGGCTCAGGGCGACGAGCCCCTCGGCGAAACGATGTGGCTTCCACGCTGCGTCGTGAATGGCGCGGGCATGCATCCCGTCGCGAGCCGGCACGCTCGCGGATCGGTGGAGACACGCATCAGCTGGCGTGATGGACCGTGGCGAGCGCGCGCGGCGGACGCCGGCGGCCATGCTCCGATTCGGGTGATGACAGCCGGCCGGCGCCAGCTCGACAGTGAACCCGTTGCGTTGCGCTTTTCGTGGCACGGAGAGGAGACGTGACCATTGCCGGCGCCGGGATCGCTCGGCGGCGGACACGGAGGACCGGAGCGGGTGAATAGCCGTGCCAACGCTCGTCGCCGGCGGGGGAGCCCGCCCGAGCTGATCCTGCTCCAGCGTACGCGCGACCGCCTCGCTCCTGCGGCTCCGGTCCTCGCTGCGATCAGCCTGGTCGCCCTCGCGGTCTCGGACGTGGCGGGCCTTCCCGGGCCGCTCCGGCTCGTGTTCCTGGTCATCGTCTGCGGCGCGGTGATGGCCATCCTGTCCGACGAGCACGACCTCCGCCACGAGCTTCGCCAGGCACGGGTCAACGCGGTCGACGCCATCGACCTCGAGCGTCTGCGGATCCAGCACGATCTGCACGACAGCGTCCAGCAGCGGCTCGTCAGCGTCCGGATACGGCTCGACGATCTCTCCGCCGCCGCGAAGAGCGATGAAGCGCACGCCGCGTTCGAGGAACTCGGGCGCGAGCTCGATGCGGCGTTGTCCGATATCCGTGGCGTGACGCTCGGTCCGACACCCCGACTGCTGCACCAGCGAGGCCTGCGCGACGCCCTTCGTGCCGCCGCGGCCTACTCGCCGATGCGCGTGACGCTCGATGCTCCCGCCTCCACCCGCTATCCGCCGGAAGTCGAGCGGTGCGTGTACTTCTGCTGCCTCGAAGCGCTCCAGAACGTCGTGAAGCACGCCGGGCGGCCTGCCCGAACCTGGATCCGGGTGACCGAACGGGCGGACCGTTTGGTGTTCGAAGTCGAGGACTCCGGGGTGGGCTTCGACCTCGGAAGCATGCGGCCCAGCCATGGCATCGCCAGCCTCGCGGACCGGGTCGGTGCGCTCGGCGGACGTCTCCGCATCGACACCCGCCCGGGCTTCGGCACACGCGTCCGCGGGGAGGTCCCGCTCCCCAGATGATCGGTGGGCCGGAGCGGTGCCGGGAGGCCGCTCGGGTGGCGCCACTCCGGTAAAGACGTGCCGACCCCATTGGCAGCGCCCGCTCGTCGACCGGAGGCTGGGCAGGGTGCGGCGCACGACTTCGCGGCGTCGCGAGACGGACCAGGAGGTTTGAAGATGGCAGATCTCGTCGTGCTCGGCTACCCGGACGAGGTGACGGCCAAGCAGGCGTTCGCCAAGGTCCAGGAGCTCCAGCAGGACATGGTGATCGACGGCACGACCGCGACCCTCACCCGCACATCGGACGGGAAGATCCACGTCGAGACGCCGAGCGGCGTCGTCGGCGCCGGAGCCGCTACTGGCGCGCTGTGGGGCGGCCTCATCGGCCTGCTGTTCTTCGTGCCGATCGGCGGGTTGATCGTCGGAGGCATCCTCGGCGCGATGATGGGCAAGGTCGCCGACATGGGCATCGACGAGGACTTCCGCCGACGCGTCCAGGACGTCCTGACGCCGGGGACCTCGGCCGTCGTGATGGTGTTCAGCAAGGTCACCCCCGATAAGGCGCTCGAAGCCCTCGCACCGTACGGCGGACAGGTGCTCCGCACCTCGCTGACCCACGAGGCCGAGGAGGAGATCACGAAGGCACTCGCCGGCTCCGCTCGCTGAGCCCCCCGACCAAACGTCCGGACATGCTCGCCCGGCACCAGCCGAGCGGGCATGTTCACATTTGTGGCACGTCCGGTCCGGTGCCACTTGCGGCTCCCCGGAGCTAACCCGCCGCCGATCTCTCGGGAAGCACCTCGGCGGCCTCGCCATGGTCGGGATGCGTCTGCATGAGCAGCGCGCCGGCGACGTCGGCCGCGGTGCCGACCTGAAGCATCGCGCGCGTGTTGGCGGCCAGCGCCCGCGCCACGTCGAGCCGCTGGCTGTCCACGTCCCAACGCATGGCCGCCGGATAGCTGCGGATGGTCGACTCGAGCCGTTCGAGGCGGGCGGCGTCGTTGTCTGCCTCCAGCTCGATCTCCTCGCGACGCGCGCGGATCTGCTGGCGGGCCAGGGCTTCGCGATCCGCCTGGCGAAGGAGCGCCAGCGCGTGCAGCTCCTCCTCTTCCGCTCGCTGGAGGCGGGCCAGACGGCGCGATTCGTGCGAGGCCACGAACTGTGACGGCGGCATGACGTGGGTCAGGACCACGCGGACGACCTCCACCCCGTACGGATCGAGCCGCGTGCCGATCTGGTCACGCAGTCGTTCAGAGTCCTTGTCGCCGACGTCGAGGATCTGCGTGGATTCCTTCTCCCGGACGAGCATCCGGATCGCTTCCTGGCAGGTCGCCTGGCACACCTGGTCGAAGTCAGATGCCGAGATCAGGAAGACGAACCGCTCCGGCGCGACGATGCGGAAGGTGACGAGCGAGTCGACGTTGATCCGGACGTCGTCGCTCGTCGGCACCTCGATCGCTGGGGCATCGAACGGTGTGTTGCGGGTCGTCACGACGTGGCTCACGACGATGCCGGGACGCACGAAGTGGACCCCGGGACCGACGGTCCGCAAGAACCTGCCTCGCCGGAGCTGCACGGCTTGGGCGCCCTCGGGGACGGACAGGAACAGGGCGCGGATGAAGCCGATCACAACGAGGCCGGCGGCGACCGCGCCGAGGACAGCTCGGACCGCCAACGACAGATCGACGATCACCGCGATCGCGAGCACGACGAGGCCCGCGAGGATCAGATCTGTCCGGATCCGCGTCGAACGCGACGGGATCAGGACGATCGGCTGACGACCCTCCGCATCGGCCGTGGCGAGCACCTCGGCCGCATCCTCGAGCGGCGCGCGGGCCTGCGTCAGCTGGAGGATCGGGGCTGCCGAGCCGGACGCTGCGGGTGTCGGCGAGGCGGCCGGCGAGGGTGGCTGGACAAGCCCGTTCTGGGGCGGCGCGTCAATCGCCATGTGGTGACCTCCGTGGGCTCATCCGGTTGGTACGTTGCTTGTCTGCCCGACCGCAGGCGGCGGTGGCAGGACGGGCTGTGGATGTGCCGCCCTGAGGCGCAGCCTCGGCCGCGCGGCCACCGTCTCACGCGACCGCGCCCGTGGCAGCACGCCAGCTGGGCGGGGCGGCTCCGAGAGCCGGCCGTGGAGGTAGCGCACGGTGTCGGTGAAGAACCCCACGATCGGCGCAGACAGGAGCAGCCAGAACGGGCCGAGCTGACCGAGCATGATCACCGACGGGACGAGGATGAGTGGGTGAACGCCGAGCCTACGCTCCGTGATGCGCGATCCGAGGACGGTCGCTCCGACGACGCGAGCGAGGACGTAGATGGCGACGTAGGCGGCAGCGCGGTCGGGGTCGATGACCGCGAGCAGGATCCCGGGCACGAGGCCGAGCAAGGGCCCGACGACCGGGATCAGCTGCGTGGCGCCAGCGAACACGGCCAACGCGAGGGGCTGCCCGAAGGCAGGCCCACCGAGGGTCGGGGAAAGGGTCGCGCCGAGGTAGGCCAGCGTGCCGACGAGCGCTGCGACGACCACATAGCCTCGGAGATAGCCCCCGATCGCGCGGTCGGCGATCGCGGCGATGGCCCATACGTCGTTGCGCAGCCGCGGGGCGATCCGCGCGTCGATCGCGTTGCGCACCCGGTGCTTCTCTGTCATGACCGTGAGCATCCAGGTGGGCAGCACGATGAGACCCAGGATCGTCGCCGTTGCAGTCAGCACGCCCTGAGCGACCGTGCGGACGAGTCCCTCGAGGCCGGACGACATGCCGGAGAACAAATCGGTGACGACCTGTGCGACGGCCTGCAGGACCGGCACCACGACTGCCTGGGAACCCTCAGGCAGCACGCCGACGCGCCCCTCCACCCCAGCAACGGCAGCGTCCACCTGGCCGCCCGTCGGCAACTCGAGCGCAAGTCGTACGAATCCCGCCGCCAGCGGCGGGACCACGAGTGCGACGACCGCGATGACGACGGCCACGAGGCCTGTCATCGACACGACAGCGGCGAGCGTGCGCGGCATCACCCGATCGAGGGCGTCGACGACCGGAAGGAGGGTGTAGGCGATCAGCACGCCGATCGCGAACGGGAGCAGGGCGGGCCACGTGGCCACGGACGCGGCAGTAACGGTCAACGCGACCGCTCCCCCGAGGCCCACACGGGCCAGCGTCCTGGGCGTGACGCTCCGGACGCGCGCGCGCAGGACGGCCCATTCCCTGGTCGCCCGAGGATCCGGTGTGGCGTCCGTCTCGATCATCAGCCCATCCGAGGTTGCCGCAGGAGTAGTCGTCGGGCCATGGCGTCCACCCTCGTCCTCGAGAGTGTCCACACCGCCTCGGACGGTCGCGCCCGATGCCCATCACCCGCCACGGGTGATGACGCTGCGGCCCGCCCGTCCTACGGTCGCCCCTCGTGTGGACCGCCGCCGCACGGCGGCAGCCCACCGTCCGAGGAGGTCCGGATCGACATGAGCGCACTCACCGCTGATACCAGGCGACCAACGCCGGCCGATCCTATCCCGGGCGTCACGAAGGATCGCGGCATCCCAAGCTCGGAGGCGCGCAACATGCCGCCTGAGCTGGGCACCGATGCGGTGGCCATCCTCGAGGGCCGCACGTTCATGTATTCCAATGGCGTGGGCGACGTAGCCGCCGGGTCGATCGGCGGCCTGGTCCATGCCGACACCCGGTTCCTGAACCGCTGGGAGCTGACCGTCAACGGCAAGCCGCTGCTGGCCCTGCGCGCCGGTCCGGCCGACTATTACTCGGCTGAGTTCTTCCTCACGAACGGGCAGCTGCCAGGACTAAGGCCGAACTCCGTCGGGGTTCGCCGGTTGCGATTCGTCGGCGGTGGCCTGCACGAGCGGATCGAGGTCCAGAACTTCTCCCGCGAGCCGATCCGGATCGAGCTCCGCCTCGGGGTGGGCAATGACTTCGCGGACCTGTTCGAGATCAAGGACCGCGTGCGCGACCGGTCGAGCGAGATCCGCCGCGAGAACGGCAGCGGTTCGCGGATCGCCTTCCATTACCGCCACGATGGATTCGAGGCGGAGTCGATCGTCACCGCGTCGACACCGACGACGCGGATCGAGGGTGACGACTTCGTGTGGGATATCGCGCTCGAGCCGCACGAGGAGTGGGACTGCGAGCTGCGCGTCCCGATCAAGCTGGGCCCGCGGGAGATGCAGCCCACCCACGCCGGGTTCGGGGAGGTCTTCTCGCCGTCCGGCGACGACGCTGTCACGCGCTGGCGGACGCAGATGCCGAAGCTCGCGACGGACTCGCACCTGCTCGGCGAGACGATCCGTCGGTCGGCTGAGGACCTCATCGCCCTCCGGATCGAGGCGCGCCGCGACGATGTCGAGGTCGTGCTGCCCGCCGCCGGCCTCCCCTGGTTCCTGACCCTGTTCGGCCGGGACACCCTCATCACGGCGTATCAGGCAGTCAGCTTCGGGCCGAGCCTCGCCCGGGGCGCCCTCCTATCGCTTGCGCTGTTTCAGGGCAAGGAGCTGCGCGATTTCAACGACGAGGAGCCCGGCAAGATCCTCCACGAGATCCGGATGGGCGAGCTCACGCAGCTCCACCTGAAGCCCCATGACCCGTACTACGGCACGGCGGACGCGACGCAGCTCTGGCTGATCCTGCTCTCCGAGTACTGGCGCTGGACCCGCGACGACGAGCTCGTCCAGTCCCTGCGGGAGAACGTCCATCGCGCGCTCGAGTGGATCGATCGCTACGGGGACATCGACGGCGACGGCTACGTCGAATACCGCACACGGTCCCCACAGGGACTCGGCAATCAGTGCTGGCGCGATTCGTGGGACGGCGTCCAGTTCGCGGACGGCACCCTTCCCACGCTACCGATCGCGACGGCCGAGATCCAGGGCTATGGCTACGACGCCAAGCGGCGCGTCGCCGAGCTGGCCGACGGTCCACTCGGCGAGCCCGACCTCGCAGCCCGCCTGCGAGCCGAGGCCGAAACGCTCCGGGTCAGCTTCAATGACGACTTCTGGATCGACGACCGGGGCGGCTATTACGCCATCGGCCTGGACGCGGACAAGCGGCGGATCGACTCCCTCACGTCGAACATCGGGCACTTGCTGTGGAGCGGCATCGTCCCGCCCGATCGCGCGAAGACCATCGCCCGGCAGCTGACGTCCGACGCGCTCTACTCGGGTTGGGGCGTGCGGACCCTGTCGACCGATGACCACGGGTTCAATCCGATCGGCTACCACACGGGGACGGTCTGGCCGCACGACAACTCGATCATCGCGCTCGGCCTGGCGCGCTATGGCTTCCGAGAGGAAGCGAACCGCATCGCGATGGGCCTGCTCGACGCGACAGCATTCTCCGGCTATCGGCTGCCCGAGGCCTTCTCGGGATACGACCGTAGCCTCGCCCGATTCCCGGTCCCATACCCGACGGCATGCAGCCCGCAAGCCTGGGCGACCGGCGCTCCGCTGCTGCTTCTTCGGGCCATGCTCGGGCTCGACGCGCGTGACGGCGAGATCGTCCTCGACCCCAACGTGCCAGAGGACATCGGGCGGATCTACATCCACGGGCTGCGAGCGTTCGGCGCCCGCTGGGACGTCGAGGCGACGGGGACGAAGGGCCACGTCCGGCTGGCGCGGCAGGACGCGTGATGACGACCGTCCGGCCCGTCCTCACCCGCACTGGGCGATGCCGCTGCAGGGCCCGCGTGGTCCTATGGCAACGACCGCCGCTTGAACGGGCGGCGCCGCGGAGACCCCAGCGCAGGCCGATCGGAGGACGCACATGACACTCGGCCCCCTCGAGTACCTCGTCATCGGATTCAAAGAGGACCGCTTCGACGGCAGCATCGCCAAGGAGATCGAGAAGATCGTCGCTGCGGGGATCATCAAGATCGTCGATATCGTCTTCGTCGCGAAGAGCGAGGTCGGTGCGACAACGGTCGTGGAGATCGACAACAAGGCCGATCCCCGATTCGAATCGTTCACGCGACTCTTACGCGACACCAAAGCGCTGTTCACGCCGGAGGACCTCGAGCGGCTCGCGGACTCGCTGCCGCCCGGGACTGCCGGCCTCGTCCTGCTCTTCGAGCACCGCTGGGCGGAGGACATCAAGGAAGCGATGGCCAAGCGCGGCGGCTTCCTCGTGGCTCGGTCGGTCATCCCGCCCGAAGTCCTGGAGGACCTCAGCGCTGAGCTCGAGAGCCGTGAGGCGGTGCCCGCCGGGTAGACCCCGGATGGGCAAGGAGGACGACGAGATGATGATGCGACGACGCGGGCGGCCACTCCTCAGAGCAGCTGCCGGAACCGCCGTGATCGCGGGAACGGCGGGCGCCGTTCACCACCGCCAGGAGCAGCGCTGGGCCAACCAGGCCGGACAGCAGCAGGCGGATCAGGAGGCCGCGTACCAGGCGGCCTATCAGCAGGCAGCCGCCGATCAAGCCGCGGCTGCACAGCAGGCGTCGACCCAGACGTCGCAGCAGGCAGCCGCGAGCCGCCCCCGACTCGACGAGGAACTCCGCCAGCTGGCGGACCTCCACGCGTCGGGCGTCCTTACGGACGAGGAATTCGGGGCCGCCAAGGCGCAACTGCTCCGGGAGTAGCTGAACCCAACACCTCGGTTCCGATGGGGGCGACCGGGGTAGGGGCCGCGATCCCGACCTGGGGGTACGGATCGATGGCTTGGTGGGCCGCCACCTGGGGTGGCGCCCCGAGGCAGGGCCCGCCGGCCTGGCGGGCCCTGCCGCATGTCGGCGATCAGTACGGCCGCCGCGAGCTGTAGGCGCTCCCCAGCCGGTCGCGATTTCCCCACGCGCCGCCGGCCCACTGCAGCACGTCGGCCACTATCGCGAGACCCACCCACAGGAAGTCCCAGCCTTCGACCCCGCCCGGATGGACGAGGACGTACATGAGGGTGGTCCACGGTGCCAGGAGCAGGCCGAGGAACGGGACGATGAATGTGTCGAACGCGGCGTTCCAACGGAGCGGCTCGAGCAACCACCAGATGACGATGACCGCTCGCGGCCCTATCAGGACGAGCGTCGTGAACAGACAGCACATGGTGTGTCCTTCCTCCTACGGACCGGAATCCGACCGGCCGGCGGTCGAGGCCACCGTCCATGGCGACGGCCCCGGCCGATCGTCGAAGGCCGTTCCCGGCCCTGTCATCACCCGATTCGGCCAGCGTCCAGGGTTCCCGCCCGCGCCGTTTCACCCGGATTGGCGGATGCCCCCCACGGGGCCTGGGCGTGCAATGCGATGCGGTCGCGCACGGGCGGCGCCCACGGGATCGCCGGTTCACACGCGAACCGGCCCCGACGCATCGGCCCGATCGCGAGTCGCGTCCATCGAACTGCCGCGGGAGGCCGGTCATGGGGTTCAACTTGCGGAACCGGAGCTTCACGAGGCTCCTCGACTTCAGCCCGCAAGAGATCCGCTTCCTGCTCAAACTTGCCAGGGACCTGAAGGCAGCGAAGTACGCCGGCTACGAGCAGCCGCGACTTCGCGGCAAGAGCATCGCCCTGATCTTCGAAAAGGCGTCGACGCGCACGCGCGTCGCGTTCGAGGTCGCTGCGGCCGATCTCGGGGCCCACGTCACCTACCTCGGGCCGAGCGGCACGCAGATCGGCCACAAGGAGTCGATGAAGGACACCGCGCGTGTCCTCGGCCGCATCTTCGACGGTATCGAGTACCGCGGGTTCGGCCAGGAGGTGGTCGAAGAGCTAGCCCGATATGCCGGCGTACCCGTATGGAACGGGCTGACCGACCAGTTCCATCCCACCCAGATCCTCGCCGATGTGCTGACCATGTCGGAGCACAGCGACAAGCCACTGTCGAACATCGCGTTCTGCTACCTCGGCGACGCCCGCAACAACATGGGCGACTCGCTGCTGGTCGGTGGCGCCAAGCTCGGGATGGACGTCCGGCTGTGCGCGCCGAAGACGCTCTGGCCGGACGAGGAGCTGGTCGACAGATCGCGAGCCATCGCCAAGGACACCGGCGCCCGGATCTGCCTCACCGAGGACGTCGATGAAGGCGTCGCGGGCGTCGACTTCCTCTATACGGACGTGTGGGTGTCGATGGGCGAGGACGAATCCGCCTGGGAGGGACGCATCTCGCTCCTTCGCCCGTATCAGGTCAACGGCGACGTCGTCGCGAAGACCCAGAACCCGGCCGTGAAGTTCATGCACTGCCTGCCGGCACTGCACGACCGACACACCGAGGTCGGCGCCGAGATGTACGAGCGATTCGGGCTCGACGGCATGGAAGTGACCGACGACGTCTTCGAGTCCGAGCGCTCGATCGTGTGGGACCAGGCCGAGAACCGGATGCACACGATCAAGGCCATCCTCGTCGCGACGCTCGGCGACTGAGAGGAGCGTCATGCGAGTGGTGGTCGCCCTCGGCGGGAACGCGCTCCTCCGTCGCGGCGAGCCGATGACGGCCGAGCATCAACGTCAGAACGTCGCGGTCGCGGCGGGCCAGCTGGCCACCGTCGCGAAACAGCACGAGCTGGTCGTTTCGCATGGCAATGGGCCGCAGGTCGGGCTGCTCGCGCTCCAGTCCGCGGCGTACACGGCGGTCGAGCCGTACCCCCTCGATGTCCTCGGCGCCGAGACCCAGGGCATGATCGGCTACCTCCTCGAGCAGGAGCTCGGCAATCGGTTGCCGTTCGAGGTGCCGATCGCATCGATCCTCACGATGGTCGAGGTCGATCCCGCCGACCCCGCCTTCGACGATCCCACGAAGTTCGTCGGGCCGGTCTACGACGAGGCGGACGCGCGCCGCCTCGCGAAGGATCACGGCTGGGCCGTAAAGATGGACGGCAAGAGTTGGCGGCGCGTGGTCCCGTCGCCGCGGCCGGTGCGCATCTTCGAGGTGCGACCGATGCGCTGGCTCCTCGAGCAGGGAGCGATCGTCATCTGCGCCGGCGGTGGCGGCATCCCGACGGTCTACGAGAAGGGCGAGGACCGGCAGCTCCGCGGCGTGGAGGCGGTGATCGACAAGGATCTCGCCAGCTCGTTGCTGGCCTGCGACCTCGGGGCGGACCTGTTTGCGATGGCGACGGACGTCGACGGGGTCTACGAGGACTGGGGCACACCGCGCCAGCGGCGCCTCGACCGGGTCACGCCGGACGAGCTCGGGCGCAGCGACTTCGCGGCCGGTTCGATGGGCCCGAAGGTCCAGGCAGCCCGGGATTACGTGTCGGTCACGGGGAACCGCGCCGTGATCGGCTCACTCACCCAGATCGACGGGATGCTTGCGGGCACAGCAGGGACCAGCGTTGTCCCAGGAGTCTTTGCATGACCACGACGACCGCAGACACGACGCCCCAGAAGGGCACCTCCACCGGGCAGAGCGCACTCCCGCAGTTCTATGTCGGGTCCGAGGTCGGCAGGCTCCGCAAGGTGATCGTCCATCGGCCGGACCTCAGCCTGCAGCGACTCACGCCCGGGAACCACGATGAGCTCCTGTTCGACGACGTCCTCTGGGTCGAGCGGGCGCAACGGGAGCACGACCAGTTCGTCGCCCGGCTGCGCGAACGCGACGTCGAGGTCCTGTACGTCCATGACCTGCTGGGCGAGGCGCTTGCGGCCGACGACAAGGTGCGCCGGCGCCTGATCGGACTCCTTGCGTCGGAGCACGTCGTCGGGCCGAGCCTCGTCGAGGACGTAGGCAGGCTCCTCGAAGCGCTCCCACCGGAGCGCCTCGCTGCGCACCTCATCGGCGGCCTGACGGTCGGTGAGTCGGGGCTCGACCTGCGGTCGGTCGCCCGGCGGTCGCTCATCGCTGCCGCGATCGAGGACGAGGGAACGTTCATCCTGCCGCCGCTGCCCAACACGCTGTTCACGCGCGACTCGTCGTGCTGGATCTACGGCGGTGTCTCGATCAACCCGATGTACTGGCCGGCGCGGCGGCGCGAGGCCTACAACATGGCCGCCATCTATCGCGGGCACCCCATGTTCCGCGACGCCGGATTCGAGTACTGGTATCCGCCGCTCGGGGACGACGACCGGTTCAACGCCCAGGACTTCGGGCTCGCCTCGCTCGAGGGCGGCGACGTCGAGATCCTCGGCCGGGGAACCGTCCTCATCGGGCTGTCCGAGCGGACGACGGCCCGGATGATCGAGCTCATCGCCCGCGCGCTGTTCGCGCGCGAGGGGGCGGAGCGGGTGATCGCGTGCGTGATGTCGAAGGACCGTGCCCACATGCACCTGGACACGGTGTTCACGATGCTCGATCGCGACAAGGTCACGGCCTACCCGCGCGTGACCGAGGGGATCCGCGCGATCAGCATCCGGCCAGGCGACCGACCCGGGACGCTCGACATCCGGCCGGAGCGCGACCTCCTGTCGGCGGTCGCCGATGCCCTGCACACGCGCCGCCTCGAGGTCGTCGAGACCGGCGGGAACCGCTACCAGCAGGAACGCGAGCAATGGGACGACGGGAACAACGTCGTTGCGATCGAGCCCGGCGTCGTCATCGCGTACGAGCGCAATACGTACACCATCGCCCGGATGCGCGCGGCCGGCGTCGAGGTCATCGAGATCGAGGGGTTCGAGCTCGGCAAAGGCCGTGGCGGCGGCCACTGCATGACCTGCCCGATCCTCCGGGACGGGATCTGAGGTAGCGGGATGGACGATCTGGGACGCTGGCTCGTCGCGGTGGTCGCCGCCGCGGCGATCATCGGCCTGATCGCCTTCGCACGCGGCGAGCCGGGCCGCGGCGAGACCGTCCAGACAGCGACGGCGCGAGTCGGCCTGTTTGCCGGCTGAGGCGGACCGGTCGGTGCGCAGGAATCGGACATGACGGACGGTAGCGGCCCGAGCCGCA